>ONAI01000067.1 GCA_900315755.1 uncultured Ruminococcus sp.
ATCACTATCCATATGCCTTACACTCCTCAGACAAAGAATACTATCGATGCTGAGCAGATCGCTATGATGAAGGACGGCGTTCGTCTCATCAACCTCGCAAGAGGTGAGCTCATCAACAGTGAAGCTGTTGTCAAGGCTATCGCTGACGGTAAGGTTGCCAAGTACGTTACTGACTTCGCTGACGACATCGTTCTCGGCGTTGACGATGTTATTGTTCTCCCACACCTCGGTGCTTCAACCCCTGAAAGTGAGGACAACTGTGCTGTTATGGCAGCTGAAGAGCTTATTGATTACATCGAAAATGGTAATATCAAGAACAGTGTAAACCTTCCTAACGCTGCTATGGAAGCTCAGGGTACAAAGATCTGCGTTATCCACAAGAACGTTCCTACAACTATCGCTTCTATCACTACTGTTGTTGGAAACGAGGGTATCAATATCGAGAATATGGTAAACGCAAGCAAGAAGGACTTCGCTTACACAATGCTTGATGTTATCGGCGACATCCCGGCTTCTGTTGAAGGAAAGATCAATGCTGTTGACGGCGTTATCAGAGTAAGAATCATCAACAAGTAAGAAACTATTGTTTATCTGAAATTTTTTTGTTATCCAAGACAAATTATACTTGTAAATTGTTGCATTTTAAAAAAATGTGTGCTATAATTTATAAAGAATAGTTGTACTCAATGGCGAGTACATCAAGGAGGTAATACTATTATGAGTAAATTAAGAATCGGTATCGCAGGATACGGCAACCTCGGCAGAGGTGTTGAACTTGCTATCAGACAGAACGACGACATGGAACTTGCCGGTATCTTTACCCGCAGAGATCCTTCTGCTGTGAAGCCCCTCACCGCAGGCGCAAAAGTTTTCAAGATTGATGACGCTGAATCCGTAAAGGATCAGATCGATGTTATGATCATCTGCGGCGGAAGTGCTACTGATCTTCCAAAGCAGACTCCGGCTCTTGCTAAGAATTTCAACGTCATCGACAGCTTCGATACTCACGCAAGAATACCTGAGCATTTCGCAAATGTTGATAAGGCTGCTAAGGAAAGCGGTCACCTCGCTTTTATTTCACTCGGCTGGGATCCAGGCCTCTTTTCACTCAACAGACTCTATGCTGAATCTATCCTTCCTAACGGAAAGAGCTATACTTTCTGGGGAAAAGGCGTAAGCCAGGGCCACTCCGATGCTATCAGACGCGTTGAAGGCGTTAAGAAGGGTATCCAGTATACAGTTCCGATCGAATCAGCTATGGAAGCTGTTCGTTCAGGCAGTCAGCCTGAACTCACAACTCGTCAGAAGCACCTCAGAGAATGCTGGGTAGTTCCGGAAGAAGGCGCTGATCTCGCTAAAATCGAGAACGACATCAAAACTATGAAGAATTACTTCGATGAGTATGATACAACTGTAAACTTCATCAGTGAAGAAGAATTCGATGCTAAGCACAACAAAATGCCTCACGGCGGCTTCGTTATGAGAAGCGGTCTCACTGGCGACGGTGAGAAAACTCACCAGATGATAGAATACTCCCTCAAGCTTGAGTCCAACCCTGAGTTCACAGCAAGCGTTCTTATCTGCTATGCAAGAGCACTCGGCAGACTCAGCAAGGAAGGTGCGACCGGATGCAAGACAGCTTTCGATATTGCTCCTGCTTACCTTTCTAAACTCAGCGGCGAAGAGCTCCGCGCTTCTATGCTTTGATCGCTGTATCACAATAAAATTTATAATGCCGCACACTTTTTATTGTGCGGCATTCTTTTAAGGAGATGAATCTATGAAGTTTTCGGACGGTTACTGGCTCGAAAAACTCGGCTGCACAGTTGATTACGCAACTCAGATTTACGACATCGAAATCGACCGCCGCGGTATAACGATTTACACTGTAAGCAAGTGGATAGCCAACCGCGCTATGACACTTTCAGGTCCTCTGCTGACAATACGCTTAACTTCAACACTCGAAAACAGTATCAAGGTTACGATAGAACACTTTTCAGGTGCA
Source organism: uncultured Ruminococcus sp. (assembly GCA_900315755.1). Classification (GTDB taxonomy): domain Bacteria; phylum Bacillota; class Clostridia; order Oscillospirales; family Ruminococcaceae; genus Ruminococcus. The sequence continues at coordinate 2,006 of ONAI01000067.1, forward strand.
GTCAGAAAACCGCCAATGTTCCAGCTTTACGAGGACGAGAACTTCACTCCTGAGATCATCGCAAATGAGGACGGCTCTACCGAATTGATTTCCGGCAGAACCAGAGTCAAGATACCACCTCGAGGCTGCGCGTGGAGTGCTGCCTACTATTACGATGACAGGCTTCTAACCCGTGCAGAATGGCCTACCACTTCCCTTATCGTAACCGATGACAGTTTCAGAAGCAAAACTCCTGAACGTTTTTTCGCAAGACATGATAACGGCGGCAACACGTATATCCGCGAAATGCTGAGTATTTCAGCCGGTGAATACATTTACGGCTTTGGTGAGAAATTCACTCCGTTCGTCAAAAACGGACAGACAATAGATATATGGAACAACGACGGCGGTACTTCCACCGAACAGTCGTATAAATCAGTACCATTCTTTGTCTCCTCACGTAATTACGGAGTTTTCGCAGCACATCCGGAATTTGTATCATTTGAAGTCGGCAGCGAATTTGTGTCAAAGACCTCATTTTCGATACAGGGCGAACAGCTTACCTATTACATTTTCGGCGGCAGCAGCATTGCTGATGTTATCTCAAGCTACACAGATCTTACCGGAAAACCCGCACTTCCGCCTGCCTACTCGTTCGGGCTCTGGCTCTCAACGTCTTTTACTACGGATTACACTGAAGATACTGCCCTAAGTTTTATTGATGAAATGCAGAAACGCGACATTCCACTGGACGTATTTCATTTCGATTGTTTCTGGATGAAGGAGTTTGAATGGTGCGGATTCAAGTGGGATACCACAAATTTTCCTGATCCGGAAGGTATGATCGAACGTCTTAAGAAACGCGGTCTGAAGGTGTGCGTGTGGGTCAATCCATACATAGGTCAGCGCTCATCTGTATTCAGTGAACTTGCCGAAAAAGGCTTATTCATCAAGAACAAGGACGGTTCAGTATTCCAGACAGATCAATGGCAGCCGGGGCTCGCTATAATCGACTTCACCAATCCAGAAGCACAAAAGTGGTATGCCGACAGGATAAAGGAACTTGCATTGCTCGGTGTGGACGCTATAAAAACCGATTTTGGCGAACGTATCCCGACAGATGTCATATATTTCGATAATTCTGATCCGTTCAAGATGCACAACTACTATTCCTACCTATACAATAAAACAGTTTTTGATGCTCTGAACGAAATACAAGGAGAAAATAACGTCTGTCTGTTTGCCAGATCTGCAACAGCCGGATGTCAGCAGTTCCCGGTGCACTGGGGCGGCGATTCCTTCTCTAATTACGCTTCCATGCTTGAAACTCTCCGCGGATGTCTCTCAATTTCAATGTCAGGATTTGGTTTCTGCTCCCACGATATTTCAGGCTTCGAGTCAACAGGCACTCCCGACCTCTATAAGAGGTGGACCGCTTTCGGACTTATGTCCACTCACTCACGCTATCACGGAAGCAATTCTTACCGCGTTCCATGGAATTTCGACGAAGAAAGCTGCGATGTCGCAAGGCATTTCACAAAACTAAAATGCCGCCTTATGCCGTATCTCTTCTCAAATGCTGTGATTACCCATAAAACCGGCATTCCTATGATGCGCGCTATGGCAGTTGATTTCGGCTTTGACCGCTCAGCACTCACCTGCGATATGCAGTATATGCTCGGTGAAAACCTCCTCGTTGCGCCAATTTTTAACGAGGAAGGAACTGCTGAATTCTATCTTCCCGCCGGCGGCATCTGGACTGACATCCAATCCGGTGAACAATTGAACGGCGGCAGCTGGTACACCAGAAATTACGACTATTTCGGTCTCCCACTCTATGCAAAACCAAATTCAATTATCGTTTACGGAAATTGTTCCGATATAACCGAGTATGATTACACAGACCATATGCATATCGTGATCTATGGTCTCGAAAACGCTCACACTGCTGAAACCACAATATACAACTCCGGAGGAACGGTCGGCGCTGTTATCACCGCAACCCGTCACGGTAATAGCGTAAGTGTTACCGTTTCCGACACTGATAAGCCCTATACGATCGAAAGTTCACAAGGTTTAATAATTAACACTTGATTTTTCAACGGATATGTGTTAAAATTAATCATACTGTTTTAGGAGGTAACGCTATGAGCGATATGGAAAAAGATATTGAAGAATTCGATGAGGATGAAGCTAATTACATCACCCTGACCGATGATGACGGAAATGATATTTCATTTGAAATACTCGATACCATTGAGTATAAGGACAGACTTTTCGCAGTTATGCTGCCGTTTGATGATGAATCCGATGAAGTTGTGATTCTTGAGATACTTCCCGGTGAAGATCCGGAATTCGATGATTTTGTATCAGTTGAGGACGAAGAACTTCTCAATGAGGTTTTTGAGGAATTCAAAAATAAGTACGAAGGCGAATTCGATTTCGCGTGATGCTATCAGATATGTTCCATATACCTATTAAGCGCCCAAACAAAAAGGGCGCTTTTTTAGTCAGCTGCCCTTAGCGGAAAAGTTGGTTACCGAGCCTGAAATTATGGGCTCGGTAATTTTATGCCACGATTACGCCAGAAGGAGCTCCCTTTGCGCCCTGATTCTCAATATTAATGTTATGCGGTCACAGTGTACGTTTTTCAAGAAGTTTCTTGAAATCAGTAGGAGTACAGTGCTTTATATCCTTAAAAATACGGTTAAATGTAGTAAGACTTTTGAAACCTGAACGCATCGCAACTTCAGTTATCGGTATATCCGGTTCAAAAAGAAGCTGTTCAGCGGCTTTTGTACGCCTTGCGTTAATATACTGTATGTAAGACATAGAATTATACTGCTTGAAAATACGTGAAAAATGATATTTGCTGTAACCAGCAACATCAGCAAGTTCATCAAGAGTGATGTCATACATATAATTGTTATCAATATACTTCAGAACTGTACCGAATTTTTCGCTGTATTCATTCAGCTTATCATCATCACACTCCATATTGCTCTGACTTCTGCGCAGTTGATCCTCGCGGACTGCCGTGAGCAATGTGAGTACACACATATATATCCTTACGTCCGCAAGCTCAGACTTAGATGTATATAATGCAGCAATATCAAGCATAGTTTTTTTCGCAAGCACCTGTAACTCATTATCCGAATTCTCATCTATCAGAAGCGGTGATGAAACACCTCTCATAAGTGCCTCAAGTGCCGGAAGCTCTCCAAGAATAGCATTATCGCACTGGAAAATATATCTTCTTCCGCGAACTGCCGGCATACAATGAAGTTCGCCGGAAGGAATTATCAGAACCTCATTTTCATGCGGCTGATAATCAACTCCTCCGACATTGACGATATAATCGTTCTGTGTCGGCATTATTATTTCAAGCGCACTATGCCAATGCACCGGATATGCTTCATAATCAGTATTATCATAAAGCATTACATACTTCCTTGCATCATACTCAACCGTCTCATAGTCACCAGACAGGTTTTTTATCATAAAACATCCCCCTCATCAATAAAGCGCAAAATTCGCAATAATTCACCATACTGATACATTTATTATAGTATATTTCAAATTCTTTGTAAATACTCTGACCAAAAATTTGTAGGATAAGACAAATTATGGCGCTATATTTATGCAAATTGAGGTGTAAACAAATTTTTTTATTCATAAATTGCGATTGTTTCCGACAAAAGCCCGTAAATTTGACCGCAAAAAATGAAAAGACAGCCGGTTGGTGCGCCGACTGCCTTTCAGGGGATATTAAAATTGGAGAAACCTTAATTTATTCCGATACAATACCGGATGAATCACACTCTTGTGATGATCTGACCATATGGGATAGACTTGCCCTTAGCCTCGAACATCTCAGAGATAGTTACTATCTGCCAGCCCTGTGCCTTGATGTATGGTGCAAGCTCTTCGATAGCAGCAGCAGTCTTTGAATATGTCTCGTGGCAGAGAACAACTGCGCCGTTGCCGGAACCGTTTGCCATAGCCTGCTTGATAGTCTGAACGATCTGATCTTTTGTTGTCTGATCTTTGTAATCCATTGTGTCGATAGCATCAGTTACAAGACCGTAGTCTGTAAGAGTAGACTTAACAGCGCCGCCCTGATCAAGGTAAGGCAGTCTCAGAAGCTTTGAAGGCTCAACGCCTAAAACGCTCTTGAGGTAGTTGTGGCAGCCGTCAGCTTCCTGACGGATCTCAGCTGAACTCTTCTGACCGAGGGAAGGATGTGATACAGTGTGGTTAGCAATTTCCATGCCCTTGCTGTATGCATACTTTATCTCTGCCTGATTCTCTGAGCCCTGTGACCAGTTGCTTACATAGAAGAATGTTGCATGGAAGCCCTGCTCTGTGAGAGCATCAACGATTCTCTTGTTGTTTGCTGGTGAGCAGCCATCATCGAAGCTGATTGCGATCATTGGCTTGGAAGGATCAACCTGTGAGATTACCTCTGGCTCTTCTGCCACTGTACCTGAACCTGTTGTTACAGCAGATTTTGTTCCCGCTGCGGATACAGCAGCCTCATCTACAAAGAAGTCGATAGTTGATTCGGCTGTTTCAATATAGATTATGAGGTCTGTTGCTCCAGCAGGGATGGTGTAATTTGTGTTTTCGAGTTTTGTCCAGGTATTCTTATTAGCTTTAACAGTTGCTATGTTGTCATAGGTTTCTGTACCTGTGCTGTCATTATACTGGAGAGTGATGTTGAATGTATCAGACTCTTTTGCCTTCTGGAGAACAGCAGCACTGAAGCTGTATGTCTCTCCTGCCTTGTAAGAACTATCAAGTTTGATAGCTGCACCGTTCCAGTTTTTTGTACGTCCTGTTACCTTGATAGAGCCGTTGCCTGAGTAGTAGTTGTCCTTATTAACAGCTACTGAAGCATCGCCTCTTCCAGACCATCCGTCACTATCGCTGTTGAATGAACTCTTGAAGTAGTTTGCATCAGCAGCGGTAGTAACTGTGGCAGTAGTTGTGGTAGAGGATGTAGTTACGTTGTTAGTTTTTTTTTGAGCGTGTGGATTAGAAAGACTGTCTGTAAGGTGAAGTGTGAACTTCTGAATGAGAAGAGCATCGTTAACTGTAACACCTTCAGTGTTATCAACGTCTGCATTTGCGAGACCGATCTCTGTTATGCCATCCTGCTTGCCAACGCCGTACTTAGCAGGGTTAAGTGCATACTGCATTACCATAACAACGTCTGACATATCAACTAAATTATCGTTGTTAGCGTCGCCTGCCTTTGTAGGCTGAATGCCTGTTGGTTCTTCTGTTGGCTCTTCAGTTGGATCTTCAGATGTTGGCTGAGGATCACTTGTCTGTCCCCATTCGCTCTGTGGAACAAGAGCGATAATTGCATTGTAAGCTTCCTTTGGCTGGTAGCTGCCGTTAAAGAGGAGCGGCTGCTGGTTGCGTCTCCAGCTCATGTTATCGTTTGTACCCCAAACTGTGAGTGATGTTACCTTATCACAGTTCTTGATAGCATTTACGATGTTCTTATAAGATGTTGCCTGCTGTGAATCACTTGCGCCGTTATCCTTTGTGATGTCGAGCTCTGTTACGTGGATCTCGCATCCGATCGAAGCATATTTCTTAAGTGCTGTTTCGTACTTGTCAACTGAAGGCTGACTTGTACCGAGGTGTGACTGCATACCTACACCGTCAAGTGTTCCGTTCTTGTAAAGCTTTGAACAGAGGTTGTAGATAGGATCGAGTTTGTCATAGTACTCGTTGTAGTCGTTGTAGAAAAGTTTGCATCCCTTAGGAGCATATTCTTTTGCTGCTGCGAAAGCAGTTACGAGGAAGCTGTCGTCATTGTAGATAAGCATCCAAGGTGACTGTCCGTTACGCTGATCCCAACCTGCTTCTCTGAATCCCTTGTAGTTGTCTGAGAAACACTCATTTGCTACATCGTAAGCATAAAGGTTAAGTGTTGGGTATTCCTTCTTGAGCATATCAAATACATTCTTGATGTAATTCTTGATACGCTGATCCATTACTTCCTTGGAAACAGTTGCGCCGTTATCGCTGAAGTTTTCCTTGAATAACCAAGTTGGTGTCTGGCTGTGCCAGATAAGAGTATGACCTCTTACAGGAATGTTGTTCTTAACTGCGAAGTCAAGAATTGTTCTTGCACTGCTTGGGAGGGTAACCTGTGGATTTACGTTGTTGCCCCTCTGCTGGCTTGCTGACTGATCAAGGATATACTGTGGCTTGAGTTCGTTCTCAGGAGTGATGCTGTTGAAGTGCTTCTTGATGAAGTCGCCGTGCTGCTTAACTTCGTTTTCGCTTACAGCAGTACCGAACTTGAAGTACTTAGAAAATACATTCTTGAGAGATTCCTCTGAAGGATTCGGATTCGGATTCGGATTTGGATTTGGATTAGATGTTGAATCAACTGTACCGCCGCCAGTCTTTACAGATGAAGACTTTCCAGCCTTAGCGATCTGAACGTTGTCGATGTTGATATCGATGTTTTCATCAGATGATTCAATGTAAAGTGTCATTTTTGAAGCGCCTGAAGGAATAGTAAACTCTGTATTCTCGAGCTTTGTCCACTCACCGCTCTTAGCGTCTGCGGAAGCAACTTCCTTCCAATCCTGATCGCCTGCGGTATACTCAAGAGTAAGCTTAAGATCCTTTGTTGAACCGCTCTTCTGGAGAGCAGCTGCGCTTATACTGTATGTGTTGCCTGGTACGAATGTTGAACTATCAAGTTCGATAGCACCTCCATGCCAGTTCTTTGTTCTTCCACTTACGAGAAGGGACGCCTTGCCATCATAGTAGTTCTTGTTATCTACTGAAACAGTTGCATCGCCTCTGCCTTTGAAATCACCCTCGCCTGATTCAAAGCCTTCACTGATGTAGTTACCGTCAGAATCAGGATCCGGAGCAGTTGCAGGCTCTGTCGTTACATCAGGAATATCGCCCTTGTAAGTGATTATATTCTTCTTAACGTTAGCCTGACCGTCGCTCTCCCAACCTTCAACGTTGAAAGCAACTTCATAGAAGTCACCCATCTTCATACCAAGCTTTTCCCAAGCCTCAAAGTGCTTGTAAATGCTGATAGTACCAGATGTTCTTGTATTTTTACGAACACTTATATACTGTGTGAAAGGTCCGTTCTGGTTGGTGATGTTGTATGAATTCATTGGGTTTTTGAGAATATCATAATCGCTTCCGTCGATATTGACCGTTCCCATATACTCTGTATTGCCGCCAGCTCTCGGAACCCAGTTCTTCCAGTCCTCGATGATGTAGAACTCAACGAGCGGATCTTCTGTCCAGCCGTAGATACAAATACGTGAGTTACCCGAGGTGCCTGCTGACCAGTCACAGTCGAACTGGCAAGTAAAGTTACCGTAATCCCGCCATTGCTTTCCTGTATGTCTTCCGTAGAAAAGACCACGGCGGGCAAGGAAGTTTCCTCTTGAGCCGTTAGGACCGCACTGCCACTTTGTGCTGAATCCGCCGCCTTCATCTGCAAGAGTCATAGTAGACGAATTCGGTGTGTCAGCCTGCCATATCTCATGATGGTAATCGTTATACCAATCAGTCTCCTGTGTATGGCCAGGACTTGTGGTAAGCGTCTTAGCTGCTTCAGCTTTCATCTCTTTTGCCACGAAAGGGACAGATGAGAAAACCAGAAAGCCGGCAACAACAGTGCTTAGCGCACGTTTGAATATGCCATTCTTCATGAGTATCATTCCTCACTTTCAAAAATAAATAAATATAATGAATATCATGTGGGCAACAGAAAAGCATAGCGCCTTGAGCGTTACGTCCCGCCTTTTCTGAAGCTTCTATGGTTATTTTATTACATTTTTGTGAACATTTCAAGTCGTTTATTGCTAAGAATAATTATACCAATCAAATTTTGCTATTACTTTACATATAAAGCTGCGGTATTCCAAATGCACTGTTTTGGTGCTATTTTACGCCAATTGCGGATATTAATTTTGTGCCGTGAGCATAAATCGACCGCAATTTTTGAGTGTTTTTACAAGATAATCGCAATATACAACCATTAATATAGTAAATCAGATAAACTTTCAGTATAAAGATATAAGGCAGTCCAAAAACTGCCTTATGTGTTAGCTATTCTGAACAGAGCATAGTCTCTGCTTCTTTGATGAGTTTTACATCAACAAGTGCGTCAATGAGAGTTCCATCAGGAAGGTATTCTTCCGAAAATACCTTGCCACACCTGAGCAATCTATCAAAGCCGCTGTGATGCCTTGCACTTATTATAACTGTATTGCTGTCCTCAAATATCATGTCCGGATAGAGTGCAGCATCTGATTTGTTCATTACATTTATCTTCGGTATACTTCCGCAGCCGAGTTCTTCGAGAAGCTTCTCAGTTACTTCCGCCTGACGCTCCCGTTCAGTCGATGAAAGATCCTGAACATTTAGTATTACATCAGCCGCAGCAGCTTCTTCAAGCGTTGACTTGAACGCTTCAACGAGATCGTGCGGAAGTCGGCGTATAAGCCCAACCGTATCTATAAGCATAACGCTTCTGCCGTCCGGAAGCTCGATCGACCGCGAAGTTATATCAAGAGTTGCAAACAGCTTGTTCTCCGCAAGAACTCCTGCGTCTGTAAGAGCATTGAGCAGCGTAGACTTACCGACGTTAGTATAGCCGACTATCGCTGCACATAATACGCCGTCCTTTTTGCGTCGTGAGCGTGAGAATTCACGGTGTTTCTTCAATTCTTCAAGTTCAGCTTCGAGATAGGATATGCGCTTTCTTATGTGGCGCTTATCCGATTCAAGCTTTGTCTCACCGGGACCTCTTGTACCTATTCCGCCTCCGAGACGGGAAAGTGCAGTTCCCATTCCGGTAAGCCGCGGCAGACGGTATTTCTGCTGTGCAAGTTCCACTTGCAGCTTACCTTCTTTGGTTCGTGCCCGCTGTGCAAAAATGTCCAGTATCAAAGTAGTTCGGTCTATGACGCGGACATCAAGTATGTCCTCTATATTTCGCACCTGAACACCTGTGAGTTCATGATCAAATATGACGAGTTCAGCTCCAAGCACATCAAGCTGCTCTTTCAGCTCCTCAAGTCTGCCGGCGCCCATGCAGGTAGCAGGATCATAAGTCGGACGCCGCTGTATAACCTTTCCGACTACCTCAGCATTCGCAGTAGAAGCAAGTTCTGCAAGTTCATCTATGGAGACCTCCGCATCAAACTCCCCGGTGTCCACACAGGCGAGGACAGCTTTGACCGGAAGCTCTTCAGTTTTGTTTTCGTACATCTTATTCCTTTCGTGGTATCCGAGCCGATTTATAACAAAGGGCAGCCGAAGCTGCCCCTATATAATTACTTGTTATCCTTATTCTTGCAGCACTTCTTGTACTTCTTGCCGCTTCCGCATGGACAAGGATCGTTATCCCCGACCTTGTGCTTAGCCTTTGCAGGCTCAGAGAAGCTGCCGTCACCTGCTCCGGCATTCGGAGCATCCGGCTTAGCGACCTGTTCTCTTTCAGGTGCTTCATTCTTCTGAAGTCTTACTGTAAGAAGCATACGGATAGTATCCTCACGGATAGCCTCTACCATTGCATCGAACATCTCGAAGCCTTCATAACGATACTCAATAACAGGGTTTTTCTGACCGTATGAACGAAGTCCGATACCCTTCTTGAGCTCTTCCATGTCGTCGATATGTGCCATCCACTTTGTATCAACGACCTTGAGAAGGATAACTCTTTCAAGCTCACGCATAACATCAGAACCGTATTCAGATTCCTTAGCCTGATAGAGTTCTCCTGCCTTTGCGTTGAGAGCGTTTATGATGTCTTCCTTAGTAACGCTTGCAAGATCATCATCTTCAAAAGTGAGATCCTCAGGTCCGATAAGCCAGCCGAGGAAGTGGTCTTTAAGTCCAACGAGATTCCACTCGTCCTTGACATCCTCATCAACAAGGTAAGAATTTACAGTTGATGTAATGAGGTCTTCCATCATCTTGAGTATACTCTCGTGGAGATCCTCACCGTCAAGAACCTGTGCTCTCTGCTTATAGATGATCTCACGCTGGGTATTCATAACGTCATCATAGTTGAGGACGTTCTTTCTGATACTGAAGTTGTTACCCTCTACCTTCTTCTGTGAAGACTCGATGATACGTGTAAGAAGCTTGCTCTCGATAGGCATATCCTCAGCAACATTAAGTGTACGCATGAGGTTTTCGAGGCGGTCGCCTGCGAAGATACGCATAAGATCATCCTCAACTGAGAGGAAGAAGCAGCTTTCGCCCTCATCGCCCTGACGTCCTGAACGTCCACGGAGCTGGTTGTCGATACGGCGTGATTCATGACGCTCTGTACCGAGGATATAAAGTCCGCCGGCTTCCTTTACAGCAACAGCCTTTTCCTTTACCTCTGCATTGAATTTATCATAATACTCACGGTATTTCTTTCTTGCATCGAGGATATTCTGATCGTCTGTATCAGCAAATCCGATAGCAGCTGTGATGAGATCCTCGTCCATACCGTCCTTTCTCAGAGCAGCTCTTGCGAGAAATTCAGCGTTACCGCCGAGCATGATATCGGTACCACGTCCAGCCATGTTGGTAGCGATAGTAACAGCACCATACTTACCGGCCTGTGCAACGATCTCAGCTTCCTTAGCGTGCTGCTTAGCGTTGAGGACTTCATGCTTGATGCCCTTTCTCTTGAGCATAGCGGACAGAAGCTCAGATTTCTCGATAGATACTGTACCTACAAGGATAGGCTGTCCCTTTGCATGGCACTCAACGATCTTCTCGATGATAGCAGCATATTTGCCCTTTTCAGAGCTGTATACCTGATCGTTGTGGTCAATACGTATTACCGGCTTATTGGTAGGGATAGAGATAACATCAAGCTTGTAGATCTCCTTGAATTCGTCTTCTTCTGTCATAGCAGTACCGGTCATACCGGAAAGCTTTGTATAAAGACGGAAGAAATTCTGGAAAGTGATAGTTGCAAGAGTTTTTGATTCGCTCTTGATCTTAACGCCTTCCTTAGCCTCGATAGCCTGATGCAGACCGTCGTTGAAACGACGTCCCATCATAAGACGTCCGGTGAATTCGTCAACGATGATGATCTCGCCGTCCTTGACAACATAGTCAATATCGTTTCTCATAACGCCGTTAGCCTTGATAGCCTGATTTATATGGTGGAGAAGAGTCATATTCTCTGAATCCATGAGGTTCTCGACATGGAATGCCTCTTCTGCCTTTTTAACACCGCGCTGTGTGATAGTTGCTGTCTTAGCTTTTTCGTCGATAATGTAGTCAGCAGTCTCGTTGGCTTCATCCTGATCTATCTTATCATCCATTTCAACGACAGTTGTGGATGTAAGAGTCTTAGCAAAACGGTCAACGATAGTATAAAGGTCTGTTGACTTGTCGCCGCGTCCGGAAATAATAAGAGGAGTACGTGCTTCGTCTATGAGGATAGAGTCCACCTCGTCCACGATAGCGAAGTTAGGTGCTCTCTGAACACGATCTTCTTTATGAGTCACCATGTTGTCACGGAGGTAGTCGAAACCGAGTTCATTATTTGTTGCATATGTAACATCACAGTTATAAGCTGCACGTCTCTCGTCATTATTGAGACCGTGAAGGATACATCCTACTGTAAGTCCGAGCCAGCGGAGCACCTTGCCCATTTCTTCAGCCTGTGTCTTAGCGAGGTAATCATTTACGGTTACAACGTGAACACCGAGTCCTGAAAGAGCGTTAAGGTATGAAGCAACACAGGCAACGAGAGTTTTACCTTCACCGGTCTTCATTTCAGCTATACGTCCCTGATGAAGAACGATAGCACCTATTATCTGTACCGGATAAGGCTTCTTTTCAAGAACACGCCAAGCTGCTTCTCTTACAGTTGCAAGAGCCTCAGGGAGAATGTCATCAAGAGATTCACCGTCTGCAAGTCTGTCCTTGAATTCGGCAGTCTTTGCCTTGAGGTCGGCATCTGAAAGTGCCTGATATTCCTCATCAAGTTCCAGAACTTTATTCTTTATCGGTGCTATGCGCTTGAGTTCTCTGTTACTGTAAGCGTTAGCGCCGAACACATTCTTAAATAACCCCATGTGTATACCTTCTTTACGTTTATTTATGCCAATCTATAACCGCAGAGACATCTTCTATTACTTTTATAAGCACTGCATAGATATAAATACATACAATATATTTTACTACAAAACGCCTTATTTGTCAAGCCCTGATATTTTGAAACCTTTGCACACCTCTGCCGGATGCACTAATTTTAATTTTTCAGCCGCCTTATCCGTATCTCACGCAAACAAATTCCGAGTTCACGTTCGTCCGGAACACCGAAAACATCGCACGGACGCCATATTGCGCCAAGTCTCAGAGTTACCTCACGAGTTTCGTGAACTATATCAAATGTAAAGCTGTTTGCTTTACTTGTGTTCACGGACGCAATGACTTTGCCATTGTGATCCAGCAGCTCAACGTCAGTATTCTTCGGGCAATCAAATTTCAGTGTACACCGGCAGCCTCCGAAACGGTCAATATGGAATTTGGTTTCTTTGAATGTCCAGCGAAAGCCTCTTCCCTGCTCATCTTTTTCATAGCCGTATATACCCTCGAACAGCGTTTCGTCTCGCAGATCCGCCGTAAATTCCCTGACCTTCATATTACCGAGCAGTACACATCCCAATGAGGATCGTAGCCCTGCCAACGCTGTCCGGTGTTCTCATTTTCATCATATATCTCAAACATCGAGATATATTCACTATTTAAAGGTATATACCTCATTTTGAATTCTTTGATGTGATTCACCACAAGCAAATGTGCGTTTTTACCATATTTTCTGTGAAGCAGATCTCCAAGTCTGAGTGCCTGATCTTCCGTAAGATCCGTGCGGATGAAGAGAATGCTCATATTCTTTCCCTGCAAAGAAAGCAAACGTCTTACTCTTCTGTCGACTATTTCCTTTACTGATGCATACGAATCAGCGATCGGTTCATCAAGAGGGAAAATATGCTGATGTATCATATGATAGTATTTATCGGTGACTCTTTTATGCTCCGTCTCAGTTTTTTCAGCTTCATCAAGATTCTCATACTTCAGAAAGTCCTTGAAATCATCCTCAAAAGCCTTTATCACATACTCAGGTTCTGTACTGAAAAGCCAGTCGAAAGGATAGGATGCAAGTCTCATTCCGCTGCGCTTTATCTGATGCGCGACCTGACAGGTACCACCAAGCGAAATGACCGCATCCCAGACACGCGGTTCTGCTGAAATACCAAGTGAAGGATCGAACCCTGCCGGAACGATGCTTTTCTTCTCTTCAGAGCCCAAAAAGCGATTGAATATTCCCATTTTCATCCACACCTCTTCATGCTTGATCTTTCTTTCCTGTCACAAATCCAACAATGTCCGCCGGAGCTTCTGCGATATAGTCAGCCCCTTCCCTTTCAAGCTCTTCCCTGCCGCGGAATCCCCAAGCGCAGCCGATAGTTTCAATGCCTGCATTGCTTCCGGTCTGTATGTCCACATTGCTGTCGCCGATCATGAACACCTGATTCTTTTCGTCCGGCAGACGTGACAATATATCAACAATTATCGCTGTATCAGGCTTCGGAGGACGATCCTCAGTTCCTCCGAGAACGCATACAAAATCAACATCCGGCAGCAGCTTATCAATTATACTGACAGCGAAATCCTGCGGTTTGTTCGTTGCAACTGCAAGTACGACTCCTGCCTTGTCAAGAGCAGCAAGAGTATCTGCCATGCCGTCGTAAAGCTTTGTCTTGCAGAGATAGTTTTCAGCATAATTCTGCCTGAAAAGCTCATGCAGTCTGTCAGTTTCGGACTTCCTTTCCTCCGGAAGTGCCCTCTCGCAGAGTTTTCGCGCACCGTTTCCGACCATTTTCTTGTATGTTTCGTAGTCATGCTGCGGACATCCCATTTCAGAAAGTCCACGGTTCACAGCATCGCCGAGATCACAAATAGTATCGGCAATAGTGCCGTCAAGATCAAAAATTGCAGTTATCATATACTCCTCCCGTATCATCCGCTTATGAGTCTGCGTATCTCATCGGGCGTGAATACGTATTCTTTGCCGCAGAAGTGGCAGCTTACCTTCGTATCCTTTCCTTCGTCCGCCATCGACTGAAGCTCATCTTTTCCTATACTGATAAGCACCCTTTCTGTACGTTCCCTGCTGCAATCGCAGCCATAAGCAGGCTCAGCAGAATCAAGTTCGTTCGGTTCAAGTCCGGCAAGAAGCATATTTGCGATCTCTTCAGGGGTTCTGCCCTCGTCAAGAAGAGCTGATACCGGCTTCATTGCAGCAACGTTCTTCTCAATCGTGTCAATGCACTTCTCATCCGCAAAGGGCAGAAGCTGAACAAGAAATCCTCCTGCTGAGCGAACAGTCAGGTCGGGATTCACAAGAACACCAAGGCTGCATACTGTCGGTATTTGCTCGCTCGTTGCATAGTAAGAAGCTATGTCCTCAGCAATTTCGCCGGAAACAAGCGGTATCACCCCGACATACGGTTCTTTCAG
>ONAI01000007.1 GCA_900315755.1 uncultured Ruminococcus sp.
ACTACAATTATAGCTTCGTTGAGGTATTCAAGCAGATCCGGAAGGTCGCTCTGGTCGCATATACATACGAAAGTATCGCCGCCAAGGCGTGAGACAATACCGCCGTCACCTATTATTTTCTCAATATGGTTGTAGTGACTTTTTAGAACGGTATCGCCGGCAGTTCTGCCGAACTCCTCGTTAACAAAAGAGAAATGGCGAAGATTGTAGTTCAAAGCAACTTTGCCATTGAGTCCTCCCGGCTGACCTTTCCACAATATGTAATTGAAGAATCTGCGTATGTTCTTGAATCCCATATCGTCATTGAAAGCAAGTTCTTCTGCAATTACCTGAAGCCGGTTGCGGCATATAAAGGCAAGAGCAGTCCTCATAGTCAGATCGACCTTGAAGAGCTCTTCTTCGGTGAGAGGAGGTTCATCCTCGGACATATAGACAGTCATAGTAGAGATAGACATAAGTCTGTTAACGAAACGGACTGTATGTATTGGTTTATCAGGAATGCCAAGATCGTAGCTTACCATTTCCTCGCCAACACCGCGTTTTTCATCGGAAGGAGAGCGGTAAAAATGCGTTATGCCTTTTGAAAGGCGGAACATGGAAGATATCTCATTGAGTAACGACTCTATCTGAGGAATAACCGGCTTCTGGTTAACTATCTGAGTTAAAGAAGCAAGTTGCTCGTAAAGCTTGTAAAAGCGAAGCTCTCGTTCAGCGTTCATTATCATCCCTCCAAATAAATATAGCAGATTCAAAAACATTATACAACATATACATTGAAAAATCAATAGCTAAAATGTTAAGGATTTGTGATTTATTATAATTGTAGAATGATATGCGCTGTGCCAACTCAGTAATTTCGTTAATGTGTACAAGCATTTAACGCGAGTTTGTACAATATGTGGTTTAAAAACATGACGGCGGAGATTGAATTTTGTCCGGATTTGTGGTATAATGGGAAAAATGAGCTGTGGAGGCGGAATATGAAGGGTATTATCAAACGCAATATTTCACTGCTGACGGCTGTTATTACAGCTGCTCTGCCGTGTGCTTGCAATATAGGTGAGGTCGGTGCTGAGCTTTCAGCAAGACCTTCTGTCGGACTGATCTCCGGTGATAGTCTTGTAATACGCGGCAGCGCTTCTGGAGAGTACCTTGTTTCAGAACCTGATAGTGCGCTTCCGGCTGTAAAGGAGTCTGCGGAGGATAAAACAGCAGATCTTCCTTCAGTATTCAGCCTTGCAGATAAGGGAAAAATCACATCAGTGAAGGATCAAGGCGGATATGGCTTGTGCTGGGCGATGTCCTCGGCAGCTTGTGTGGAAGCGGAAGTTATTGATTTTGTTCCGGATATTGATATTTCCGAGATGCATACGGGCTGTTTTGCGAATTATGATCCTGATGATCCGCAGGGAATTTACAGCAATATCGCAAAAGGCGAGAACGGTTACGATGATTATCCGTCGGAGCTGCTTGATGCAGGCGGTTCATTTATAGAGGTTGTCAACCTTTGGTCGAAGTGGCGTGGACCCGTGAAAGAGAATAAGCTGCCTTACGGCGAAACATCGGATATGTCTAATAAAAGGGTAAGAGAACGTCTCATGAATGAGGCGGACTATCACCTCAGCAGCGCTTTTATTTTTGACTTTGATAAGCAGCGTTCTGACAGCGATGAGGTAAACAGGCGCATAAAGCAGATACTGATCTCTGGAAAGCCTGTTGAAGCAGGTTATTATCAGAACAGCAAGTATCTTGAAAGGACACACATGGCAGTATACTCGCAGAGATCTTCCAGACTTGCCAACCATTCCGTTATAATAGTAGGATGGGATGACGATGTACCTGCTTCATGGTTCAAGGATACGCCGCAGGGCAATGGTGCATGGCTGATAAAGAACAGCTGGGGAACGGATTCCGCTAATGACGGCTATTACTGGCTTTCTTACTATGATACTTCGCTTTGTGATCTGTCGTATTATACTGTATCTGATAAAGACGATCATCAGTATAATCTGCGCTATAATACATACTATCCCGATCAGAAGCTAAGTGCGGATGATTCGGATGATGAAAATTCACCGGTATATGCAGCGAATGTATTTGAGGCTTCTGAGATAATGATGATCGAAGCTGTCTCGACTTATTTTGCTGTTCCGGATACATATTATGAGGTCACATTATACACAGATCTTACAGACAGAACTGATCCTGTTTCGGGAAGAGCGTCGGCTTTAAAGTCTGGAAAATGCGACTTGACGGGCTACATGACTATTGATCTTGACGATGCTGTATGCGTATCGGATGGGGAGATATTCAGTGTTGTTGTGAAATACTATAATGATAACGATAAATATTGTGCGCCGGTTGAGGGATGCCTGTTTGCGGATGATAAGGAGACCGGAGAGCGATCAACTATCCTTAACAATTATAAGTATGATATTTTCAGAGATAAAATGGATGCCGGAGTAAGCTATGTGAGCTCAGACCTTGAAGAGTGGACAGACACGCTTGAACTAGCTGAGGTATATGACGATGATACAAAGGAAGCTATATATAATATAATAGTAGATTCCATTTATGAAGGACTTCTTCCGGAAGACACTGCACTTATGAAGAATGCGGACAACATGAAGGAGCATTTCAGAGAGATATTTGATTCATCTGATATTGGCATAGCTGTCGGAAATTTTCCGATAGGAGTGCTTGGGAGCGATGTCGGAAAAGTAAGCTTTTCACAGATGTCCGGACAGGTGAGCTCTGACGTTAAGATAGAATTAAAAAGCAATAGCGGCGAGGACGTATATTACTCCGTTAATGACGGCGAATTCAAACTGTATACTTCTCCGATAGCAGTAACAGAGAAGATGTGTATAAAGGCAACTTCGGATAATGTTCACTATTATGAGCATGAGTATTATCCTGCTGTGACACAGATGAATTCATTAATGTATACTGACACAGAAAAGAGCAGTATATCAGGTGTGCTGAAAAATGTACACAAGAGCGCAAAGCGTACAGATAACGGCGATTACCTTATTGAGCTTTCGCCTTATGCAGAATCAACAGTAATATACGCTTACACAGGTGCGGAAATAGAGGAAAAACAGTATTCGATCAGCAGAAATGCAAAAAGTCAGGAGATACCTGTCGGATATGAAGGGATCGATCTGCCGGTAGTTCTGAAAGATGAAAAAGGTCATAACAGCGAGATAAGTATACATATAATAAGAAGACCTGTATCATTCGATAGCGAAAAAGAGACTGTGACAGTGCCGGAAGGCTGCAAATTAAGTATCGGGGAGAAAGAGTTCAGCTCCGGAGATAGTGTGAGTGAATATGCAGGTATGACGCTCAAAGCAAGTATTGACGGAAAAAACTATGAAGTCAGAGTTCCTGAACGTGCGAAAACTCCCGGTATGGAGATAGACTACCGTAATGAGTACGCAGGCAGTTTTTCAGAGGAACAGGCAAAACGCATTGAAATAGCCTGCGGTGACAAGGAAGAATACTCAGATAAAGACTACGTTTCGGCTTATGGAAGAATGGTCAGGAACAATAAGGGCGAACTCTCAATGCTGGTGATTCCGTCAGAAGCTTTTTCTATCAGGGAAAAGTGCAGTGATGACGAATTTGCAAGCGATGCTGTGACTGTAAGTATTCCTGCAAGGCCTTCCGCACCTGAAAAGCTTCCGAAAATGATTTACGAGAAATCAAGCGGAATGCCGACATTCGGCGGCGATAAACCTATTGAAGCAGGGCGGATAGTTACATCAGTAACGGTCGGCAGCGCTGATGAAGGAAAAGAACTTGGCATCACAGACGAACAGCTTTCACGCCGGCTGCTGGCAGGATATGTGCTTTCGGAGGAAAGTGACGGCAAAGTACAGACGGTCAACTGGCTGGGAGTGCCTTCGCCTGAGGTCGGAGTAGTATCAGCGGCAAGGTATTCAGCCGGAGAAGACTGCTTCGCTTCTGAAGCGGCGACAATAAAGGCGTATATGCTTGGAGATGCTAACGGTGATAACAGGATAACTGTTGTTGATGCGACGAGCGTACTGAAAGAATGTGCGGTCCTTGCAGGCGGAAGCGGCAGACGTATTGATGAAGATAAAAGAGATGCAGTTGATTATAACAGAGACGGCAGAATAACGGTCGTTGACGCAACTCAGATACTGATGCGCTGTGCTGTACTTGCAAAAAAGGCGGGATAAGCAATGCACAGATCAGATATTAAAGCTGTTGCCGGAGCTGTTCTGGCGGTATTGGCGGCACTGGCGGCAGTGATAATAAATTCGGGAACAAATAAAGATGATACGAGCACTAAGTTCAGAGAACTCAGCAGCGCAAGCCCGGGAGAGGTCATCGAAACACACAATACCGTCAGGCGGACAACGGAGCGCACTTCTGATGAAAAGCAAAAACGTACTACTGCTGTCGCAAGTACAATGGTCCACACAAAAGATAAGGCGGATGAAATAACAACCGAACTGTATATAGACATTAATTCAGCCGGCGTAAGTGAAATATGTAAGCTTGACGGCATCGGTCAGGCTAAAGCAGAGGCGATCGTATCGTACCGGGAGGTACACGGGCGATTCAATAATATTGAGGAAATAATGCTGGTCAATGGTATCGGAGAGGAGATATTCTCGCGTATAGCTGGCAATATATATGTAACTGATCCGGTATACACCGAGCCCCGGATCCCGGAGACATCAGAGACAAAAACAACAACTGAGGAAGTAACAGAAAGCAGTTCTGAGACTTCTGCTGTGGCTACACACACGATTACACTTGAAGAGGCAGCGCCGATCAACATAAATACGGCTGATCCTGATGAACTTATGCTGCTTCCGCACGTTGACGCAGAGATCGCAGGGAAGATAGTTGAACTGCGCGAAAAGATCGGCGGCTATAAAAACAGCTATGAATTACTGTATATTGACGAACTTACCCAAAAACAGGTTGCGGAGATTGTCAAATTTGTAACAGTTGGGCAATAGGCATAAAAGAAGGGTGCGGAATTTGTGAAATAAGAGTGAAAGTGCTTGTTACCAATTTGTAATATTTTGATTTTACAGTTTTTAATTGTGTGATTATTACCGATAAACAGCTGTTGAAAATGTACAAGATGCACAAAAAATATTAAAGAACGATATAAAGCATTGACTTTGAACCGAAAATGCTGTATATTTGAAGTACAAAAGCGGTCAATATATTTGCAGATAATTCTGCTTGTATGACTGCCGGATATTACACAGACTCAAAAGTCTTGGTAATAGCTGACCTTGAAGGTCGGCAAGCGGCTTTGACCGGCTCGGCTATGCAGAAGTGAGTACATTCATTATGCGGGGGGATGCCGGCGGAAACCGTAAATTTTATCCATTCATATTATGCTTCCAGTGGAGCGTAATATACATATTTAAGGAGGAAAATACCAATGAACACACTTAAGAGAACATTAGCATTAGTTGCTACTCTCGCTATGTCTGCAACAGCTTTCGTAAGCTGTGGTAGCGACGATTCATCATCAAGCAAGAAGGCTTCTACAACAGCTGCTTCAACAGAGGCTGGTTCAGGCGCTTCTGAGGCTTCAACAGCTAACGCTTCAGCTGCTTCAACAAAGGCTGCTGAGACACCTTCAAAGGGCAATTCAACAACTCTTGGCGAAGTTAAGCTTGGCAAGGGCGGTTCTGAATTCTCAATCGCTGCTTGGAACGAAGATGACGTTCCTTTCCTTATCGATCTCTGGGCTCAGAACGGCGGCGACAAGAGCAAGGTTAAGTTCACTTCATTCGGCGTAGGCGGTGGAAAGGCTTCTGAAAAGTATGACGCTCTCTTCCAGTCTGGTAAGGATCTCGACGTTTACTTCTGCGAAGCTGACTGGGCTCTCAAGTACATCAACGATGATACTAAGACAGCTGCTCTCGAAGACCTCGGCTTCTCAGAAGACAACTTCTCAGACGTTTACTCATACACAACTGAAATCGGTAGAGCTACTGAGGGCGCTAACAAGGGTAAGATGGTTGGTGCTTCATGGCAGGCAGCTGCAGGTGGATTCGCTTACAGAACAGACCTCGCTGAGCAGTACCTCGGCGTTAAGACACCTGAGGAAATGCAGAAGAAGATCAACAACTGGGATAACTTCGTAGCTGCTGCAACAGAAGTTGCTACAAAGACAGACGGTAAGGTTGCTCTTGCTGACTCACTCGGTGGTATGTGGCAGGTATTCGCTGCTAACAGAAAGACTCCTTGGGTTTCTAACGGCAGAGTTGCTTTCGACCAGGAGTGCGAGACATTCGCTAAGTATGCTAAGACTCTTTGGGACAACGGTGGTGTAACAAAGAACGGTCAGTGGACAGATTCTTGGATCCCTGCTGGTAAGGACGGTTCAGCAATGGGCTACTTCGTATCAACATGGGGCTTCGGTGAGAAGGCATTCTTCGGCCAGGCTTCATCTGAGTCATACGGTAAGTGGGCAGTTGTTCAGGGTCCTTCAGCTTACTTCTGGGGCGGTACATGGATCGTTGTTAACCCGAAGACAGATAACGCTGAGGAAGCACAGCAGTTCATCTACACAGCTACTGTAAATCCTGAGACAATGAGAAAGCTCGCTCTCGACAAGCCTGAGTACGTAAACAACCGTACAGTAATGCAGACAATCGTTGATAACAACGAGTGCCCGAACGAGTGGGTAACAAAGGATCTTAACGGTCAGAACTACTTCGCAGTGCTCCACGAGAATGCTAAGTCAATCGACCTTAAGGGACTTATCACACCTTACGATGCTACAATCAAGACAAACTTCATCAATGCTGTTCAGAAGGAATACTGCGAGGGCGGTGCTTCTTACGAGGATACAATCTCTAAGGCACTTTCAGATGTACTCACAGCTATCCCTGATCTTGCAAAGTAATCGAAGCTAAAATTTAAGCTAATTTAAATAGTTGCCTATGGGACTTTTGTCCTGTGGGCAGCTATTTATAATCTTTTTACTTATCTTATACGAGAGGGTGTGTGCTATGGCATCAGCTGCCCAGAAGCGAATTAAATCGATCAGCTATGCTAAATATGGCTATATGTTTATATTGCCATTTTTTCTTGTTTATTTCTTTTTCCAATTATGGCCTTTGATTAATACTTTTATTGTTGCTTTCCAGGGTAACGGTTCCGAAACAGGTGAAGCCGTTGGCCTTGATAACTTTAAGCATCTTCTTCAGAAGGTTTCATTAACACAGGAAGAGAACCGTAAGGTTCTCGGTATCATCCCTGCTGAGTCTGAGGACGAAATCGCAGCTCTTACTGCTAAGAAAATGCAGGGAACTATCCACGACGACTTCGTTACAGCGTTCAAGAATACTCTTATTCTGTGGTTCGGTAACTTTATTCCACAGATCCTTCTTTCACTTTCTCTTGCTGTTTGGTTCACTGACGCTAAGCTGAAGATCCCGGGAAAGGGCTTCTTCAAGGTTGTTATGTATATGCCTAATATCATTACAGCCGCTTCAGTCGCCGTATTGTTCATGTCTCTGTGTTCGGAGAGTAAATACGGTGCTGTAAACCAGCTGCTCCACAGTATGGGAATCGTTAAGGAACTGGAAGGTCCAGACCGAGACGTTGTAAAATTTGTATCCGGTGTATGGCCGGCACGTTGCGTTATTATGTTTATCCAGACATGGATGTGGTTCGGTAATACTATGATCATGCTTATGTCTGGTATTATGGGTATCAACCCATCACTGTTTGAAGCTGCAAGTATTGATGGTGCAAGCAGCGGACAGGTCTTCAGAAAGATAACTCTTCCTCTGTTGAGCCCGATTATGGTTTATACACTCGTTACATCTATGATCGGTGGTCTCCAGATGTTCGATATTCCGTTCCTCTATCATGATGGTACAGTTGTCAACAAGGATGTATCAACAGTTGCTGTATTCATTTACAGACATTTCCACACTGGTCAGAAGTATCAGAACTATGGTTATTCTGGTGCTGCTTCAGTTCTCTTGTTTATTGTAACTCTTGCTCTCGGTTCTATAACATTCTATATGAATAGAGACGTTGATGCTATTGCTAAGAAAAAACAGCGCAAAGAGCTCCAGAAACAGATGAAACTGCAGAATAAACAGTTTGGAGGTCTGAGCTTATGAGTAATATGAAGTCTGTATACGGACAGCCAAAAGATAATTATATGTTCAAGATCAGATTAAAGTCTACAATTCTCTTTATCTGGTGCGTTATACTTACAATTATCTGTTTGCTTCCTATCTATATTCTTGTTATCAACGCAACTCGTCTTGATACCGATATTGCCGGCGGTCTTACAGTAATTCCGGGCAAGGCTCTTGGTAAGAATATCAAGACAATGCGTGAAGACTTTGGTAATCTGTTTAAGCCACTTATAGGTTACAGAAACAGTGCCATCATCACAGTATCAGCTACGTTCCTTACCGTATTCTTCTCTGCTTTGACTGCTTACGGTATCCACGTATATGATTTTAAGCTTAAGGAAACATCTTACATGATAATTCTCTTTATCATGATGGTTCCTACTCAGGTTACTGCTACCGGATTCCTTAACTTTATGGCTAAAATCGGTCTTACCGATACATACTGGCCGCTTATTCTTCCGGCAGTTGCAGCGCCTGCGGTCGTCTTCTTCATGCGATCCTACATGAAATCATCGTTCCCGCTCGACATCGTTGAGGCTGCACGTATCGACGGCTCAGGCGAGTTCAGAACTTTCCTGACAATTGCTATTCCAATGATGAAGCCGGCTATCGCTGTTCAGGCGATCTTCGCTTTCGTTGCTAACTGGAATAACTTCTATACACCTTCAATGATTCTCCTTAGCGGTGATCCCGATCAGAAGACACTCCCTATGATGATCTCTGCAATTCAGGCATCCGATAAGACAGGTGACCTCGGTGTTGTTTACACTTGTATCGCACTTAGTATCGTTCCGATCATTATCGCGTATGTACTCCTTTCAAGATTCATCATTGCCGGTGTTGCACTCGGTGGTGTAAAGGAATAATAATATCAAAATCAACAGCACACTTCGGTGTGCTGTTTTTTTGTTTATATGATGTGTAATATTACTGCTTGTACGTGAATAAGATTAAGTGAAGGGAGTGTTAAAATGAAAAAACGTACAAGCTTTGAAGTTATAACTGCGTATCTGCCGGAGCGTATCAGAAGAGTTATGAGATACGTGAAGAGTGAGGATCTGAATTTGATCTCAGAGGTCAGACTTCGCTCTGAAAGACCTATAAGTTTTGTGTATCCGACTGAATGTAGATTCTTAACTTCTGACGGTCAACTGACACTTAATCATAATAACGATAACTGCATTTCCGCTTCGTATCAGGAAATCTCTGCAGCAGTCGAATCATTGTGTAAATACTCAGTACATAGCTGTGCAAGGGAGTTGAGCGAGGGCTATTTTACAATTGAGAGTGGAGTCAGGGTCGGGGTTGCCGGATACGTTTCCAGTGAGGGCATTATTCGTGAAGTATCAGGACTCAATTTCAGGGTAGCCCGTGAGGTCAAGGGGTGTTCGGAGAAGATTTTCAATTCCTGCGGCAGCGATTCGAGCGTGTTGATATGCGGCGAAGTAAATTCAGGCAAAACAACTATGCTGCGGGATTTTTGTCGGCTAAATGGTAATGTCTGCAAGACTGTTCTCGTTGATGAGCGTAATGAGGTTTCAGCGACTGTTCACGGTATACCTGAGAATGAGATAGGCTGTATGACTGATGTGCTTGTCGGGTATAAACGTTCTGAAGGAATTAATTCTGCCCTGAGGACTCTATCGCCTGATATTATTATCTGCGACGAGATCTCAACACAGGCAGATGTCTCAGCGATCCTCTCAGCTCACGGAAGCGGAGTAAGGCTATGTGCGACAATGCACGCTGGTAGCTACGCTGATCTTATGAGAAGAGAAGCTGGAAGAGAGCTTGTTGCTTCCGGAGTTTTTACTCATGCTGTATTTTTGTATGGAAGTGAAAGACCTTCGGCAGTACGAGGAATAAGGAGTCTCAGAAATGCTTCTTAGACTAACAGCGGCACTGATGTTCGTATCTGCCGGGGGAATGATTGGTATGCATTTTTCGTACAAGCTTAAGCTAAGGCGTGAAGTATGCCGTGAAATTGAATATCTGCTGAGGTGCTGCGAGATCTATATCCGGTGTAACGCGATGAATGTTTATGAGATCACCGGACATCTGCGCCGTGATCCTGAGCTTTCACATCTTGACTTTATTAGCAGACTGCCTGAGGAATTCTCTGAAGGAATAAACTTTCATGATGAATGGCGCAGAGCCTTAGCTTCTCAGGAAATGCCACAGGAGGAGAGACAGATCCTTGCTGAATTCGGCGATATATTGGGTACAAGTGACATATCGGGACAGCTTTCATCAATAGCATCACTTTCTGAGCGGATACGTCAGCTTGAAGCTCAGAGAAGAGAGATTTGTCTTAAAAAAAGCAGAATGTACCGCAGTATAGGCGTATTGTTTGGCGTTATGGTTGGAATTCTCGTGATATAACGGAGGGAGAAATGGATATTGATCTTATTTTTAAAATTGCCGGCACAGGAATAATAGTTGCGGTGCTGAATCTTGTACTTAAACGTGCTGAGCGTGAAGAGCAAGCTATGATGACAACTCTCGCCGGACTTATAGTGGTTCTTGTCGTTATAGTTCAGGAGATAGGCTCGCTTTTCGAGACAGTCAAAACGGTGTTCGGACTATGGTAGAAAACAGCTTTTCAGTGGCTATGTTCTGCATATGCGGAACTTCAATGGCTGTACTCCTGCGGCAATACAGCCGTGAACAGGCAATGCTTGCTGCACTTGCTGCCTGCACGGTCATACTTGGTGGATTTATAGCGTTTGCAGAGCCGATAATGTCGGAGATAAGGGATATATTTGAGCAGGCTGGTATCTCGGAAAGCTATGTCTCACTGATATTCAAAGCAGCTGCTATATGCTTTATAACGCAGATCACAAGCGAGATATGCAGAGACAGCGGTGAGTCGGCAATAGCGTCCGCTGCTGAGCTATGGGGACGGGGCGCGTTGACTTTTATGAGTCTTCCGGTGATAAGAGTACTTCTTGATATGATCAACAATATGATACAGGTATAAGAATATGAAGAAAATAATTGCGGCGGCAGTATTTATAGTAATGCTGTTTTTATGCGTTCCGGTCAATGCAGCAGCTGACTATACTGAGGAAGAGGCTGAGATCAGCGGACAGATCAATGACATCCTCAGTGACTATGACATAGATTACGATTACGGTGATATGAGCGAAATGAGTTTCAGCGATATTATCGGTGAAATACGCGGCGCAATGTCAGCGAAAGCTTCTGCACCGTTGAGAATGCTTGTAACTATCATCATTCTGGCAGTTTTTACGTCCGTTATGCGAAGTGCAGGCGATACTTTTACGGAAGGAAATAAGGGCTCTGGAGTTTATGACATGATATGTGTGATAGCTGCGGTCACAGCTATTACGCCTCAGCTTATGACTGTATATTCGGATTCTATGGATTCTATACGCATGATAAGTGGATTCATATCAATATTTGTACCGCTGTACGCAGGAATAGTCATGGCATCCGGCGGAATAGTGTCCGGAAGTGTTTATAATGCGGCAGTTCTTGGCGCATCTGAGGTCATAGTTGGACTTTCGGGCTGCTATCTCATGCCGGTACTTACAATGACAGCAGTTCTTGCAGTAACAGGGAGTGTTTTTCCGAATAAGTCAGTAGATTCGCTGATCGGGATAGTGAAAAAGCTGATAACATGGTGTATAACCATTATAATGTCACTATTTTGCGGCTTCGTAACATTAAAAACCACAATTGCCGGAAAGGCTGATGGTGCTGCGACAAAGACTACCAAATTTGTTATCTCAGGTTCAGTGCCGATCGTCGGAGGTGCAGTTTCGGACGCATATTCAACGGTGCGCGGAAGCTTTGAGGTCATTGGAACTACCGTAGGAACAGCCGGTACGATAGCCATACTTCTGATAATGCTTGCACCAACGGCGGAGATACTGTTATTCCGTGCGGTGATGAAGATAGGTACGGCAGTTTCGGAGATGTTTTCAGCTGCGCCGCTTACAAAGCTGCTTACAGGTATAGACAGCGGACTTGCTATCGCACAGAGCGTACTTGTCAGCTATGCGGTGATGTTTATAATATGCACTGCGATACTTATGCAGAATTAGGGAGAGCACGGTATGGAAGGATTCCAAAGAGCAGTAAAAGCGATATGTATAGCCTCAGCAGCTGTTTGTCTTATCGAGAGTCTGACTGCCGGAACACGTATGCAGAAACAGATGAAGTTCCTTCTTGATCTCGTTATGGCAGTTGTCATAATAACGCCCTTTATAAGCGGAACAGCGGCATTTGAGATGCCGGAGGTCAGCGTAAGCCGATCCGTTGACACCAGCTATTCCCTTGAACTCTATAACAGGACTCTCAGCCGAAAAACTGCACAGAACATTGGCGATGTGCTGTATTCACAGCTTTCAGCGGCAGGGATAAACTGTGAAAAAATAGATGTTGAGGTTAATATTTCGCCGGATGGCAGCATATCTATTAGTAAGGTCATAGTCATTGCGGACGATAACGATTTCGCAGCCGACATCATAAAGAACTGTCTTGGTGACGATACGGAGGTAATAAATGGAGATCCCTGAAAAGTTTGCAAATCTTAAAAAGGACAAGAAAATTATGACCGCCGCCGCAGTTCTTTGCTTATGCGGACTCCTTCTTGTACTTCTTTCGTCTTTTACATCCGGCGGGAAAAAGGAAGGTACTGATAACGCTGAATTCAGTACAGAGAGCGGTCAGGAGTATTGCTGCGCTACTGAACAGCGACTTCAGAGCTTTCTTCGGAATATCGACGGCGCAGGTGAGGTGAGGGTATTCCTGAAAGTCGGAGGAGAACAGAGGTATGTTTATGCGACAGAGGGCAGAAAGAGTTCATCAGATAATAAAACAGAGGAGGAAGAGAAGTATGTACTTATAGGCGGCAGCAGCGGAAAAAACGCACTTATTGAGACAATAGACGCTCCTGAGATAGAGGGCGCGGTTATACTATGCAGCGGCGGAAATGATCCGGCAGTACGCGAGCGTATATACAAATCAGCAGCAGCGGCACTTGGCATATCTACATCAAAGATCTATGTAGCAAAACTCAAATGAGAAAGGGAGAATTATTATGAAAAAGCCAACAATAATCATCGGAAAGAAGCAAATTATCATGACCTGTCTTACACTTATGCTTGCAGTAGCAGTATACATAAATTATGCGACAGCGCCGGCTTCCATGACAAAAAGCGATAAGGATACACCTGTATCGCAGGGAGATGACATCACACATTACGGTGAAACAGAATTTGTGAATGCAGACGCTGCTGCGGCTTGCGATTACTTTGCACAGGCAAGACTTGACAAAATGAATAACCGTGATGAAGCTGTCCAGACACTCCAGACTATCATCGGCGGCGGAGACCTTACTGAAGATGAAAAGGTAGTGAACGCTATCGACGCTGTTCAGGTATCAAAGCTTATCGAATCGGAAGGCACTATCGAATCACTTGTCCGCGCACAGGGATTTGAGGACTGCGTTGCTTATCTTGACGGCGAAACAGCTAAGGTCGTAGTCAAGACAGAGGGGCTTGACAAATCGCAGGCAGCTTCAATAAAAGAGATAATCCTTGGCGAAACTGAAGTTCCGGCAGAAAATATAAGAATTTTTGAAGTAAAGTAGTTGAATATTCTGAATTTTTTTGGTATAATATAGAAGCGGGAGTGTAAATGTACTTTTAGTTAAATATTTACACTCAAATACTATGCTACCGGAGGTTCAATATGGAAGTTGTAAAGGAAGCAGTTAAAAGCAAACTTAAAATATCCGAAGATGTTATGATAACCGTTGCAAAGCTTGCGGCGCTTGATGTCAAGGGCGTTGCAAGTCTTGCCGGTGAGATCAGCAAGCTGAAAAAGAACGGTCCTATCAAAATAAAGATAATGGGCGATGTTGCAGCTATCGACATCAGTATAATTATCAAAAATACTGAAAAAGCCTGCGTTGTTGCACAGGACGTTCAGAACGCAGTAAAGGAAAATGTTCAGAATATGACCGGCGTTGCGGTAGCAAGAGTGAATGTTACTATAAGCGGAGTGGTATTTGAATGATACGCGGGTATGAAACATCTGATCTTTCCGGCGCTGCTGAAGTTTTCAGAGAAACCTTCACTGCACCTCCGTGGAAGGAAAAATGGAATTCTGAGAATGCCGAGCAGAGAGTATTTGAACTAATGGACGCTCCTCAGTCTATGGGATATGTATGCGAAGAGGAAGGCAGAATAATTGCGATAGTTCTCGGAAGAAAACTGACCTATCTTCGCGGACCTGAATATGTGATCGATGAATTCTGTGTTATGCCGGAATTCCAGAATCAGGGCATCGGTACAGAAATGCTCGAATACATACGGGCTGATCTTATTCATCATGGTATTATTGCAATGGTGCTTCTTACCACAAAGGGGTATCCGAGTGAAAAATTCTATTTGAAAAACGGATTTGAACAGAGTGAAGATATGATATTCATGTATAATGTTTTTGATAAATTATAAGGAGAGTTTAAATGACAAGACGTGAAATAAGAGACAGCGCATTCAAGCTGGTTTTTGAGCAGCTCCTGCGCGATGATGATATTCAGGAACTCTATGAGATCGCTGAGGAGATAGATGAGATAACTGTAAACGATGAGGTAAAGAAGATCGTTGAGGGGACTCTCAGTCACGCTGAAGAGCTCGACGGCATCATCTCAGGTTACAGTAAATCAAGAAGTATTTCCAGAATATCAAAGCTTAATCTTGCAATACTCAGGATCGCACTGTATGAGTCAATCTATGACGATAATACCCCGATGAATGCGGCTATAAGCGAAGCTATCAAGCTTTCTATGACCTATACATACCAGGAGGACACTTCGTTTATCAACGGAGTTCTCGGCGCATTCTCACGCGACCGCAGCAAGGAAAACGCTGAAAATGAGTGATTTCCTCGGAGTTGATACAAGCAATTATACTACCTCTGTGGCTGTTTTTAACTGCGGGGAAAGAAGTATAACTCAGGAGAAGAGACTTCTTCCGGTCAGGGAAGGTGAGCTTGGTCTGCGTCAGAGCGATGCAGTCTTTCACCACACTAAGCAGCTTCCGGAAATGGTTGAGAGACTTGCGGAAAAGTACGGCGGTTTTTCGCTTGAAGCAGTAGCTGCGTCGGTACGTCCGCGAAATACTGAGGGCTCATATATGCCGTGCTTTCTCTGCGGCGAGGGGCTTGGACGTTCAATCTCAGCGGTGAACAAGCTGCCGTTTTACACAACCTCGCATCAGGTTGGACATATCCTTGCAGCGCTGTATTCAGCCGGAAAACTGCCGTATGTGAATGAGCGGTTCATTGCGTTCCACGTAAGCGGCGGAACTACCGATTGTCTTCTGTGTGAGCCGGACGATGATCTGATAATCAAGATCACAGAGATCGGAACTTCGCTTGATCTCAAAGCAGGACAGGCTGTCGATCGCTGCGGACTTATGCTCGGACTTCGCTTTCCCTGCGGAGCTGAGCTTGAAAAGCTTGCTGAACGATCTGACAAAAAAGTGAAGATCAGACCTGTCATCAAGGACGGAAACTGCTGCCTTTCCGGCGTTGAGAACAAATGCCGTCAGATGACAGAACGCGGGGCTTCACCGGAAGATACCGCGAGATTCTGCCTTGATTTCATAGGTGAGACTATCATCGCTATGACGCTTGCTGCTAAGGATAAATGCGGTGATCTTCCGCTTGTGTTTGCAGGCGGAGTTATGTCCGATGCCATTATACGCAGAAGTGTTACAGAAAGGTTCAACGGAGCGTCTTTTGCCGCACCTGAGTTTTCCTGTGATAATGCAGCAGGTGTAGCGATATACGGTTGGCTGAAGCAAACAGGGGTGAAAAAATGCCTGTAATTACGGTTTCACAGATCAACAGATATTTAGGCTTCGTACTGAAGGGAGACAAGAACCTTCAGGGAATAATGATAAAAGGCGAGATCTCGAACTGCGTCCGCCATTATCGCAGCGGACATATCTATTTCACACTCAAGGACGACAACAGCGCTGTAAAGGCGGTAATGTTTGCTCAGGCGGCTTCAAGGCTTAAATTCGAGCCCGAGGACGGTATGTCGGTGATAGTGAGCGGCAGTATCGGAGTTTACGAGCGCGACGGTGTTTATCAGATCTATGCAAATGATATAGTGCCGGACGGCGCGGGTGCTGTAAATGCGGCACTTGAACAGCTGAAAAAAAAGCTTGCTGCCGAGGGGATATTCTCTCAGGATCACAAGAGACCTTTGCCGCTTATGCCTCGCAAAATTGGTGTTGTCACGTCGCTTGACGGAGCAGCTGTCAGGGATATTATAAACGTCCTTTCGAGGCGCTATCCGATCGGCAGCATTTATGCAGTAAATGCGCTTGTTCAGGGTGAGGGCGCACCGGATTCAGTGTGCAGGGGCATCCTTAAAGCTGAATCGGCAGGCTGTGACGTGATAATAGTCGGACGAGGCGGAGGTTCAAGCGAGGATCTTGGAGCGTTCAATACAGAAAAGGTAGCCTATGCGATATACAATTGTAAAGTTCCGGTTATTTCGGCAGTAGGTCATGAAACTGACTTCACTGTTGCTGATCTTGCAGCTGATATGAGAGCACCGACGCCGTCAGCAGCTGCTGAAATCGCAGCACCTTCGACGGAAACGCTTTATGAAAGGATAGATGCGCTGATAAAACGTGCTGAAAATAGTGTGTCTGCAAGGCTTGAAAGGGCGAGAGAAAGACTTTCATCCCTGAATGTACGACTTACAGGGCAGTCTCCGGAAAACAGACTAAAGCTCAGCTCAAACAGGATAGAGAATTACACGGAGCGGAATAAGCTTGCGTTTTCACGCTATATAGAGCGACTTGACAGCAAGCTGTGTCAGAATACCGCACGGCTTGAAAGTCTCAGTCCGCTGAAAGTGCTTTCACGCGGATATTCGCTCGTTTACAGCGATGATAAGCTGCTGGGCAGTTCGGAGGATATATCAGAAGGCGACCGCGTTAAGATAAGATTCGGTGACGGCGGTGCTGAGGCTGAAATAATTGATAAATGGTGAAATAATGGAAGAAAAAGTAACTTTTGAGGAAAACCTCGAACGCCTCGGAAAAATAGTTTCTGAGCTTGAAAAAGGAGATATACCACTCGAAAAGGCAGTAGAACTGTACGGTGATGGCGTTAAGCTATCAGCTCTGTGCAGAAAGCAGCTTGACGAGGCTCAAATAAAAATAGAGGAGGATAAGGGCGCGTGAGCGTCTGAAATTGAAAAATGAACAGCAATTTTAAGGAAAAGCTCTCGGGATTTGCTAAAATAACTGAGGAGAACCTGAAAAAATATAACGTTCTTACTGAGGAGGCAATGCCTCAGAAGGATCTAATTGCAGCTATGAATTATTCTCTCGAAGCAGGCGGAAAGCGCATACGTCCGGTGCTTGTCTACGCATTCTGTGAGGCTTGCGGCGGAAATACTGAGTTGGCTGCTGCACCGGCTGCGGCTATCGAGATGATACATACCTGTTCGCTTATACATGATGATCTTCCGGCTATGGATAATGATGATTACCGCCGCGGAAAGCCTTCATGTCACAAGGCATTCGGAGAAGCTATGGCTATTCTTGCCGGCGATGCGCTTACTGTACTTCCGTTTGCAGTTGTTGCAGATGACGATAAGCTTTCGGCAGATCAGAAGGTAGCGATCATCTCGAAGCTTGCACTCGCTGTCGGAAGAGACGGCATGATCGGAGGTCAGGTCATCGACATACAGAATGAAACACGCACAGATGTTGACGAGGCTAATCTCAGAAATATGTACCGCCACAAGACCGGCGAACTCATAGCTGTATCGTGTGCAATGGGATGTATCTGCGCCGGAGTTGACGATAATAATAAGATAAAGGCTGCAATGGATTACGGATATAAACTCGGACTTGCCTTCCAGATAATTGATGATATACTTGATGTCACAAGCACTACGGAAGAACTTGGCAAGCCTGTCGGAAGTGATGAGGAACTCAACAAGACTACCTTCGTGACGATACACGGTGTAGATAAGGCTCGTGAGATCGCTGCGGGAATAACCGATGAGGCAATGCTTCTGCTTGAAACATTTGATAACAGCAATTTCCTGAAAGAACTAACGGAAATGCTTTTAAAGAGGAAAAACTAATGTAAGGAGCTGCGGAGAGCCAGATATTCTCCGTAACGTTAAAAATGAAGGAAAATATTAATTCAGAGGACAAGGTCACATTATCAGAGCTTGTTCTGCCTGATGACCTGAAAAATCTTTCGCTGAAGCAGTGCAAGGGTCTGTGCAGCGATATAAGAAAAATGCTCATATCTACCGTCTCGAAAAACGGCGGACATCTTGCTTCAAACCTCGGTGTTGTCGAGCTGACTATGGCTATCCACAGGAATTTTAATTCTCCTGAAGATAAGATAATCTGGGATGTCGGTCATCAGGCTTATACTCATAAAATTCTTACCGGAAGAGCTGATGAGTTCCCTACTCTTCGTCAGAAAAACGGTATTTCCGGATTTCCGAAGCCGGAAGAATCCGAGCATGATGTTTTCATAAGCGGTCACAGCAGTACATCAGTTTCGGTAGCCTGCGGTATTGCAGAGGCTATGAAGCATCAGGGCAAGGATAACTATGCAGTCGCTGTTATTGGTGACGGCGCTATGACAGGCGGTATGTTCTATGAAGCTATGAACAATGGCGGCCGTGAAAAGGACAGGAATCTTATTGTTATCCTGAACGACAATAATATGTCGATCTCAAAAAGTGTAGGTGCGGTCTCAAGATACCTTACCTCGCTCAGAAATACGGAAAAATACATCCGCACAAAGAGGACTGTTGAGAAGGGGCTCGGTAAAATACCGCTTGTTGGTGACGGCGTTACCAAGGGCATCAAGTATGTCAAGGACTCGGTAAAGTATAAGATACTTGAACAGAGCACCATGTTCGAGGACATGGGATTCATTTACCTCGGACCGGTAAACGGTCATAATCTTGAGGAACTTGAAGAGGTAATCCACGTTGCAAAATCATATCACAGACCTGTGTTTATACACGTAAAGACGCAGAAGGGAAAGGGTTACAGTCCTGCGGAGCAGAATCCCGGTGAATACCACGGTATCTCAAAATTTGATATTGCTACCGGCAATCCTGAGGTCTCGGCTGATGACAGCTATTCCATAACGTTCGGCAAGGAGCTTGTTGAAATAGCTGAGAAGGATGAGCGTATCTGCGCTATTACTGCCGCTATGAAATACGGCACGGGCTTGCAGTTCTTCCAGCATCGTTTTCCGGAAAGATTCTATGATGTTGGCATCGCTGAACAGCACGCTGTTACCTTTGCTGGAGGACTTGCATCAATGGGACAGATACCGGTATTTGCGGTTTATTCGACGTTCCTTCAGAGAGCCTATGATCAGCTTATCCATGATGTTGCGATAGGCGGACTTCATGTTGTTCTTGGTATTGACCGTGCAGGCATAGTCGGTGAGGACGGTGAAACTCATCAGGGAATATTTGATGTTCCGATGCTTACATCTATCCCGAATACTGTCATCTATTCGCCGTCATGCTATGATGAACTGAAAATGTGCATGAACAAGGCGATATATACTGATAAAGGCATTGCTGCGGTACGCTATCCGAGAGGTGCGGAATCTGTTGATTTTGATAAGCATTATCTCAGTACAGAACACCTTCTCGTAAGCAATAAGGATGCCTCAACGCTGATGATAGCTTATGGAAGACTTTATAACGAGGTCTGTCTTGCAAACAGGAAGCTTGCAAAAGATGGCATAAAATGCGATATAATGAAGCTTACAAAGATATATCCGCTGAATCTCAACATTATAAGAGAGATCGTGGACTATGACAGGATAGTATTCTTTGAAGAAGCTTACGGTGAGGGAAGCATCTCTGAAAAGATCGGAGATATG
The DNA here is from genome assembly GCA_900315755.1 of uncultured Ruminococcus sp. Classification (GTDB taxonomy): domain Bacteria; phylum Bacillota; class Clostridia; order Oscillospirales; family Ruminococcaceae; genus Ruminococcus. The sequence continues at coordinate 20,103 of ONAI01000007.1, forward strand.
CTCGCCGAATACGGTTATAAAGGAAATTACAGCAGAAAAACTGCTGAGGGATTTATAAAACAGGCATCCGTAAAACAGTGCTTTGAAGAGATAGGACTTTCAGCTGAGAGAATTTATCGTTATATCAGAACGGAGTGCAGTGAGAATGGCAAGGCTTGATGCAGAGCTCGTTTTACGCGGCATTGCAAGAAGCAGACAGAGAGCAAAGGAAATGATAGGATCAGGAAGCGTTACCGTAAACGGTAAAACTATTCTGAAAGCCTCTGCTGAGGTCTCGTCTGAGGACGAAATAAAGTCGTCAGAGCAGGAGATGTATGTCGGACGCGGTGCGCTGAAGCTTGAAAAAGCTGCTGCTGAATTCGGACTTGAATTCAGTGGAAAGGTGTGTATCGACATCGGTGCTTCAACGGGAGGTTTCACCGATTATATGCTGAAAAACGGCGCTTCAAGAGTATATGCGGTCGATGTCGGACACGGACAGCTCGCAGAAAGTCTGTGTGCTGATGACAGGGTAGTCAACATGGAAGGCACGGACATCCGCAATGTTTCGGCAGAAAGCGTGTCCGGCGGCGCAGACTTCATATGCGCTGATGTTTCATTCATATCGCTGAAACTCATATTGCCTGCGATATACAGGCTTCTCAACGACGGTGCGTGTGCAGCTGTACTTATAAAGCCGCAGTTTGAAGCCGGAAAGAGCAGCATCGGCAAGAACGGCATAGTCAAGGACAGAAAAGTTCATCTGCGTGTTCTCGGCGAAATAGACAATGCAGCACAAGCCGCAGGATTTATTTGTGAAAAATACACCTATTCCCCGATCAAGGGCGGAAGCGGTAATATTGAGTATCTCGTGAAGCTCCGGCGTTCATCCGGAGATCCGATGATACATGATTTCAGGGAACTTGTGAAAAGTGCCTTTGAAAAGCTTTAAGGAGTTCATATGAAAGCAGTATTATACCCGAATTTTCAAAAGATAAATGCACTTAATTGTGCCCGCGAGGCGTGTGAGGTGCTTCATTCTGCCGGGATAGAGGTTTCGGTAAGCGGAGAGTTCCGGGCAGATTTTGCCGATAAGGATTTTGTGCTGTTCGAGGATATAGCTGTATCAGCTAAAACGGCTGATTTCGTTATAGCGATCGGAGGCGACGGTACGATACTGCGCTGTGCGAAATTCCTTATGGGCACTGATACAAAGCTTCTTGGGATAAATACGGGTACGCTCGGATTCATGGCTGGTCTTGAAGCGGATCAGCTTGATAAGCTGCGTCTTTTAACTGCCGGCGAATATGAGATCTCACAGCGCATGACACTTGATATTACCTATCACGGCAACAGGGGCGATGAGGTTTATACGGCTCTCAATGAAGCTTCAGCAAGATCCGGAAGCTTCAGGATATGTGATTTTGAAGTCTATTCTGAAGGGTATCTTGTTGGAAGATACCGTGCGGACGGTGTACTTTTCAGTACCCCTTCCGGTTCAACAGCCTATGCACTTTCGACCGGAGGACCTATTATAGAACCGGATCTTGAATGTATAGAAATGACACTGATATGTCCTCATTCGCTGTTCTCACGCGCTACACTGTTTTCTGCGGGAAAACATCTGCGCCTTACAAATAAGTCTGCTAATGGGGACTGTATGGTAGTAAATGTTGACGGCGCTCTCAACATCAAAATGGGTGAGAACGATTCGATCGACATCTGCCGCGGACGCAACAATATCAATTTCATAAACCTTATCGGAAATTCATTCCATGAATCGCTCTGCCGTAAGCTTTGCAGACCGATAAAATAGTAACAGCGGTGATATTTATGAAAAATAAAAGACATGAAGTAATACTTGAGCTTATTGAACAGCAGCCTGTTGCAACACAGGAAGCCCTCATGGAGCTTCTTGCCGAACGTGGGATCAAGACTACTCAGGCAACACTTTCACGCGATATACAGCAGCTTTCACTTGTTAAGCAAAGAGATGCGGAGGGGGTATACAGATATGCACTGCTTCCGGCGTCGGCAGTGGAAAAGAGCCTTTTTGCTGAATCGGTCATATCTGTTGACTATGCGATGAATACGATCGTATTGAAATGCCGTGCAGGAATGGCTCAGGGCACTTGTGCAGCGATAGATTCGGTCGAGCATCAGGGGATAGTTGGTACGATAGCCGGTGATGATACTATTTTCATACTCGTTCGCAGTGAAGCTGATGCGAAGAAGCTTTCCAAAAAATTCAAGAGCGAACTCTTTCCGGCTGGGAGGTAATTTCTGAGGAATGTTAAAGGAAATCTACATCAGCAATCTTGCTGTTATAAGAGAAGCAACTATACCGCTGACCGCAAATCTGAATATATTCACCGGTGAGACCGGCGCTGGTAAGTCGATATTGATAAATGGTATCAACGCTGTACTTGGTCAGCGCTGTTCAAAGGATATTGTAAGATCAGGGTGTGAAAAAGCTGTCATAACAGCCCTGTTCACTGAGCTTTCGCCGGAGATATGCAGTAAACTTGATGAACTTGGCATTGCTCATGATGAAGGCGAGATCACCGTCACCCGAGAGATAAGTGCGGATGGCGGAAGTGTTGCAAGGATCAACCACAGAACTGCTTCTGTATCACTTCTGAAAGAGATCGGCGGAATGCTTATAAACATACACGGTCAGCACGATAATCAGATACTGCTCGACAGTGAAAAACACCTTGATATACTCGACAGCTTCGGCGGAGATAACACTCTTCTTAACAGCTACCGTGAATCGTTCAGACAGCTTCAGCATACTGCCCGCCGTCTTGGTGAGATAAAAAAGATCGAGCAGACACGTATTGAGCGCAGCCGCTACCTCAATGAGATAGTTGATGACATAGGTGAGCTTGATCTTGCTGAGGACGAGGATGATACAATCGAAAAGGAATATACTGCCGCTAAGGATTCTGAACGCACTCTTGCAGCAATAAACGAAGTGGTACAGTTCCTGAGCAGCGATGAAGCAGTCGGAGACATGATAGTCTCAGCCGAGCGCAGTATAGCGGCTTACACTGAGAATATCCTGGAACTCGATCAGCTTTATGAAAGACTTACAGCAGCTGAGATCGAGATAGCGGATATAGCCTCCGGATTTGAAAAGCTTGCCGATAAGATAGAACTTGACGGGCAGCGGCTTGAGTATCTCGGCAGCCGTCTCAGCGCTATAAACAAGCTCAAACGCAAATACGCTGAGGACTGTGCAGGGCTTATAAGGCTTTACAATGATGCCTGCCGCGAACTTGGTCAGTTTGATTCATCACGCGAGGAGATCGAGCGGCTTACGGCTGAACGCGAGCAGCTTCTTCACACTGTGACCGAACGTGCAAAGGCACTTTATGAGTATCGTGAAAAGGTTGCAGCAAGATTTGTAGAAAGAGTAACTTCCGAACTTGAATTTCTTAATATGTCCGGCGTTATAATATCCGTAAAGCACGAAAAGGGCAAGCTTACAGTCAATGGCATGGACACCGTTGAGTTCCTTATCTCCGCAAATAAGGGCGAAGAGCCTAAGCCGATATCGAAGATAGCTTCCGGCGGCGAGCTTTCACGTATCATGCTTGCGATCAAAAGTGTTATTGCCGATAAGGACAGCATCCCGACTATGATATTTGATGAGATAGACACGGGAGTAAGCGGAAAAGCTGCTCAGAAGATAGGCATAAAGCTTCGCAGTATAGGTAGAGTGAGACAGGTCATCTGTGTTACACATCTTTCACAGATAGCCGTCATGGCAGATCACCACCTTTTGATAGAAAAGGGAGTTGTCGGTGACCGTACTGAGACAAATGTTACAGAACTTGATATGGACGGCAGGATAGCTGAGATCGCGCGTATCATGGGCGGTGAAGATCCGAGCGGACTTATGCTTGAAAACGCTCGTGCAGAGATAACCAAGGCAATGGAGAATCAGATTTTATGAAGATATATTCCACCCGTCACGGTCAGACGGATTATAACAAAAGTGAATTGATACTCGGTGCAACAGACGTTCCGCTGAACGATACAGGTATTGAACAGGCAGAGGAACTTGCAGAAAAAATAGCTGAACTCGGTGAAGTTGACCTGATGATAGTATCGCCTATGAAAAGGGCTCAGATAACCGCTGCTGCTATTGCTGAAAAAACTGGTATCAGGATAATAACCGATGAACGTCTGAGGGAATGGAACTACGGTCGGTTTGAACAGAAATCCCGTTTTACCGAGGGCTTTGCGGAGAACAAGCTTGATTTCGGAGTCCGCATGGGAAAGACGGGAGAATCACTGCTTCAGCTGAGTCACCGTGTGTATGCAGCACTTGACGATATAATTGAAAAATACAACGACAGGAATGTACTCATAGTAAGTCACGGCGGCGTTTGCAGAGTCATCGAGACTTACTTCAACGATATGACAGCAAAAGAATTTGCCGGCTGGTTTATGGGCAACTGCCAGCTGATAGAATATAAAATATGATTTGACCGGAGGATATTATGAAGATAGGTGTAGATTATTATCCCGAACAGTGGGACAGATCATTCTGGGAACAGGATGCAGCACTAATGGCACAGACAGGTGTTAAGGTCGTAAGAATAGGAGAGTTTGCATGGTCGAAGCTTGAACCTAAAGAAGGCGTATTCGATTTTGAGTGGCTCGATAATGCAATATCGGTACTTCAGAGATTCGGAATGGAGATAGTTATCGGAGTTCCGACGAATTGTCCTCCGTTATGGCTTTACGAATCACACCCTGAGATAGTTCAGACAGGCGCTGACGGTAAGCAGATACAGACCGGTATCCGCGGACATCGTTGTGTCAATTCGCCTGTATTCATGAACTACGCTAAACGTATAGCAACTCAGCTCATTCTGCGCTATGCGAATCATCCGTCGGTAGTTGCATGGCAGATAGACAATGAGCTTGAAGCTTCGCAGTGCTGCTGCGATGAATGCAAGGCACGTTTCAGGAACTGGCTGCTCGATAAATACGGCAGTCTTGAAGAGATAAATGCCGCTTTCGGAACGAGTGTGTGGAGCGGAGAATACAGCAGTATCACTCAGATACAGCCGCCGAATGCCTACCCGAAGGCATGGCAGAATCCTGCACTCTGTCTCGATTGGTTCAGATTTACAAGCGAAAGCACAACTGCATTCGTGAAGGAAATAGCACTTACAATGCGGCGTGAAGCACCTAAGATCAAGCTTACCGCAAATACATCTGTCAGTGAGAATACTCCGGATCTGTATAAACTCTTCGACGAGGTCGATTTTGTATCGTTTGATAACTATCCGCCGGCAGAGATACCGAAGGATGCGGACGAATTCTATTCACACGCATTTTTACTTGATATGATGCGTGGTGTCAAGGGTAAAAGCTTCTGGGTCATGGAGCAGCTTAGCGGACCTACCGGAAGCTGGTCGCCTATGTCAAGAACTCCGAAGCCTGGCATGATAATGGGCTATTCGCTTCAGGCTCTTGCACACGGTGCGGATACAGTAGTACATTTCCGCTGGAGAACAGCACGTACAGGTGCAGAGATGTACTGGCATGGACTGATAGATCACAGCAATGTTCCGGGAAGAAGATTCTTTGAGTTCGCCGAACTCTGCAAAACAGCCTCGAAACTGAGCGTAATAGATACTACCGAGCTGGTCTCAGATGTTGCGATACTGTATTCTCCCGAAAACAGATTTGCACTCAGATTACAGCAGCAGTCAGAAGGCTTCGATTATCTTGAACAGCTGAGGTATTTCCATGCGGCATTCTCACGCTACGGTGCAAACATTGACGTTGTTTCGCCTGATTCCGACCTTTCAAACTATAAAGTCGTGATAGCACCTTCGATGTATGTTTATAAGAAGTCGTCAGCTGAGAATATCTACCGTTACGTTATAAACGGCGGAACACTTGTCATGACCAACCGCAGCGGCGTCAAGGACAGTAATAATAACTGTATTATGGAGCCGCTCCCGACTGTTTACAGGGAACTCATCGGCGCTGAGATAACTGAGTATGATCCTGTTGGCAAAAGTGAACAGACTATCACAGATTTTGCCGGAAACAAGTTCGTTTGCAGCAAGTGGTGTGATATACTGCGTGTTACAACTGCCAAGGCGTATGCGGAATATAATGATAATTTCTATCGCTGCTGTCCTGCGGTAACTATGAACAGATATTGCAGCGGAGTTGTTTACTATGTTGGTACTATATGCAAAATGGATTTCTACGAAAGCTTTGCAGGAAATATAATGCGTCAGACCGGTATGCCGCGTCTGAAAGGACTTCCTAAGGGAGTGGAGGTAACAACCCGTACTAACGGTCTTGATGATTACATTTTCTTTTTCAATAACTCTGATGAGAATGCTACTATCACTCTTCCTAAGCCGATGTACAGCATTATCGACTCGACAGGCAAGGATAAACTTGAACTCAAGCCGTTTGAAATGGAAATCGTAAGGAAGTGACGAGATGAAGATAGTTTTGCAGAGAGTCACCTCAGCGAGTGTACGTGTAGACGGTGAATTATGCGGAGCGATAGACACCGGGTATCTTCTGCTTTTCGGAGCAGGTCACGGTGACAATGAGGAATACTGCCGCCGTCTTGCTGACAAGATACTGAATCTCAGGATATTTTCAGACGAAAACGGAAAGATCAATCTTTCGCTTACAGATGTCGGAGGTTCACTGCTTGTAGTACCTCAGTTCACGCTTTATGCGGATTGCCGTAAGGGAAATCGTCCGAATTTCATACAGGCTGCTAAGCCTGAGGAAGCGGAAAAGCTTTATGAATACTTTGTTGAGTACTGCCGCAGCAAGGGGTTCAGGACAGAAACAGGCAAATTCGGTGCGGACATGAAAGTCGAGATACACAACGATGGTCCGTTCACACTTGTACTTGAACAGGAATAATTCAGCCTCCGGAGCAGATACTACTCCGGAGGTGATTCTTTTGATACGTAAACGCGGCGAACACGGAATAGTGATACTCACGGCGATGTTTTTTGTCTTTTTTACAGTTCTGATATTACATTATTTTTCGATAGCATTTGAGCAGAAATACGTAAGTGCAGCTGACGAGCGTTCAGAGCTGAAAATATGCGCCGCTGAGACGAATGGTACTATCTTTGACCGCAATCTCAGACCGCTGAACAATTCTCAGAGAATATATCAGGCAGTGATAGTTCCGAAGTCTGCTGATAAGGATGTATACATTGATTATGCCCTCGACAAGGAGAAATTTTCCGCAGACTTTGATAATGGTGAGCCGTTTGTATTCAGCTGCGCTGAGGATACTCCTGAGAGCGATGCGGTCACTGTATTCAGCGTACCTCAGAGGTATTCCGAAAATCAGCTTGCACAGCATATAATAGGCTATACTTCTGATGGTAAAGGTGTGTCCGGGGTAGAGGAAGCTTACAGCAGTATTCTTCACAGCGCAGGCAGTGAGAATAGCGTTTCGTACTCGATAGATGGTTTCGGGCGTGTGCTTATGGGTGACGGTAAGAACGTAGTAAACAGCAAGGCGGATGAGGCTGGGGTAGTTACTGCCATTGACAGCGATGTTCAGCGTATATGCGAGAAATACGGAAAAAGCTGTGGCAGAGGAGCGATAGTCATAGCGGAAATAGAAACCGGTGATATACTTGGAATGGCAAGCTTTCCCGATTATTCGGCAGATGATCTTGAAAGTGCGATAAAGGACGAGAGAAGTCCGCTGATAAACCGATGTCTGTGTTCTTACAGCGTCGGCTCAATATTCAAGCTTGTCACAGCCTGCGAGGCTATTGAAGAGGGTAAGAGCTACTACGACTATGAGTGCAAAGGATGTATAAATGTTGACGGTCAGCGGTTCAACTGTCATCAGCTTGCCGGACATGGAGCGCAGAGTATGTCCAAGGCAATGACGAATTCATGCAATACGTATTTCATAAGTCTAAGCCGCGAGCTTGATGTGAAGTCGTTCAGAGAAAAGGCTTACGAACTCGGTTTCGGAAAAGAGACCTATCTATGCGAAAGCATGATAGGTTCAGCAGGAGTTCTGCCGACCGCAAGACAGCTTGACATACCTGCGGAAATGGCAAATTTTTCATTCGGACAAGGCAAGCTAACTGCGACACCTCTCCAGATAACGCAGCTTATCAGTGCGATCGCCGGAGGGGGACAGATGCCGGTGCTGCGCCTTATAAAGGGCATCACAATAGACGGTAAAACTATCGCAAATGAGAAAACTCCTCAGCTGAGCAGAGTATTTGAAAAGCATACAGCTGAACAGCTGCGTCAGATGATGATCTCAGCTATAAGAGACAACAAGGAATCCAATGCTCGCTCAGATATAGTATCAGTAGGTGCTAAGACCTCAACTGCTCAGACCGGACGCTTTGGTGAAGACGGTGAGGAGCTGTGTCACGCATGGATAAGCGGATTCTTTCCGGCTGATTCGCCAAAGTACGCCCTGACTGTACTTGTTGAGGATGGCGGATATGGAAATAAGTCTGCTGCACCGATATTCATAAAGATAGCCGAGGAAGTAACAAAGCTTAAAAGATAGACTTTTTTTCTCAAAACCATTGACAATTCTGCGATGCTGCGTTATAATATAATGGTATGGCAGTGAAGGGACTGACTGTCCGGAAGACGTTTCAGAGAGAAAGCGGCTGGTGAAAGCTTTTGCGTCGGGGATAGGTGCTTACCCTGAGCCACTGTGAGAAATCGCAGCGTATATCTGCGTTAAAGATGCTGAGGAAAGAACTGCGGTTCTTTTGAATTAGGGTGGTACCACGAGAGCCTTCGTCCCTTTTGGCGGCGGGGCTTTTTGTATTACTTAGTATTATTTTTATTAAAGGAGATATATTTATGCAGTGGACAGGTCTTAACGATCTACGTGAAAAATATCTTTCGTTCTTCGAGAGCAAGGATCATACGAGAATGGCAAGCGCTTCTCTGGTGCCTCAGGGTGACAAGAGCCTGCTTCTCATCAATTCGGGAATGGCTCCTCTCAAGAAGTTCTTCCTCGGACAGGCTACTCCTCCAAACAAGAGAGTGACTACCTGCCAGAAATGTATCAGAACTCCCGACATTGAGAGCGTAGGAAAGACAGCACGTCACGGTACATATTTTGAAATGCTCGGAAACTTTTCTTTCGGCGATTACTTCAAAACAGAGGCTATCGAGTGGGCATGGGAGTTCCTTACAAAGACGCTTGCTATCCCTGCTGAGAAACTCTGGATCACCATTTTTGAGAGCGACGATGAGGCTGAGCAGATCTGGGAAAACAAGATCGGTATCCCTCACGACAGGATAATCCGCCTCGGTAAAAAGGATAACTTCTGGGAACACGGCTCAGGTCCGTGCGGTCCATGCTCTGAGATACACTTTGATCGCGGTGAGGCTTACGGTCCTTTCGAGAGCTTCGAGCAGGCAAGCGACTGCGATCGTGTCATCGAAATATGGAACCTCGTATTCAGCCAGTTCGACAGTGACGGTGAAGGTCACTACGCTGAAATGAAGAACAAGAACATCGACACAGGTATGGGACTTGAGCGTCTTGCCTGTGTAATGCAGGGCGTTGACAACATCTTCGAGGTCGATACCGTTCAGAATATAATGAAGCACATTTCGTCTATCGCAGGCGTTGAGTATAAGAAGGACGCTAAGACTGACGTTTCTCTCCGTGTTATCACTGACCACATCAGAAGTACAACTTTCATGGTAGGTGACGGTATTCTTCCTTCAAATGAAGGACGCGGATATGTTCTCCGCCGTCTCCTGAGAAGAGCTGCACGTCACGGCAGACTTTTAGGCATCACACGTCCGTTCCTCTGCGAGGTATGTGATACAGTTATCAACGAGAACGAGGGAGCTTACCCTGAACTCGCTGAAAAGCGCGATTACATCAAGAAGATAATCGGCGTTGAGGAAGAAGCCTTTGCAAAGACTATCGACAAGGGTACAGAGCTTCTCAACAGCTATACAGATGCACTCAGAGCTGAGGGCAAAAAGACCCTCTCAGGCGATGATGCATTCAGACTTTCCGATACATACGGCTTCCCGATAGATCTTACAGAAGAGATATGCGAGGAGAAGGGATTCACTGTTGACCGTGACCGCTTCACTGAGCTTGCTAAGGAACAGAGAGCAAGAGCTAAGGCTGACCACGCTGCAAAGGCTGGTTCATCGTGGGCTGACAACAGCATCAAGGTAGACGCTCCGCCGACAGTATTCACAGGCTATACAAGCATGAGTGAGAGCAGTGCAGTTGTACTTGCTGTCTACAAGGACGGCGTTGCAGTCAAGAGCGCTCTTGAAGGCGATGACGTTGTTATCGTTCTTGACAGGACGCCTTTCTATGCCGAGAGCGGCGGACAGGTCGGCGATAACGGTACTATCTTCTCAAATGCGAATATAGCAGCGATTTCCGATACTATCAAATCTGACGGACATTTTCTCCACATTGCTTCTATCGAGCAGGGCTGCATCAGCGAGGGAGATACTGTAACAGCTATGGTAAACAGTGAGCGCAGAATGTCCATTATGCGTAACCATACATCTGCACATCTTCTTCAGAATGCACTCCGCAAGGTGCTCGGCGATCACGTACATCAGGCTGGTCAGCTTGTAAATGAGAGGGCCTGCCGTTTCGACTTCAACCACTTCAGTGCTATGACCGAGGATGAGATCGCAGACGTTGAAAACATCGTAAACGCTTCTATTATGGCAGCTATCCCTGTAACAATGGAAGAAATGCCTATCGAGGAGGCTAAGAAGCTCGGCGCTATGGCACTTTTCGGTGAGAAGTACGGCGATACAGTAAGAGTTGTAACAGCCGGTGATTCGATCGAATTCTGCGGCGGTACTCATGTATCAAACGCTTCACAGATCGGACTTTTCAAGATAGTTTCCGAAAGCTCGGTAGCAGCCGGTGTTAGACGTATCGAGGCTGTAACAGGTCTCGGAGTAATGGAGCTCCTCAACGGCTACAAGAATACTATCGCAAAGGCTGCAAAGGCAATAAAGCTTGCAAATCTCAGCGAACTTCCTGAGAAGTGTGCAGCAATGACTGCTGAACTCAAGGAAAAGGATAAGAAGCTTGAAAGTCTCACACAGCAGATGGCTAATGCCAAGACAGCCGCTCTCTTCGACAATGCAAAAGAGGTCGCAGGCGTTAAGATAGTTTCCGCACGTATGGACGGTTCAACTCCGGACGCTCTCAGAAAGCTCGGCGACAGCGTAAAGGACAAGAACGAAGCTATCATAGCACTCTTTGCAGGCACTGTCGGTGAAAAGGGTACATTCTACTGCGTATGCACAAAGGAGGCTGTTTCAGCCGGTGCCAATGCAGGTAAAATTGTACGTGAGATCGCAGCTGTTACCGGCGGCAAGGGCGGCGGTAAGCCGGACGGCGCTATGGCTGGTGCAGGTGATATAACAAAGATAGACGAGGCTCTTTCCAAGCTCGAGAGCATAGTGTCCGAACTCGTTAAATAAGCCTGAGTAAATTCGGAATTAATTCAGTAATTCCTGATTATAAAAACGTTATTATTTGTAAAGGAGTATTATTATGGATTGCTTATTCTGTAAGATCATTGACGGAGACATCCCAAGCACAAAGGTTTATGAGGACGATTTCGTATTCGCATTCAAGGACATTGCTCCTATCGCACCGTTCCACTGCCTTATCATCCCGAAGGTTCATATCAGCGGTGCAGACCAGATAACCTCTGAGAATTCTGAGGTGATCGCAAAGGTGTTCGAGGCTGCTGCAAAGATCGCAAAGCAGGAGAATATCGAGAGCTTCCGTATCATCAACAACTGCGGTGACGATGCCGGTCAGACTGTTAAGCATATCCATTTCCATATGCTCGCAGGCGTAAAAATGGGCTGGGGACCTGAGTCGCTCGGCAAGACCAAATAAGGAGGACGGGATATGCCACAGACCTACAAAATGACTATTGCAGGACTTGAAAGGGAACTCATCCGCTGTCCTCTCAATGATAAGATCGACATAGCTGCGTTCATAATGTTCTCTGACGTTGAACTGACAGTAGCTTGTGCTGAGGAGCTCCTCAAAAAATGCGGAGACTTTGATGTTATTCTTACAGCAGAATCCAAGGGAATACCTCTCGGCTACGAAATGGCAAGACAGAGCGGCAAGAACTATGTCGTTGCGAGAAAATCAGTGAAACTTTATATGACAGATCCGGTGGAGGTATCGGTCAAGTCTATAACTACTGCGAATGTACAGAAGCTTTGCCTTTCTAAGGAAAAGGCAGAAATGCTTAAAGGCAAGCGCGTCCTCATTTTGGACGATGTTATCAGCACCGGTGAATCACTCATCGCGCTTGAAAAACTGACAGAAGCAGCCGGCGGTATTATTTCCGGAAAGGCAGCTGTACTTGCTGAGGGCGATGCGGCTGACAGAAAAGATATAATTTTCCTTGAAAAGCTTCCGCTTTTCTTTAAGTAAGGGATAAATAGTATGAAGCGAAAAATGATTTTAGCTGCGGCAGCATATATGGCGGGATTGTTTTTCGCTTCATTTTTTAGCGGAATTGCTGCTGTTCTGTTTCTGATGAGTCTCGCAGCAGCAGTATTGTTTATAGGCAGGCTCAATGGTCTGCATCGCTGCGACTATATTATTGCAGCGGTATGTTTTACGGCTGCATTTGCCTATATAAGCGCGTATACTGCCATGACTTATGACCGTGTTACGTCGCTTGACGGAACTAACGGAAGTTATAGCGGAGAAGTTACAGCGATAAAGGACTATGAGGGCGGCAAGTCACAATATATCCTCAGCGGTACTTCTGACAGCGGGATTTCAGTAAAGGTTCAGCTTTATACTGACACACTTCAGGTCGGATACGGCGATGTTATAACAGTCGGAAGCTGCGGCTTTTCTATTCCGGAGGGCGACTATCTCTATGGCAGCCGGGCACGTCTCAGGTCTGAGGGGGTATATCTTACCCTTGTATCGCCTGATAATATAAGTACAGAGAAAACAAATACCAAAAGGCTGCATAATTTTCTGCGTGAGCGCCGCGAACGTACAAGCGATGAATTCAGACTGAAAATGGGAAGCGCCAGCGGCAGCTTTATGAGCAGTATGCTTTTCGGAAAGGCATCCGGTATCGACGACAGTACGCGCACAGCACTTTCAAGATGCGGTATAGCGCATATTCTGGCTGTTTCGGGACTTCATGTCTCGATGATCGCATTCATGCTGATGTGGCTGCTCAGAAAGCTTCGTATTAAACGTATACCCGCGTTTGCGGTAATGAATCTGTTTCTTTTTATGCTGGTTGTTGCAGCGGAATCGCCTGTATCAGCAATACGTGCTTCGATAATGCTTGATATGATGTATCTTGCAGCGATTTTCCGCAGACAGAATGATACTTTTACTTCACTATCAGCGGCAGTCCTTCTAATATGTGTATTCAACCCATATGCAATATACAGCAGCGGATTTCTGATCTCTGTTGCCGGAACTTTCGGTATCGGAGTTTTTGCACCTTATATGGTGAAGAATATGCCTGAGGACAGGCTTCTTTGGATATTCCCCCGTGCATTTGTAACAATGCTTTGCACGACACTGTGTATCATGCCTTTCAGTATGAAGTATTTTGACGAGACATCGCTTATCTCGCCTTTTACTAATGTATTCATAGTTCCGCTTTGTACCGCTGCACTTGCGGCTGGCGTACTCTATTTTGTAACAGGAGGAGCAATATCACTTCTTTTGCCGGCTAAGTACATCATCGACATGATACTGTATATGTCGGACGGAATAGCGCGGCTCGGAAAGACGCATTTTTCAGCTGGCAGCGAGCGAATAATAATGATCGCATTCGTACTTGCTTCGGCAGTGGGCATATTTCAGCTGATATTTCACAGCAGACGTTTTACAGCTTGCCTGACTGCTTGTGCTTGCAGCGTATTGTTCCTTTCTTCCGCTTTGTATGGGCGGATCATGTTTGAGAGGTTCAATATAGCAGTTCTTGGCAGGGGAAGCAATGCGGCAATAATTGTCGCATACAAAGGCAGGACGGAGATAATCGACCTGAGCGGACATTATAAGTCTCCGGATTATGTCAGGAAATATCTGATGTGTAATAACATTTCTGATGTTGATACTCTTGTGCTGACGAAGAAGGTACAGTCGCAGTATTCCGCGTATAAAAAAGCGCTTGAGTATATAGCTGTTGACGATATATATGTTACAGGTGATGTAACAGTGTATGGCGGCAGTATCGAAAAAAGCGGCGGCAGCGAAGGCTTTGTGCTTGAATCGGATGAATACAGTATTCAGTACGTAAGCGGAGTGCTTACAGTTGATTTCCGTGGCAGTACCATGAATTTTATCCCTGCGGACAAATCAGCGGAAAATGTAAGCGGATGCTGTATCTGCTACGGGAATATAAGCAAGAATAGTATCATCAGAGATGATCCTGATGTGATATACCTTGATGATGAAATTGAAGGAGCATACAATAATTTTGAGATAACGCTGTCTGGCAGCGGAGGGTATAAGGTAAGGAGATTATAATGCCATACACAGATCCAAGGTCGGCGGAAGCAAAGCTAAAAAAAGGCGAGCTGTCGAATCTTTACTATATATGCGGACAGAATGTCACAGAAGTTGAAAAGATCACGAAGAAGATAATCAGAGCTGCTGTCGGTGACAGTGAGGATCTTGCTCTGACACGTATGAAAGGCAAAGAACTTGACTTTTCAGAGCTGTATGATACTGTTCAGATGATGCCGATGATGTCTGAGCATAACTGCATACTGATAAATGATTATAACTGCGAGAAGCCGCGTGAGGATATGCGCGGACGTTCAGCAGAAGACTATAACAAAAAACTGATTGAGATCATCAAGGATATTCCGCCGATGACAATAGTGATTTTCAACGTCACGGGCTTTGAGATCAAAACAAAGTACGACAGAAAAACACGCAGTAACGTCATCACTGACAAAAACAAAAAACTTGCTGATCTTGCAGCCAAAAACGGTGAAGCTGTGATATGTCCGGTAAAGACACCGAATGAACTTGCGAAGGATATTGCAGCAGCCGTTTCAGCGCGCGGAGGTCTCATTTCACTTGACAATGCCCGCGAGCTTGCAGAGATGTGTCTTTCCGATACTCTTGCTATCAGGAATGAAGTTGATAAGCTTTGTGCTTATGCGGGAAAAAGTGAGATAACGCGTGATGTTATTGAGAATATGGTCCACAGACAGAGCAGTGTCAATGTTTTCAAGCTTGCCGATGCTGTTGCATCAATGAAGCGGAAAGAAGCCTTTGAAGCCCTTGATGAACTTATGGTTGATAAGGATAACCGCGGATCAGTTCTTGCTAACATTACTACTTCATTTATTGATATGTACCGTGCTGCGTGTGCGAGAGCATCCGGAAAAAGTCCGGAAAGGATGAAGGATGATTTCGGGTACATATGGGGATTCAAGGTCGATAACGCATTCAGAGACAGTTCAAGAATGAGTATAAACAGACTTCGTGCCTGCCTTGTAATACTGCGTGATACAGCGCAGAAACTGAATTCATCGTCTTCAGATGAGAAGATAGTTCTTGAGCAGATGGTTACTAAAATGCTCATGACTAAGAATTAACGGAGGAACAGATGTTAAAGATAGATGAGGCTATAATAGTCGAGGGAAAATATGATAAGATAAAGCTATCGTCTGTCGTTGATGCAGTAATAATAGTAACGAACGGTTTCGGCATTTTCAAGGACAAGGAAAAGCTTGAACTGATACGCTATTATGCGCGGACTACCGGTATCGTAATACTGACTGATTCTGACAGTGCCGGAAGAAAGATACGCGGCTATCTCAAAGGGGCAGTGGACGGAAATATCCGCAATGTGTATATCCCTGATGTATTCGGAAAAGAAAAGCGTAAGGAAAAGCCGTCAGCAGAGGGCAAGCTCGGAGTTGAAGGCATAAACGTCAGGACGCTTTCTGAGATATTTGAGAAAGCAGGTATAGCTGCTTCAGAAAGCGTGAAAACAAGCGATATTACTAAGCTTACACTGTTTGAACTCGGGCTGAGCGGAGGCAGACAGAGCAGTATACTGCGTAAAAAGTTACAGAAAAAGCTTGGGCTTCCTGAGCTTATGTCTGCCACAGCACTTGTAGAGGTTCTCAGGACTATGATGACAGCTAAAGAGCTTGAAGAGTATGTAAATGTCTGCAAGGAGAATGAAAATGATATATAGCAGTTTGTTGTTCATCTATGGATTTCTGCCTGTATCAATGCTGATATATCATCTTTCTCCAAAAAAGAGTCAGCCGGCGGTCATCCTGGGATTGAGTGCAGTTTTCAGCGCGATGATATGCTTGAGATACCTTGCATTTGTAAGTATATATGTTCTGATAAATTATGCGTTCACGAGACTGATAGGACATTACCGAAGCAAAAAAGAAATCTCATTGGCAGTGTTCTCATTTGCTGTATTCTGCGACATTATTTCTCTGTTTGTATTCAGGACTGAGCTGTTTTCTGAAGTAAGACTGAGTTTAGGATTTCCGGAGGACTTCTTCCCGATAGGCATATCATTTTTTGCTCTTTCAGCAATAGGAATGCTTGTTGATGTTTACAGCGGAAAAATAGAGCCCGAACGAAACATCATATTATTTTCGCTGTATATGATATTCTTTCCGCGTCTGATAATGGGACCTATATTGAGATATAACAGTTTCAGGAAAGCAATGGAAGGGAGAAAGACTGATCTTTCGGAGATAGGTGTCGGACTTACGATATTTGTAAAAGGTCTTGCAAAGAAGATCATCGCGGCAGATACTCTTTATCAGCTATATACAGCGGCACACAGCACTTCGCTAAAAGAAATGTCCTCGCTGACAGCATGGCTGGGAATGACAGCTTATGTAATGTGTCTGTACTTTACTCTTTCGGGATTTGCAGATATGGGAACAGGTGTGAGCTACTGCTTTGGCATAAAGATGCCTCAGAGCTTCAACTATCCTCTGTTCAGCACGAAGATCCGCTATTTTGCAGCAAGATGGCACATACAGCTGATACAGTGGATGAGAAGATACGTCACAAAACCGCTGTTCTCGCATTTCAGCAATAATCTTCTCCGAAGGATGATATACATAGGAGTATGGGGGATGTTCGGCTTCTGGTATACGTTCAGCGCAAACGGATTGATATGGGGATTGCTTTTAGGTGTTGGAATAACTCTTGAAAACAAGTTAAGCAGTGCAAAGCTGCTCAACGTAACAGGGATCATATATACCTTCTTTGCAGTAATGATCTGTTTTGTATTCTTCTCCGGAGAGAGCCTTTCGTATTCGCTTCGTTACATTGGAGTAATGGCAGGCGGCGGAGCAAACTTTGCAGACACATTTTCGCTGTATCTGCTGAAGTCGTATATAGTCGTATTGCTGATAGGTATGTATGCCTCGACAGACCTGTTTAAGAATATGATGATGAGATCCGGCAAGAATAAGGTAAGAACAGCAGTTTCAGTGATCTCACCGGTAATGGTACTATCACTGCTGATAGTATGTACTGCACTTATATCGTATTCCGGCAGTTCTGAAATGATACTTGTAAGGCTGTGAGGAGGCGCGTAATGACAAAATTATCAAGCAGAGTAACTGCGGTATTGGTACTTGCATTTATGGCATTTTTTATGCTCTTCACATTTTTGGGCAAAAAGGAAAATACGTCAGAAAACGAGAACCGTCCTCTTGCAGGAAGACCGGGATTCAGTTTGTCAGAGGTTGCTGACGGCATTACAGCTTCGCAGCTTTCTACCTATACTGCCGATCATTTTGCAATGCGAGATCTGTGGATAAAGCTTAATGCAGCTATAAGGGCTGAAGTAGGAGAGGGGATTATCAATGGCGTGTATATCGCTGATGATATGCTTCTTGATGCACAGGCTTCGGGCAGAGCAAGAGCAGACGAAAGTATAAGGGCGCTAAACAGCTTTGCTGAAAGCTATAACGGTGCAATATACGTAGTTGCGGTCCCGACTTCATCCGGAGTATACCGTGAAAAGCTTCCCGAGCAGTTTGATACCTACCGCGAAAGTCAGCAGATCAGTGACATCTATGATAAACTCAACCGCAAGATAAAGAGGATTGACGCTTACAATATCCTGAAAATGCTCAATAAGAATTACATCTATTACCGCAGCGATAATAAGTGGACAAGCTATGGAGCATACTGTGTTTACAGAACCGTAATACAGCGTCTTGGTTTTATGCCTACGACTTATGATAAATACTCAGTACATCATGCAACTTCAGACTTCCGCGGCGATCTTTACAACCGCAGTCAGTATGACGGTATACGACCGGATATAATTGATTTCTATTCATGCAATGGCGGTGCAGAGATCATAAGCTGTACAGGTTATTATAACAGTGGAAAAACTGTTGAGAAGCACATATATGACGAAAAGCTGCTTGATATGGATTATATGTATAATGCGTATCTTGGCGAGGAAGTACCGCTTCTGAAGATAACCACAACAGTAAAGAATGAACGAAAGCTTCTCGTGATAAAAGATGATTATGCCGATTGCTTTATACCATTCCTGACACAGCATTACAGCGAGATAGACGTTGTATCGCCGGAACTGATAGAAGGTAAGATAAGCGATCATATAAGGTTTTCAGACTATGAACAGGTACTCTTTCTGTTTGGTATCGAGAATCTGAGTAAACCGGACATTCTATCAACATTAAGCTAAGTTAGAAAGGAGAATATCATGAAGGCACTTATAACAGGAGCAACATCCGGTATCGGAAAGAGTATAGCGAATGAACTCAGCAGAAGAGGCTGGGAGCTGATACTCACCGGCAGAAATGAGGTCGCTCTGCGCGAACTTCAGGAAAAGCTCGGCAATACCGAGATAATAAGCGCTGATCTTTCAAAGAAGGAGGATGTTTTCAGAGTATACGAATTCTGCCGTGAAAAGAACGTTGATATGCTTGTGAATAATGCGGGCTATGGTATATTCGGTGAATTCGACAAGACCGATCTTGAAGATGAGATAAACATGATTAACGTGAATATTACAGCACTGCATATTCTGACAAAGCTGTTCCTGCGCGACTTCAAAAGGCGTGACAGCGGTATTATACTGAATGTAGCGTCTGTTGCCGGATTCATGACAGGTCCTCTTCTTTCATCGTACTACGCTTCAAAGAACTATGTTCTCAGACTTTCGATAGCGATATATGAGGAGCTCCGTCGTGCAAAGTCAAATGTCAGCATAACTGTGCTCTGTCCCGGACCTGTTGACACAAATTTCAATAACCGTGCAGGAGTTACGTTCAGTGCAAAGCCTATTTCACCGGCATTTGCTGCTGAATACGCAGTAAAGAAAGCACTTTCACGCAAGCTGTTTGCTATTCCCGGATTATCAATAAAGGCTTGTGCTATCGGACAGAGATTCATTCCGAGCAAACTTCTTGCCGCACTGACATACAATGTTCAGAAGGCGAAGGAAAAGACCGGAGACAAAAAATGAGAAGTATAAGTTACAGAGTAGCACTTGGCGGAATAGTATCGGCTTTATGTCTCGTTACGATGTTCCTTGCAGGCGTGATACCCGCATTGTATCTTGTACTGCCGATGGCTGCCGGTATACTCATGATGATAATATCAGCAGAGGTCAGTAAAAGCTGGGCTCTGCTGACGTACATATCGGTAAGTCTGCTTTCAATGTTCATAACGTTTGATAAGGAAGCGGCGCTGATATTCATTATGCTGTTCGGACACTATCCGATACTGCGTCTGTATACCGAGAAGATACCGCTTAAAGGACTGAGAATGGCGCTGAGGACTGCTATATTCAATGTTTGTGTCATTGCATATTATTACGTTACAGTATATATCTTCGGACTTGACCAGATGGCAGATGAACTTTCGGATTACGGCAGATACGGCGCATATGTGATGCTTGGACTTGCCAATATACTTTTTCTGCTTTACGACCTTAATCTTGACAGTATCTATCGCATATACCTGAAACGTCTTGCGCCTAAATTCAAGAAAAACAGATGACCGCACCATACCTTGCAAGGGTAGGAGCGGTCATTAATTTTATATTCATGCGAAGTATCTGTCGATGTCCTTTTTTGATGCAGCGAGGATGCCGCCGATGTCGGCACCTATTATATCGAGGTTTTCGGCGCGGAACATTTTCGTTTCAGTGATACCGTAAAAAGTTCCGGCAAGAGACTTTATGTATCCGTAACCGAATTCTTCTGAAAACATCGGACCGCCTGAGGTTGTAACATAGAACAGCTTTTCGGCTTTGCAAAGACCTACCGGAGTTCCTTCATCTGAGTATGTAAAGGTGATACCGCTCACAGTTATCTGTTCGATGTACTGTTTAAGTGCAGCCGGGAAGGAAAGATCCCAGAACGGTGCAGCAATGACGATAATATCCGCATTTGCGAATTGTTTGGCAGGAAGGAAAATATCGTCCGAGTAATCAGCAGAAGCACAGGCTGCATTGCGCTTGCAGATGAATTGTTCATCGGCTGCCGGCAGTGACATTTCATGCGGTTTGATTTCGGTAATGCTGCCTTTTAGCTTGCTGAGAAGATATTCAGCGAGCAATGCAGTACGCGAATCGCTTCTCACAGATGAATTGATATAAAGAATGTTCATAGGATCGCCTCCTTTAGTATTTATGAGTATATTTTAACATAATAGGCTGTAAAAGTCAAGATGTCCGGAGGTGTGAATACATAAAAATATTTTGTATTAGCAAAAATAATTGTTGCAATTATACGAATGATAGTGTATAATGTAATAAGGATTACCTGATTGAAAAGAGGCGAGTTATGAGAGTTTTTAAGCGAATAACAGCATTTGCGATGTCATTGGCGTTGACTGGACAGGTTATATTGTCTGATGCAAGCGGTATAATGGTCTCGGAAAAAATATCAGTACCGGATAAGCTTTATTATGCCGACAGCTTCGGAGATGTACTGAGCGGTGCTGAATACACTATAATGGTGCGGCTCAGCGGAAAGCTTATAACAGCGGATAATACCGGCAATGTCATTCAGTGGGAGGACAAAGGCGATAACTCACAGCGCTGGAAAATAGTCAGCTGCCGTAACGGTATGTGCAGTATTCATCCGGCTTCGGACACCTCGCTGGCACTTACCGTTGAAAACGGCGACAGTACAAACGGCAACAATATATACCTCTCTGCTTATGAGGACGTTCCTTCTCAGCATTTTATACTTCACCGTACTGATGATGCTTACTATATAACTGCGGAGTGCTCAGGAAATGCCGCGCTCGATGTATATGACATAAGCTATGATAACGGCGCGAACATTGACCAATGGGACTATTGGCAGGGTGAGGGACAGAAGTTCTATATTCGTCCTGCTGACGGCGACTACTCTCTCATACGTGGCGATATGAATATGGACGGCAAGGTAAATGGCTGCGACAAGATACTCATGGGGCGTTATATTTACGGCGGCGTGAAGAATTCTTCTGTTCCGGAATCATATATAGCTGATATGAATGCGGACGGAGTTTGTGATACTAAGGATTATCAGCTGATAACTGACTATATCCTCGGCAGGGATATTGATATTGAATCCCGGAGCAGGATACCGTATGAAAAGGAAGAGTCTGGAAGTCAGGAGTCGGCACAGAATGTCTGCGCGATCCCTACATATTCAAGGGTGAGGACGGTCTTTATCATATGCTTGCAACGGATATGAAGTCGTCCCTTGGCTGGAACAGCAACCGTAATCTTATAAGTGCGAAGTCTACCGACCTTGTACACTGGTTTGATGAGTCGCTGATCGAGATAGCAAACAAGTATCCGAATATGCAGAATGCCGACAGAGCATGGGCACCGCAGGCTATTTATGACCGTGAAAAGGACTCCTATATGATCTATTTTGCGGCGAGAGTTCCGGGAACTGATGACAGGACGATAATGTACTATGTTTACAGCAAAGACCTTAAAAACCTCGATACTGCACCGCAGCTGCTGTTTGCTCCGCAGAACGGAAACGATGCAATAGATTCCGATATAATCTTTGAAAACGGCAAGTATTATATGTATTACAAAAACGAGACCAACAAGCGTATATATCTTGCGGTATCCGATCATGCAAGCGGTCCTTACAGTGAGATAAAGCAGGTCTCTGAGGGCAATATAGGAGTTGAAGGACCTAATATCTACAAGCTGCTCGGCAGTGATAAGTGGCTGATGATGTCGGATGCTTACGGTAACGGCTATTACGTTATGCAGGAGACTGCTGATCTCGAAAACTTTACTACCGTACCGCGAAGTGAGTACAGTTTCGACTTTACTCCGCGTCATGGGTATGTTATACCAATAAACGGCGATCAGTATAATGCTCTTGTGAGCGCTTTTCCTTCTGACGGACTGAATCAGATAAACACAGGTATCGAGCCTGTGAACGTACATATCAATTTAGGTGATGACGCGGTTCTGCCGGACAAGGTAACAGCCGATTACAGTGACGGTGCGAAGTCTGAATTCTCTGTTAAATGGGATGAAGCAGAGCGTAAGAGGATAGATACTTCAAAGCCCGGAAGATATAGTGTTACCGGAAAGGTTATATCGACCTCAGATATTTACAGCGAGCCTTTCATAACAGAACGTGCAGATCCTTACATTGTTGACGGCGGGGATGGATACTACTATTTCACAGCATCTTATCCGGCTTACGGCAGCGTTGACAAGGGCTATGACAGGATAATCCTCAGACGCAGTCCGACCGTTGCCGGACTTGCCGAGGCGGAGGAAAAGGTGATATGGAAAGCTCATTCATCGGGCATAATGGCAAAACACATCTGGGCACCTGAGATGCATAAAATAGGCGGAAAGTGGTATATGTTCTTTGCGGCAGGAGAGAGCGGGAATATATGGGCGATACGTCCTTACGTTCTGAAATGTGACGGCGATCCGTATACCGGAAACTGGACAGAATGCGGTCAGATGCAGGCATCATACGGCGATGACGAGTCGTTCAGGAATTTCTCACTTGATATGACCTATTTTGAACACAACGGCAGACATTACGTCATATGGGCAGAGATAAAAGGCGATTCGTCACTGTTCATGGCGGAGATAGATCCGGCTGAGCCGTATAAGCTTATCTCGAAACCGATACTTCTCACAAAGCCTGAGTATAACTGGGAACTCGTGAATAACCGTGTAAACGAGGGCGCGGCGGTACTTGTGACGGATGAAAAGGTATATGTATTCTTTTCGGCATCCGGAACAGGTTCGGAGTATTGTGTCGGAAGGCTTGAAGCGGACACGGATGCAGACCTTATGGATGTAAAAAGCTGGCGGAAGCTTGACCGTCCGGTGCTTTCAACGAGCGATCTGAACGGAGAATCGGGTCCGGGACACAACAGCTTTGTGGTTGACGAAAACGGTGATCTGCTTATTGTATACCATGCGCGGCCTGAGTCTCATGCTTCCGGAAACTGCGGAACATACAACAAAGATCCGCTGTATGATCCTTGCAGACATACACGTATCAAGCGTGTCATATTCAACTCGGACGGAACTCCGATAATCAATCTTAGTAAAGAAGCTGAACTCTCATCAGCTTGTAAAATAGTAACGGCTGAAGTAACAGTCGGATAAACAGAAAAGGGGAATTGGTATGAAATTCAAAAGAATGGTTGGAACAGTAACAGCAGCACTGGTAATGCTGTCAGGCATGACTGTTAAAGTGCCTGAGAAGTCTGCACCGGCAGATGCAGCGACAGTCATAAGTCTTGCACCAGAGAACAAGTACGAGATCAATGGCGGAAAGTTTCAGGGCTGGGGTACATCCTTGTGCTGGTGGGCAAACAGAGTGGGATACTCAGATGTACTTGCCCAAAAGACTGCTGACCTGTTTTACGGCGATGAAGGTCTGCGTATGAATATCGCAAGATTCAACATCGGCGGCGGTGATGATCCTACACATCATCACATCACACGTACAGACTCGAATATGCCTGGCTATACCGTTTACAACAACGGTAATGTCACATATGACTGGAACGCTGACTACAATCAGCGAAATGTGGTTCAGAGGGCAATCAAGGCTTGCGGAGACGATATGATCGTTGAGATGTTCTCAAATTCACCTCCGTATTATATGACCAACAGTGGATGCTCAACCGGCAATAAGGACTCCGGAAAGAATAACCTGCGTGATGACCAGTACACAGCCTTTGCCGAGTATCTTGCTGAGGTCTGTGCTCACTACGAGAAATACTGGGGAGTTAAGGTGCAGAGTATTGATCCTATGAATGAGCCATATACTAACTTCTGGGGAGCGTTCAGCTATAAGCAGGAGGGATGTCACTTTGATCAGGGCAATTCCGAGTCTAAGATACTCGTTGAGCTGAAAAAATCGCTTGATAAGAGAGGCCTCAATGACGTTATAGTCTGCGGTACTGACGAGACATCTATCGACACTCAGATAGATTCATTTAACAAGCTTTCTTCAGAGGCAAAGAATCTGCTTGGACGTATCGACACTCATACCTACGGCGGTTCACAGCGTTCAAAGCTGAAGGAGACTGCTCTTGCAAACGGCAAGAATCTCTGGATGAGTGAAGTGGACGGCAGCGGCGTATCAGGTACAAATGCCGGAGAAATGGGCGCAGCTCTGTGGCTTGCAGAGCGTATGGTCCTTGACTGCAACGAGCTCAACTGCTCTGCATGGATACTCTGGCAGGCTATTGATAATCATATCTCATCAGTCGGAATGAACGGCAACAAGGATAAGGGAATGGTCAATGTAAACGGCGGTTTCTGGGGACTTGCAGTCGCTGACCACGATAAGAACGAAGTCATACTCACAAAGAAGTATTATTCATTCGGACAGTTTTCGAGATACATCCGTCCGGGTATGACCATGCTTAAATCTACCGGAAATACTATGGCTGCATTTGACGAAAAAACCGGCAGACTTGTAGTTGTAGCTATCAACAGCGGAAGTTCAGCGCAGGAATTCAACGTTGACCTCTCCGGCTTTGATGAGGTAGGCGTATCTGCACAGGTTATACGTACAAGTAATACCGAAAGCTGGAAGGATGCAGGAAACATTGCACTTAACGGTACTTCCCTCAAAACTCAGCTTGCACCTCAGTCGATAACAACATATATCGTTGACGGTATGAAGGGCGGTTCGTCACTTGAAAACAAGATAGAGATCAAGCCGGAAATGCTCAGCGGTACCGATTCGTGGAAGAGCATGGGATCATCCGATTTCTATAAGGCTTACGACGGCAGCACAAGTACATACTTCGACGGCGTCGGCGATGGCTGGACAATGGTAGACCTCGGCAGAAACTACGATATATCAGCTATTGGCTATGCACCGAGAAACGGTTATGAGTATCGTATGGCAGACGGCAGATTTGAGTTCTCGCAGGACGGTATCAACTGGCAGACAGCTTATACAGTCAACGGCAAACCGCGTTCAGGAATGAATTACGTTAAGAGATTGGGCTGCGAAAATAAGGCGAGGTATGTGCGCTATGCAGTACCGAGCGGAGCGCCTCAGAACGAATACAACAAGGATAGTGTTTATTGCTGCAACATTGCTGAGATAGAGCTTTACGGCACACCGGAAGCCGTTAAAGGCGATGTGAACAGCGACGGATCAGTTGACACAGCAGACATTGTTATGCTGCAAAGGTATCTTTTCGGAAAAATAACGGAGATAAATATGGAAGCTGCTGATCTTTGCAGGGACGATAAACTCAACGGTTATGACATGATACTTCTTCGCAGACTGGTGTTTGCAAAGGCGGTCTGATACAGCAGTATCAAGGTGTTGTATATCACGTACAAAACGAGCGGCAGCTCATTGTGAAACACGCCAAAATTATGAAATAACTGTTAATTTTAGATAGAAGATATTGACAAACAGCAACGAATGTGTTAATATATACTTACAGAATATTACTGATGAATTACAGTAATTGTTGCATGATCTATTCCTCCTTAGTTATCATACCTCTTGAAAAAGGCTGCGGTTTTCCGCAGCCTTTTTTCGTTTGAGAAGCCGCTTTATCCAGTGCTATTGACATTATTGGCAAATTGAACTATAATTAATGTGTGAAGAATAAATACAGAAACATGAAAAGGAGTGCCAATTAATGGCAACACTAAAAGAAATTAAGATCGGCGAAACAGTAAAGATAAAGAAGCTCAACGTTGATGGTGCATTGAGACAGCATTTTCTTGATATGGGTGTTATTCCCGGAACTGAGATAACTCTCGTAAAATTTGCACCTATGGGCGATCCTATGGAATTAAGGCTTCATGGGTATGAACTCACGCTGAGGCTTGCCGATGCAGAAAAAATAGAAGTATCCGAAAAGATCAATGCTTCCGGTACTTCTTTAAAAGTTTCAAAAGCCCCTAAGACTGCCCATCCGGGACTTGGTGAAGGCGGAAAGTTCCATCCGAAGGGTACGGGAAATCCGCTTCCTGATGGTACAGTAATGCGTTTTGCACTTGTAGGAAATCAGAACAGCGGCAAGACCACTTTGTTCAACAGACTTACCGGTTCAAAGCAGCACGTAGGTAATTTTCCGGGAGTTACAGTCGATCGCAAGGACGGTGCGATAAAGGGCTATCCTAATACGATCATAACTGATCTGCCAGGTATATATTCGATGTCACCTTACAGCAATGAGGAGATAGTTTCACGTAATTTCGTGCTCAATGAGAAGCCCCATGCTATAATAAACATAGTAGATTCTACAAATATCGAGCGAAATCTCTATCTGACCATGCAGCTTCTTGAAATGAATATACCTATGGTCGTTGCACTCAACATGATGGATGAGCTGACTGCTAACGGCGGAGGCATAAACGTAAATAAAATGGAAGAGATGCTTGGTGTACCTGTTGTACCAATATCAGCGGCAAAAAACGAGGGAATCGCTGAACTTGTTGAACACGCGGTACATATTGCAAAGTATCAGGAATGTCCGGTGCGTCAGGATATATGCGATAAAACTTCAAACGGAGGTGCTGTTCACAGATGTCTGCACGGAATAAGCCATCTCATAGAAGATCACGCTGAAGTATCAGGACTTCCGCTGCGTTTTGCGGCAAGCAAGGTAGTTGAAGGCGATGAACTTATAATCAAGCAACTTGTGCTTGACAAAAATGAAGAAGAACTGATCGGACATATAGTTCTTCAGATGGAGAACGAGAGACAACTCGACAGAAGTGCTGCGATAGCTGATATGCGTTATAATTTCATATATCGTCTGTGCGGAAGTACGGTTACAAAGCCTACCGAGAGCAAGGAACATATCCGCAGCCGTAAGATAGATTCGGTATTGACAGGAAAATACACAGCGATACCTATGTTTATAATTATAATGTCGCTTGTATTCTGGCTGACGTTCAATGTTATCGGAGCATTTTTGCAGAATCTGCTTGAAAGCGGAATAGATTCACTCACGGAAGCAGCTGATATTGCTCTGACGAATGCAAAAGTCAACAGCACGATACACAGTCTGATAATCGACGGAATATTTTCAGGTGTGGGAAGTGTGCTGAGCTTTCTGCCGATAATAGTAACGCTGTTTTTCTTCCTTTCGTTTCTTGAGGACAGCGGATATATTGCGCGAGTGGCATTCTTTATGGACAAACTCCTGCGAAAGATCGGACTTTCAGGAAGAAGCATAGTACCGCTGCTGATAGGCTTCGGATGTTCTGTTCCTGCTGTTATGGCTACGAGGACGCTTTCGAGTGAGCGGGACAGAAAAATGACCATAATCCTTACGCCGTTCATGAGCTGTACAGCAAAGCTTCCGATATATGCGTTCTTTGTAAACGCATTTTTCGATGAATACCGCGCGTTGATAATGATAGGTCTCTATCTTCTTGGTATATTAACCGGAATAATCGCAGCGATGATCTATAAGTTGACCATATTCCGCAGCGAGGCAGTACCATTTGTAATGGAGCTTCCGAATTATCGTTTGCCGGGTGCCGGAAACGTAGCACAGCTGCTGTGGGAAAAGGCAAAGGACTTCCTGCAAAGAGCATTCTCTGTTATCCTCATAGCCACAGTTATCGTATGGTTTCTGCAAAGATTCGATATGCATCTGAATATGGCTGATAATGCCGAAGTGAGCATACTTGCAGCCGCAGCGAGTATCTTCGTACCGATAATGAAGCCGCTCGGACTTGGTGACTGGCGCATACTTGTTTCGCTTGTCAGCGGGTTCATAGCAAAAGAAAGTGTAGTTTCGACAATGGAGATACTTTACGGTGAAGGCGTAGAAAATACGATGTCACCGCTTGCAGCAGCTTCAATGCTTGCATTTTCACTGCTTTATACTCCGTGCGTAGCTGCAATTGCAGCTGTCAGGAGGGAACTCGGCGGCAAATGGGCATTTGCACTCGCAGCAGTACAATGTGTTATAGCTTGGGTAGCAGCATTTGGCATCAGGCTGATTGGATTAATGATAGGAGCAGGCTGATGAATGTGATCGACGTTATACTTATAATTCTGATAGCATTGGCGATAATATGGGCGTTGAGAGTGTGTATACGCAATAAGAAAAACGGAAAGTGCTGCGGTGATTGCTCGTATTGCGCCGGCTGCGGTAAAGAAGAGGAGAAACGGCATGAGTTATAATTTTTATGGCTGGGAAACAGCTTTAGTGCCTGCTGTAAGCGACGAATTCAAAGGTATTGAAACACCTCAGCAGCTTTATGATATACTTACAGGTATATGGTGCGAATATACC
Organism: uncultured Ruminococcus sp.; assembly: GCA_900315755.1. GTDB lineage: Bacteria > Bacillota > Clostridia > Oscillospirales > Ruminococcaceae > Ruminococcus. The sequence goes on from ONAI01000007.1 coordinate 48,898, forward strand.
TGTGCACCTCGTTTGCGGAGCGGATGGAGCAAGGAGAATATCACTCTTGGACAGTGCTCGATAACTGCATTTTTAGTGCAGGACATCTTTGGAGGAAAGGTATATGGAATACTGCGTCCCGGCGGTAACTATCATTGCTATAATGTGGTAGGTGATTCTGTATTTGACCTTACGAGTGAGCAGTTCGGGGATGAAAGACTTGATTACAGCGATAATCCTGAACAGTTCCGGGAAATACACTTTGCCAAAGCTGAGAAACGTGAAAGATATGAGTATCTTCGCAGTGAACTGAAAAAGTATCTTGCAAAGTGACAGATACGCAGTTAATAAGTGCTCCCCTCAGGAGTTATCCTGAGGGGAGCATATCATTTTATCATAAATTGTGTAATTCAGTATCGGAGCATAAGCACATCGGGGGGAATATCAGTTATTATCTTCGTCTCTGTGGTCCCATTTGTGTTTAACTACGAATTGAGGTGCTTTATTGATGCTTATGTAAGTTCTGCCGACATATTCACCGATTATGCCGAGCATCATCATTATCATTCCGCCGATGAACATAAGTATAGTGACTATCGAGGCGTAACCCATCATAATATCCGGATTTACAAGCTTTCGGATTATCATTGCCAGACCAAAAATGAATCCTAAAAAAGCGCAGGTCAGACCAGAAAAAGTAGCAAATCTCAGAGGAAGTATCGAAAAGGCAGTGAAGCCGTTCATCCATAGGGCGATCAGCTTAGTGAACGTATAGTTTGAAGTACCGAACTGCCGTTCTCTGTGCTTTACCGGAACAGATGTGATATTCCTTGTTACTCTGAGCAGCAGACCGCCTATATAAGGGTAAGCGCCGTCATATTTCAAGATCTCGTTTATGATATACCTTTTTCCTGCCCAGAAGCTTGTAACGCGGACATTCTTAGGCTGTCCGACCAGCTTTTCTGCCATCTTGACATTGACCCATGAGCCTATATTGCGATACCATTTCTGTTTTATCTCGTCATACTTTCCGAAAGCCAGATCATAGCCTTCATCGAGCTTTGCTATGAGGTCAAAAACCGATTCAATAGGCATCTGACCGTCATCGTCGAGACTGATGACATAATCGCCCCTCACTTCGTGGAAGCCTGCCATTTGAGCCGAAGCCTGACCGAAATTTCGTGGAAAATCCACACCAACTATCTTGTGGTCTTCAGCGGAAAGCTTCTCTATTTCCCTGAGAGTGCCGTCTCTGGAGTAGTCATTCACAAGTATTATCTCGTAATCGTATTCATCTTTTTTTTTCCGGACCTCGCCTCTTATCTCATCAACAACGCTTCTGATCGTTTTTTCAGAGCAATAGCAGGGGATAACGAAGCTGATTGTTTTTAGTCCTGATCTGCTTTCAGAAGCAGGAATACTGCTCATTGCAATTACCTCTTTAATTATTATTCTCTGTGATTATTTTCATTTTGTTGTAAAGACCGTTCAGCATATTTTTCATTATGATCCTGTCAGGAAACTCAAAAAAAACGATACCAGCCTTGTATTTTAGGTAGTCCTCAACGGGTTCGCCCAGTTCAGCCCAGATAAGAGCATCACGGATGTATTTTTCAAGTTCATCATCAATAACAATTCCTTTGAACGTACCGCAGCGGTCGGTCATAATACATTCACGCGCGATACATTTCTCAGTATCATATCTATGAGCAAGCAGTTCTGAAAAATCAAGTCCGAGTTCGGATCTGACGATAGCTTCGCTGTGGTCAACTCCGGTTGAATACTCAACGAGTTTCAGGTAAAGATCACCGGGAGCGCGGCGGCATGGATCTATAAGGTAAGAAATGCCGTCATCTGTCATTATGCACTGACAGTGGAAGAGACCGTCAGCAAGACTGAGTTTACCGGCAATAGTATTGATCTGAGCGCAAACGTCAGCTTTGACCTCATCTGAAATATCTGCCGGAGCATATGCGCCGGAAACGAGATACTTGTTTATGTAGTACTCTTCATTGTCGAAGAACGCGAAAACAGTTTTGCCATTTTTAATAAGAGCAGATACGCCGTGATTTTGTCCTTTTATCATCTGTTCAGCAATGACATGATCCTCGCGTGTAGCTTTCATCGCAGCGCTTAAGGCACTTTTCGCTTCATTTATACTGCTGCATATCCTTACACCTTTTCCGCCGGTCAAGTCGACAGGTTTTACCAGCATCGGGAAGCCGATCTTCTGACAGGCGGCTTCAAGTTCAGAATCTGATGACACCTTTATGCTTTCGGGTGACGGAAGACCAGATCCGCGTAGCAGTTCACGGAAAAGGTCTTTATGATGTATAATACTTGCAGTGCTGAAGTTGTCGTGTCCCGGCAGACCAAGCTTTTCGCAGGCATAGGCGGCAGAAAGAAAAGCAAAGTCATTGCATCCCGAAACTACGCCTTTTACGCTGTAATCCTCTGCCAGACGCAGAACGAGGTCTCTGTCGGAAAAATCTCCCTGAACGTAAAGATCAGCAGAAGCGTGACCTAATCCTTCCGGATTGTTTCCGGTTGAGATGACATAATATCCAAGACGGTGAAGAGCATCTATGAGAGGAAGCTCAGCGTGACTTCCTCCTGTTATCAAAACTTTATCCATATCAAAAATTCCTTTACGATCTGCCTTTTAAAGCTTGACAGCGTGACCGAGTTCCGACGACTTATAAGCTGCATAGATTATTTTGATGGTATCATAAGCGAGATCAAAGCCGGACTGCGGCTCTCTGTCATAGTATATAGCTTCCATGAAATCGCGCATTTCATCAGTATATCCGCGGATTATTTCATCTTCAAGGAACGGATGATTCCAGCCTGTTTTGGATGGCAGCATTTCGGAAATATATACATTGTCGAGTCTGTCTTCATCGAGGAAGTAAGTGTCCATCATATCTGACATAGTGAGCTTGCAGTTTATCACAGCATCATTGCAGTAGAGCTCAACGTAGTTGCGGCTTCCTCCGAGGAGAGTATCAGTGGCGAGGATCGAAGCTTTAGTACCGTCTGTGAAAGTGAGGATAACGTTGCCGTAGTCTTCAACATCATTCGGAGAAGCGGCGATGTGTCTGTGTTCGTAATCGGAGAGGGAAGATGTAAGCTGCCCCATATCTCCGAAAACTGTGGCAACTTCTATTTTTTCTCCGCGCACCATGCCTTCGACGTGTTTAAGCCATAGGATAGCTGCCAGAGGATGTGCGCCGGTTCTTATGAAAGTACCACCACCGGTCTTGTTCCATTCTCCTGCGACCGGAGAGCTTGAGCCCTTCAGACTTTCCTCGCCTTTAGCACAGAGGATACGGGACTTTTTCTCACGTATTATCTCTGCGGCTTTTCTGATAGCAGGAGCATATACAAAGTTTTCAGCGTACATGAACTTCCTGTCTGAATTTTTCAGTACAGAGCGGACTCTCTCCAGTGATTTCAGAAGTTCATCATACATGACTGCTTTGGAGACGTTTTTTCCAATTGGCTGTATGTCACCGGCTTTTCCGAAGTAACCGCTCAGCGGCTTTTCGCAGATAACGTGTTTGCCGGCTTTTATAGCTTCGATCACCATTTCCTCGTGAACGTAAGGTGGAGTACATATGTCGATGACATCTATCTCCTTATCGTTAAGAAGATCCTCGAATGACAGCGAATACTTTTCAAATCCGAAGCGTTTCTGAGCATACTCAACCTGTTCGGTCCTTTGAGCGATGATATGTTTTAGACATACCGGTACACCGGAAAAACGTTTAAGAGCATTCATATGTAGTTCAGTTGCTCTGCCGGCTCCTGCCATACCGATGCAAATATCGCCATTCTGATTCATAGAAGATCCTCCAGTCCGCGGCGCATTCAGATACAATAAAAGTTATATTTATTATACCCTAAAACGGCTGACAAGTCAAGCGGAACGCGTCTGATAGACGGTGTATCGCAGCCTGTATATTCACCTTTTACAAATGAAAGTCCTCTGACTTGTGCAATATATCAAATTGTTGGTCTGAGGTCAGGAAAAAGCAGGAGTTCCCTTTATATTGCTGCTGCAAGGTGATATAATTAGTGTATTATATCATTAGGTTTAGGAGAGATATGCGATGAATAGCATAAAAAAGAAAGCCGCAGCAGTCCTTTCGGCAGCTTTATGCAGTTTAGGAATTATACTTCCGTCAGCAGCTGCGGTCAGAGGTGATCTGAACGGCGACAGCAAAGTGAATGGTTATGACGCAATACTTTGCCGCAGAGCATTGGTGAATATGTTTTCCGGCGGCAGCGTTGATCCAAAATCGGATATTGACGGCAACGGAATGGTAAATGTAAATGATGTCGTACTCATAACGCAGTATGTGCTTGGAAGGATAACAGAGTTTTCGGCACTTCCGGTCACTGAACCTGATACAGAAATATGTATTGAAAATGTTTGATCAGCTTTAATATATGCTGTGTTATGCCGTGCGGGGACTTATAGTTCCTGCACGGCATTGTTTGTGAATAATGTGACAGATATGTTAAGGAAAATTTAACTTGACTTGCTGGAAACAATTGTGTATAATATTTATAGTATTGCAAATTTTTTCATATTTGCATATGATTTTTGATGTAATTGCTGTAATTATCTTGTTAAAAATAGGAACAAGGTGAGGCTTTTCCCCCGAAATACAGCATTACAACATTTCCAAGACTACTAAGGAGGTCAGTTAATGAAAAGTTTTATCAGTTTACGCAAATCCATGATCAGCGGAACAATGGCAGTAGCGCTGCTTTCGTCAAGTGTTCCTTACAATGCTGCACTCCAGTCGTATGCGGCTGAAGCACCGGATACCGGAGTAACTTCAGAGATAGCAAGATCTATCTACGAAGCACCGGCTTCGGAGAACAATATCGTTTTCACAGCCGAAGATGCTGCTGAGAATGCTGTTGCAAAGAAGTCATCTGCAAGCACTCTTTCTATGGCAGAAGAAAACGGCTATAAGTATTATGTTACTGCCGGACGTGCTGTTATCGACACTTATATCGGTGACGAAACAGAGATCGGATATGCTGCTTTTGCAGGCAACAAAAACATAACATCAGTAAAGATACGTGATTCGATCAACAGGATCAACCACGATGCTTTCAATGGCTGTACCTCACTTACCGAAGTGGATATACCTTCAAGCGTAACAAGCATACAGGACGGCGCATTTTCCGGTTGTACTGCACTCGTTTCGATCACACTTCCGGATTCTGTATCACGAATCGAAGATAATACATTTGCAGGCTGTAATTCACTTTCAGAAGTAAAGCTCAATTCCAATATTGATTATATCGGAAAGAGTGCATTTGCAAATTGTCGTTCTCTTTCAGCATTTGAGATACCTGCTTCTGTTACTGCTATCGGAAATATGGCATTTGCAGGCAGCGGACTTAGCAGCCTTGATGTACCTGATACAGTAACTTCTCTCGGCTATGCAGTATTTGCAAATTGTGCATCTCTCAAGGAGATCAAGCTTCCAGAGAGCATTACAGTTCTGAAATCCGGCAATGATCTCGGAATGTTCTCAAACTGTACTTCACTTGAAAGTGTTACATTCCCAGTAGCTCTTGCCGAGCTCGGAAACAATGCATTCTCAGGCTGTACTTCACTTGATGCTATTGCTCTTCCTGAAACTGTAAACAAGATCGGAAGCGGCGCATTCAGAAATTGTACTCTTCTCACTACGTTTACTGTTCCTTCGCTTGTAACACGTATCGAAGGAAGCACATTCAGCGAATGCACTTCACTTGAATCTGTGAAGCTTCACAATAATGTTGAGTATCTCGGCGGAAGCGCATTCTCAAACTGTGTAGAGCTTTCAGAAGCAGTTCTCCCTGCTAAGCTTGCAGAGATAGGTGAAAAGTGCTTCTATAATTGCGGAATCAAGGAGATAAACGTTCCGAAATCTGTTACTGAGATCGGCGGCGGCGCATTTGCAGCTTGCGCTTCACTTAAAAAAGCTGTACTTCCGGACACTATAAAGGTACTTAATTCTGTGAACGGTCTTGGATTATTCTCAGATGATACATCACTCACAGATGTAAAGCTTCCTTCTGCTCTTACAACTATCGGTGCACTCTCATTCAGAAACTGTAAGGCACTCGAAAAGATCAATATCCCGTCAACTGTTACAGCGATCAACAACTCAGCTTTTGAAAGCTGCTGTGCATTGAAGTCTGTTGTTATACCGGACGGCGTAACTGTTATTTCTGACAGAACATTTTATGATTGTCCTGAACTTGCAAGTGCAGTTCTTCCGGCTGATATTGACGAGGTAAGAAATTACGCATTTGCAGGATGCAGCAGTCTTTCTGACATTGGAAACAAGGCTGGCTTCTTCAAGTTTGCTGAGTATGCATTCTCCGGATGCAGCTCGCTTAATGATGAAAGAGCAACTGTTTTCACAAGCGAAAGCCCTGTAATGAACGTAAGCTCAGCTGCAAAGATCGTTGGCGGCGTAGCTAACTTCAGCATCAAGTACGATCTTAATGACTGGATCTGCTCTGGCTTTGCAAACGGTGAAAACTCTGATGTAAGATTTGAACTCAATCTTCCAAGCGGACTCCTTCTCATTGACAGTTCTGTTGTTACTGATTCTGAAGATAACAAGGCAACATTTGTAGGCAACAGCGGCGTTATTTCACTTACAAAGCCAACCGGAACTCTTCATTTCTCGGCAAGAATAGAGGCTTATAACGCTGAGGCTTATACTATCAGACCAAGAATGCACTTCAATTCTCACAATTACAACTGGTCTCAGACACTGCCTGACATGGCACTTACAGTACCTAAGCTTACTATTTCAGCACAGTCTACTGTATCAAAGCGCAGCTGTGATATTTACGGTATTGCTGAACCCGGCAAGAAGGTTAAGATCTACTTAGGCGATGAGCTTGTAGGCGAGGCAGTATCAAACCAGTATACAGGCAAGTATGTCGTAACAGCAGTACTTCCTGAGGAAGCTGAGAACGATATATATAATCTCCATGCAGTATGCGGAGTTGAAAAGACAAATGACATTACTGTCAAGTATTCAAATAATAAGCCTTCAATAACAAGTGTTGAGCTTTTATACTGTACTCACGCTCCGACTAATATCAACAAGTATACTGATACGCTTGATATTACAGGCATTTTCACAAAGGGTGAGCGTCCGCTTATCCAGTATTATCCGGCAGGCAATATGCGCTTCAAGATCACTGCTACAAATCCTGACAGGATCTCATCCATCGTTGTAAGAAGCAAGAAGGGTAACGAATCCAAGTACCTTGTTGCAGAGTACGATGAGGCAGAGGGCGCATTTATGACACCTGAGGGTGCATACTTTGATGAATCCAATCACAACTATGTGCCGGGTTCACTCAATTTGATCATCTTTGATAAGAGAAAGCCAGTTGTTGATGATGAAACAGTTGAGGCACTCAAGAATTCAATTGATCTCAGCAAGTATGACACTGAATCTATCAAAATAGATGATACAAGCTGTATTGCAAGACTTAAGAGCAAAACTACCGGCAAGAAGCTTACAGACTGCTATTATTATGCTTCTGATTCAGTAGCTGTAAACGGTAAGAGCATTTCAGCAGATAAGCTGGCTGATTCTTATGAGGAATACGGCTTTGAGAAGTCTGATGGCAAAATCCTTATGAATGGCAAGTACTATACAGCTTACCATAAGACTATCAGCAATAAGAAGGCTGCTGATGACAAGACAGGCTTCGATAACTCTGTACTTGCACAGGCTGATGAAGCTTACACAAATTCCGGAAAGTCATCTTACAGCATGGATGATTATCTCGCATTTGCTCATCTGCTTATTTCTGATGACGGAAGTGTTCCTGCACGCGTTTACATTCAGGCAGACGCTGAGCAGCCAAAGGCTAAGAAGAGAGCAGTGATCCGTGACGAAGCTGAAAATGACAGTATGTTATATCTCAATAATATTGTCAGATTCAACAGCGACGATGATGACGATGATCCGACAGAAGATGCTCAGAACTTCCTTGATACAGTTGCTGAGTATGCATTTGATGATGATTCACCGCTTGGTCCGGTATATAATGCAATCAGTGGTATAACAACAGTTGCACGTACCAACAGAGACGCAACAGAGCGCTATGATGAGATAGTGAGCAACACAAATACAGGATCATCTTATTGGGATGCTGAAATAGAGCGTATCTCAGCTCTCGAAAGAGACGGTCAGGTAATGATCTCAGGTATGTCAGTTGCTACATCATCTGTTGACCCAGGATATTACTCATCATCACTTGATTATATCAGCAATGGTCTTGGTACTATCTGTGATGCAAGAAGAAGACAGTGCGAGGAACTTGCTGCTATTGACTTAGAAATGGCTGATTACGGCTGGTGCGAATATGATTCCGATGGTCAGATGAATACTATCGTTGATCCATCCGGTATCGTATATGAGGGCATAAAGTCCAAGACAGTAAGCGGTGCTGTTATGACCTGCTATGTACTCGATGAAGAGACAGGCGAATGGAAGGTATGGAACGCTGAGGACTATGATCAGCAGAACCCGAAAATAACAGACGATGCCGGCGCATATGCGTGGGTTGTTCCGGAGGGTACATATTATGTAACCTGTGAAGTTCCCGGATATGATATTATAAAGAGCGAGATATTTAATGTCGCACCTCCTAAGTTCGATCTTGATTTCAATCTTCTCAATAAAACAGCACCTGCTGTACAGAATTACGTACTTAGTGAGAATGCAATCCGCGTTGAGTTCACAAAGGTTATGGACATTGAAACTGTAAACAATGATACAGTATCAATAGGCGGAATCAGCAGTGCTATAACAGTTGAGCCTCAGTTATACGCTCCTGATGACAAGTATTCAGATACATTTGTGGTTTCAGGCGATTTCAGTTCAACTAACGTACTTGGATTATCAATTTCCGGCAACGCTATCGACTATACCGGAACAGCTATGGAAGAGTTCTTTGTAAGAATTCAGAATATCTATGCTGATCTCAAACTTAATACCGAAAGCATTGAGATACTTGCAGATGAAACATTCAAGCTCACTGCAAACAAGGACTTTGTAACTTATACTTCTGCTGATCCTGAGATAGCAACAGTAGATGAGAACGGTCTTATAACAGCGGTATCAAAGGGTGAAACAAAGATAACCGCAGTAGACAGCGTAGGAAAAGAAGCAATAGTCAATGTAAAGGTAAATGTTAAGATAGATGAAGATGAGATCTGTCAGTGGGCTATCAGGGATTACCGTGACAAGACAGGCAAGAATCCGGCAAATGCAGAGATAACAACCTCTGCTGATGGTAAGTATGTTATAACACTTACTGATGTTAAGGGAAATGTTCTTGATGTTTATACTGTTGATCCTATAACAGGTATCGGAACTAACATGAATGACGAGAATATCAACCTCCCTCAGACAGGTGACAACTCCATGACAAACTGGCTTACAGCTTTCGCAGCTATAATGTCAACAATTATGGGCTTGATCGCAATAAAGGCATCTGGAATCATCCGCCGCAAGGAAGATGAGCAGTAAGCCGGACATAGGTCAATAAAAAACGCCGCACTATACATAGTGCGGCGTTTTTGTTTATAATTAGAAAACCCCCAGTTTGACTGGGGGTTCAAAATAGCTTAAAGCTATAAGGCTTGAAAGAAAAACTCCTTTTGATTATAATAAAC
>ONAI01000071.1 GCA_900315755.1 uncultured Ruminococcus sp.
CAGAATCAGACTCAGGATACGACACAGCCAAGTAATCCCGGTCAGCAGGATAAGCTGATCTCAGATAACGGTGATGGTCCGGTTAGATTCTACAAGTCAGACCACTGGGAAGACGATTTCTGCTGGGCTGCTGCATGGATGTACATGGCTACTGAGGACGCTTCAGTATTTGACAACGCATATAAGATCTTCGATTACTATGCTCCTTCAGGCTGGTGCTACTGCTGGAACGATATGTGGTCCGGTGCAGCACTCATGTGGGCTGTTATAAACGACAATCACCCTGAACTCGACCTCGTTCAGCATATCAGAGACGCTCAGGGCAAAAACCAGTATGTTTACAAGGATTTCTGGGATGATGACTGCCTCGGCAAGTGCCTCAAGACATGGAAGGGCAAGGAAACTCCCGGACACTTCGCTTGGCTCAACGAGTGGGGCAGCTGCCGTTATAACACTGCAATGCAGATGATCTGTCTCCTCTACGATAAGTACCACAATAACGGCGAGGTAACTGAGTGGAGCGAATGGGCTCAGAAACAGATGGATTATGTACTCGGCAAAAACGAGATAACCTACAAGGAAGAACCGAAATACTCAGTTCTTGCCGGTAAAAACGGCACAAGCGGTCCGAGAGCATTCATCGTCGGCTATAACGATACAGCTGTAAAGAATCCTCACCACAGAGCGGCTTCCGGACTTCTCATGGCAGAAGATCCGCGTGAGCAGAAGCACATTCTCTGGGGCGCTCTTGCAGGCGGTCCTGACAACAATGACGGTCACGATGACGCTACCAAGGACTGGACAGAAAACGAGGTTACTATCGACTATAACGCTTGTCTCCCTGCTGCTGCTGCCGGTCTTTACAAGGTATTCGGCACTGAGGATATGAAGCTCACTCCTAACTTCCCGCCTGAGGACGAGAAGCGCGTTTACGGCAACGGCAGCGACGGCGGCAACGGTTACTGGGTAGAAGCTCTCGGCGTAGATAAGCCTAACGAGAATGGTGACGGCTCAGGTACTACACAGGTATCATTCAAGGTGCTCTCAGGCAGCACTTCGCCTTCAAAGAAAACTTCTGTACGCTATTTCTTCAACATAAGTGAATGTGCTAATGGCATTGATGGCGTCACAAGAGTATATGAATTATACGATCAGTCAAGTGCTGAGGACAAAGCTGCCGGCGGCGACGGCGTTCTCTCAGGTCCATACAAGTATGATAAGGTTCCTGATACCTACTATATTGAAATAAACTGGAACGACTATGTTATCGCAAACTCCGGCAAGAAATATCAGTTCGATCTCGGTATGTTCTACGGAGACATATGGGATCCTACCAATGACTGGAGTTATCAGAACCTCAAGATCGGCAAAGACAGTGACTTCTTTGCTGTTAATGATCCGCCGGAGGAACGCTGCGACAACATATGTATCTACGATGACGGCGTTCTCGTTGGAGGTATCGAACCTGACGGCTCAAAGCCTGAAGAACCGTCTTCAGAGCCTTCTTCAAGCTCTACAACAGGTGAACTTACTCCTTCACTCATCGGCGACGCAAACTGCGATAAGGAAGTAAATATGTCAGATTCTGTAATCGTTATGCAGGCTTACCTGAATCCTGCTAAGTACGAAGTTGACGGTACAAGCAAAGACCGCATCACAGAACTCGGAAAGGTAAATGCAGAAGTTGACGGCAAAGCAGGTATCAGCACAAATGATGCACTTCTCATTCAGAAATACTCACTCAAGCTTATTACAAGCTTCCCGGTTGAGAAATAATTTCAAAGGACAGTCCAGAAGGGCTGTCCTTTTTTTCTTTTCACATATTTTTCATTTCTATCACAATTTTCCGGTTGTAATTGCAGAGAATATATGATATAATTTTCACAGAAACCTTTTCAGGAGATGATAATTTAAAATGAATGAACAACGCAGCAATAATAATAAAAAGAATTATATTATTTTCGCGCTTATATGCGTAGGACTCGTTATCCTTTTCAACGCTGTCCTTTTGCCGGCTGTAAAAAAGGCTCAGATCAAGGAGACAAATTACAGCTTCTTCCTCAAACAGCTTGAAGCCGGTACAATAACACAAGCCGAGATCAAAGACGATACTATCGTTTTTGAAGTTGAAGACGACGGTGATTCACAGCTGTATTCGACCGTAAAGATAGAAGATCCGGATCTTGTGAACCGTCTCCACGACAACGGTCAGATAGATTTCACAGGAAAGATCGAGCATGAGAACCCCATAGTAAGCTTCCTGTTTGCATGGGTACTGCCGATCGTACTGATGATCGTTCTCTGGAACGTGCTTATGCGCGGAATGAGCAAGCGTATGGGCAATTCTATGGCATTCGGCAAGAGCAACGCCAAGATCTACGTCAAGGCGCAGACAGGTAAGACCTTCAGCGATGTTGCCGGTCAGGACGAAGCCAAGGAAGCCCTCGAAGAGATCGTTGACTTCCTGCACAATCCCGATAAATACGCTGAGATCGGTGCTAATCTCCCTAAGGGCGCACTGCTGGTAGGTCCTCCCGGAACCGGTAAAACTCTCCTTGCACAAGCTGTCGCCGGCGAGGCAAATGTACCGTTCTTCTCGATCTCAGGCTCTGAATTTGTTGAGATGTTCGTAGGAATGGGTGCTGCAAAGGTCCGTGACCTCTTCAAGCAAGCTAACGAAAAAGCTCCTTGCATCGTATTTATTGATGAGATCGACACCATAGGCAAAAAGCGTGACGGTCAGCTTGGCGGAAACGATGAGCGTGAACAGACTCTCAACCAGCTTCTGACCGAAATGGACGGCTTTGACGGTAAAAAGGGCGTAGTTATCCTCGCAGCAACCAACCGTCCCGAATCGCTTGATCCGGCGCTGCTGCGTCCGGGAAGATTTGACAGACGTATACCTGCGGAACTCCCCGACCTCGCCGGAAGAGAGTCTATACTCAAGGTCCACGCAGTTAAGATCAAAACAGAACCCGATATTGATTTCAACGCTATTGCAAGAGCAACTGCCGGCGCTTCAGGTGCCGAACTCGCCAATATCGTAAACGAGGCTGCTCTGAGAGCAGTAAGAAACGGCAGACAGTCTGTTACTCAATCTGATCTTGAAGAAAGCGTTGAGGTAGTTATTGCCGGCTATCAGCGTAAAAACGCCGTGATCTCCCAGAAAGAAAAGGAGATAATCGCTTATCACGAGATAGGTCATGCACTTGTTGCTGCAAAGCAGAAGGATTCCGCACCGGTACATAAGATCACTATTATCCCCCGTACATCAGGCGCACTCGGCTACACAATGCAGGTCGATGAGGGTGAAAAGTTCCTTCTCACAAAGGAAGAGGCTCTTGCGCGTATCGCTACTCTTACCGGCGGACGTTCAGCCGAGGAACTGATTTTCGGAACTTACACGACAGGTGCTTCCAACGACATCGAAAAGGCTACCAAGCTTGCAAGAGCTATGGTAACAAGATACGGTATGAGCGACGGTTTTGACATGGTAGCTCTTGAAACTGTAACCAACCAGTATCTCGGAGGTGATACTTCTCTCGCCTGCTCACCTGAAACAGCTTCCAGAATTGATGATGAAGTCAATTCTATTGTCCGCACATCACATGAAAAGGCAAAGAAGCTTCTCTCGGATAATCTTGATAAGCTCCACGAGCTCGCCAAGTATCTGCTCGATAAAGAAACTATCACCGGCGAAGAATTCATGGACATCCTCAATAAAGAGCCTTCACCTGCTGTCATCTGAGCATTCGATCCACGAACTGACAGTATGTCAAAATGCGATACATTTTAAGGAGAAGCCCTCACTTGCATGGCAACACTAATCGTGTCATTCCCCTCTGTCTGCTTCTCAGACATCTCCGCTTTAAAATCCCATTATTTATCAAAGCATACTTTATTCACAAGCTGAAAAATAACTCCTCTCAGAGTATTCTGAAAGGAGTTATTTGCTTTTCTGCTTTAATGACGCAGCTTTCATCTCGCGTTTTTTCTCATACATACGGCTGTCCGCAAGACGTTCAGCATTTTCCGGATTCTGCTCATTAAAGTTGTATTCAGCCATTCCATAGGCAATCGAAAGCTGTACCGGCGGTTCCTCTTTGGCATTATATTCATGCTGAGCGCGTGTGAATTTAGCAATTCCAAGATTATAATCTTCCTGGCAGGTCGCCTGCTCAAGTATCGCAAAGAATTCATCGCCGCCAACGCGGTAAACTTTTCCGTAGTCGCTGAACCCAGCCTTTATCACGTTAGCTGCCCCGATGATAATTCTGTCGCCCTCAGCATGACCGTAAACGTCATTCACGTGCTTGAGATTATTCACATCAAAATGTACGAACAGACACTTTCCTGTCTTCTTTTCCATAAGACTTTTCTCATGCGCTACAAAAGCTGTACGGCTGCCAATATCAGTAAGCGGATCTTTCATAGCGAGAGTCTGCATGAGCTCGGCCTTGCTCGACATTATCTGTATCTCAATTATGTGCTGATACTCATAAACTGCAAGTATCGAAGCAAACACGATAAGTCCGATCACCGTAAGATATGCAGTACCGTTTGTATTTTCAACGTAATACATGACCATATCAAGTATGCCCGAAAGCATGAGTACAGTAAGTGCGCTTACGAGGTATATACTCTTTCTGCGGTCGATTTTGTTCCGAAGCATTGAAATCACTACTATGTGTATTATCAGACAAACTCCGGTAGCTATAATGATATGAGTAATGAACAAATAATCATAATAATCACCTAAGCCCATGCAAACAAGCGAAACCGTAAGTATAGTATTGAGTGCGCTTGCTATTATAAGTGACATAACACGCTTATCATCGCAGTTTCGGGTATAAGCCGCAACAAACATAAGCACAGGTATCGGAAGCACCATCAGCGACGTATACTCAACGACCCTCAGCATGGCTGAATTCTGCACAATAGTGCGAAGTATCATGGTCTGCGAACCTACCCATGCACTGACTATCATAGCTATCGCGCCGAGGCACATAGTTTCGATCATTTTTCCCTGAAATTTATCTTCTACTATTCCCACAACAAACAATAGAAGTCCGAACAGGAAAGTCATAACGCACAGCGCAAACTTTATCCCGGATTTCTGCCTTACATCGTCGATAAAATCATTAGCGTGCATAAGATATGCCTCATCACAGCCACTCGTACCGTCATCACTGAGAGAAACAGCTTCAATACTCAGCTGACGGTTATCCGAAAAAGTCGGAAGATTCACTATATGCAAAGCTTCACCGTAGCGCTTTCCGTATAAGCCACCGAGTTCAGGAGCATAAGAATATATCACCTTGTCACCGAGAAGCACCTTAAAAGACATATTGTGCGTTATCAGACACATCTCTCTGCCGTTGACAGTATTACCGTTGATCATTCGTGTAAAGGTATGTTTTTCAGTTCCCTTTTCAAAGGATTGGTAAAGCGATACCTGCTCACCCTCTTCATCAGTCCAGCCGAGGAGATAGTTCTCGCTGATACTTGTATTGTTGCCTTTTACAGGCAATTCAACAGTTTTCACGAGTATAAGAATAACAACGATCATAACTCCGGCAAAAGAGACAAGTATTAATTGTAATTTACGCATCATACCAACCTCATTCGTCACGAATTATAAATCATATAACAATAACTTGTTCTAAATCTATATACCGTTATATATATTATACATTATTTAACAACGAATGTCAATTGATATATTGTTAATAATAGTAAATTCTAATACTAATTCGTTAAGCAATACACTAACTTCATTGTTTTCTTGCCGGAATATTTCCTGAAAACAAGACAGTATAATGTCATTTCCCGAACATCTCACTAAGCTTGACTTATTCGCATCCTTTTCCGAGTTCCCAGAATGCTACTGCACTTGCAGCGGCAACATTCAGCGAATCAACTCCGTACGCCATGGGTATCTTGATAGTATAATCACATGAATCTATCGTTTCTTCACGAAGCCCCTCACCTTCAGTTCCGAGTATGACGGCAAGCTTGTTTTCGGCTTTAAGGCGCTTATCCCCTATGCTTACGGTGTCTTTTCTGAGTGCCATAGCAGCCGTTGAAAAGCCAAGTGCTCTGAGACTTGAAACATAGTCCGGTGCAGGCTGCTGAAGATATGTCCACGGGATGCGGAAAACAGTTCCCATACTTACTCTTATTGAACGCCGGTAGAGCGGATCGCTCGAAGCTGAAGTCAAAACTACTGCATCAAAACCAAGAGCTGCCGCTGAGCGGAATATCGCTCCGACATTAGTCTGATTCATGACATCTTCAAGTACAGCGATTCGTTTTGCCGAAGCAAGTATTTTTTCAGGCTCAGGAAGATCCTTGCGCCTCATGACACATAATGCACCGAGTGTAAGCTTGAATCCTGTCAGTTCAGTGAGGACTTCGCTCGGTGCTGTATACATCGGTATATCACCGCAGCGCTCTATCAAATCGCTCGCCTGACCGGTTATATACTTCCTTTCGATCAGCATTGAAAGCGGTTCATAACCGCAGTCAAGAGCGGTCCTTATCACCTTTGGACTTTCCGCGATAAATACGCCGTTTTCAGGTTCAAACATCCGCAGCAGCTGTACCTCTGATGTCTGTACATAAGGGAAGAGTTCCGGTATGTTTAAATTCTCGATCTCGATTATCTCAGCCATTTTTTCTCCCAATCATCAATAGACTATTCTTCCCAGATGCAGTAATAATCATCTTCATCGCCCCACGGAGTTTCCCCCTCACAAGGGCCAGCATACAGAACAGTATCATCCCTGATTATTATTTCGCACTGGTGTTCCGGCTCCCACGGACAGTCTGCAACTATGCAATAACCTATCCCCTCTCCTTCCGGAGCATCTATGTACAAAGCAGATCATCACTCAAACTTTTTTCCGACACTTCGTGCAGCTGCAACGCTTTCACCAACCGTTCTGTAACATTTTGAAACTGTATCATATGTAACAAGTCCGACCTTGCTATAATCGACCTTGCCATCGGTAAGGACATTCTCATCTGCTTTAAGTCCGACTACCTCTGCAACAACTCTTGTCTCATTGAACTCCTCCTGAATGTCGAGCACCCTGCACTCAATTGTGACAGGAAGCTGATCTATTACAGGAGCATTTACTTTATCAGATCTTGTAACGGTCAATCCGCATTTTTCCAGCTTATCAGCAACTTTATTTCCCGATACTATACCAACATAGTCACAGGCTGCAATATACTCTGATGTTGCGTATGCAACTGTGAACTCCTTAGTCAGCTTGATATTTTCAGTGGTTTTGTGGGAGCTTGAAAGGCTGACTGATATCTGGCTCATGCCTACCTGACCTCCCCATGCTGCGTTCATAGCATCAGGCTTGCCATCAGCGTCGTATGTGCCAATTATAAGCACAGGCAGTGGTGCAAAAAATCCTTTTTCAAATGATTGTTTCATAACAGAATACCTCCAGTTTTATATTAGACAGCAAATCGCTGTTTATGGCTTCACAATAATGCAGTATATTGTAATTAATATTATATCACATCCCAAAGACGTTTTCAATACCACTGTACACATAGTTGACGGTGAGATATTTGAAGGTGCTTCAGATTGATCTTTTCACAGCTTAGTGTAAAAAATCACCGGTCTCATGTTATGTGAGACCGGTTTTGATTTATTATAATTTATCAATAAGCTTCAGGGCGAATTTCTGAATAAGAAGTGCATCATTAGCGGAGAGTCTTTTATTACCGTCAACATCTCCGGCTATTTCGCCTTCAGGAGTTATGCGGTCAGGACTTGTACCATTTACACCGTATTTCTTAGGATTCAAGTATGCCTGCATTACAATAACGACATCTGACATATCAATACTGTTGTCACCGTTAGCATCGCCTTTGGCAAACTCTGTAACGGAGGTCGGTGCTTCGCCTAATGACTCGAATTTGTAGCCGTACTTCTTTGCGTAAGCCTGAGCAGTTGAACCGTCATAGCCGCGGATAGTGCCGTTATAGTAATATTCTGAATTATCTTCATCATAACCATTGGAAATTGTACCTGCCTCATAATTGAATTCGCAATCCGGATTCATAATAGTTATTGATGAAAGATTTGTACAGCCATTAAATGCACGATATACTATTCTTGTAACAGAATCAGGTATAGTTATTGATGTAAGGCTTGAACATTCATTAAATGCACCATATCCTATGCTTGTAACAGAATCAGGTATAGTTATTGATGTAAGGCTTGAACATTCATTAAATGCATAATCACCTATGCTTGTAACAAAATCAGGAATAATTATTGATTCAAGGCTGTTACAATATGAAAAAACACCATAATCAATGCTTGTAACTGAATCAGGGATATTTATTGATGTTAGATTTTCACAATTATAAAAAGCAGAACCTGCAATCTTTGTAACTGAATTAGGTATAGCAACATCTCCTGAACAAGTTCTACCGTCAATAAGTATACCATTAACTATAACTAAAGGATTTTCTTTTTGCTTTGTTTTAAGCCACTTAGTACCATAAAAAGCACTATAACCTATGCTTGTAACAGAATCAGGTATATTGATTGATTCGAGTGCGTAACAGCTTGAAAAAGCTCTATCACCAATGCTTGTAATTGAATCAGGAAGAGTTATTGATTTAAGACCTGAACAGCCATAAAAAGC
>ONAI01000062.1 GCA_900315755.1 uncultured Ruminococcus sp.
AGAGTGGATAGACGGCACTTTCGGTTACATTATGCAGCTGCGTCCGCAGGGGTATGAGGAACTAACACGTTTTCTTATCTGGGATCCGAAAAAACGCTGTATGAAGGCTAAATTCGCAAGTATTACCGCAAGATGCAATGCGGCAATAAACATTATAGAGGGCTTCCGTGCGCTCCACAATGACGGTTATAGCTATCAGGATCTGAATAATGGAAATTTCTTTATAAATCCTGCCAGCGGAGACGTGCTTATTTGCGATAACGATAATGTTTCTGAGCGCGGAGTGAATTTTGGAATAGCCGGAAAACAACGCTATATGGCTCCGGAAGTGGTTCTCGGCGGCGCTCCTGATAAGCGCTCGGACCGTTTTTCGCTCGCTGTAATACTGTTCCGTATGCTGTTTGTTGAGCATCCTCTTGAAGGAAAGTATTCAACGCCTCCGTGCATGACACCTGAACTCGAAAAGAAGTTTTACGGCAGTGATCCGGTATTCGTGCTTGATCCGGATGATGACCGTAATGCTGCCAACAATCAGCTGAACACGAATACTTTGCGTTTCTGGAAGATATATCCCGAATACATCCGCGAATTGTTTATCAAATCGTTTGGCAAGGAATCTGTTAAGCCGCCTTATGATCGCGTTATAGAGCGTACATGGCTCGATGCGTTTGTACGTATGAGGAGCGAGGTAGTGGCTTGTCCTCACTGCGGAAAGGAGACTTTCATTTCTGAGGGGTATACCGCCAGCTGTATGTACTGCGGCGGTCCGCTTACGTGCCGCGGCGGCATAAAGTTCAAGCGCTTTGAAGTGCCTGCGTTTGGCGGAGTAAAGCTCTACGACGGACAGGTGCGTGAAACAGAGGGCGATTTCCATGAGATAGTTGCAGAGATAGTACGCAATAAAAAGGATCCAAGCAAGCTTGCACTCAGGAATCTTACCAAGAGCAGCTGGAATGTAAAGCTTCCAGACAATACTGTAAGGACAGTGGAGCCGGATGGAGTTATGCCGCTGATAAAGGATTTTGTAGTCAATATAGGCAGTTCAGAAGGAACAGTCTACTGATAAAAGTAAAACAAACCAAAAAAACGCCGGACTTCATTTTGAAATCCGGCGTTTTCTATAAATCGTCGTAAAACCGCTTGACAAGGCGTTAAAACTGTATTATAATAATATAATGTATCAATATGGAAAAATGTTGCTATTATCAAGATATTATAACACACTGGATGCTATATGTCAATAGTTTAGCGAAAATTTTTCTGAATTACAAATGGCAATTATTTCTGACGGTGGGATTGTTCGTACATGACTGCCGCAGGTAAGCAAAAATAAGGAGGTTTCGCCTATGGTGAATGTAACACCTAAGCAGCTGGGAAAGAACGTCAGAATGAGCTTCGGCAAGATTACCGAGCCCCTTGAAATGCCTAACCTTATCGAGGTACAGAAGAACTCGTATAAATGGTTCAGGGAAGAAGGACTCAGAGAAGTCTTCCGCGATATGACCGCTATCACTGACTATAACGGCAATCTCGTCCTCAATTTCAAGGACTACCGTTTCGATGATACTCCCAAGTATACTCTCGCAGAATGTAAGTCGCGCGGAGCTACGTATCAGGTAGCAATGAGAGCTACCGCTGCTCTTTATAACAAGGAGACAGGTGCGGTAAGCGAAAGCGAGATCTATATGGGCGATTTCCCGCTTATGACCGACAGCGGAACCTTTGTCATAAACGGTGCTGAGCGTGTTATCGTATCACAGCTCGTTCGTTCTCCGGGCGTTTACTATGCTTTCGAGAAGGATAAGACAGGTAAGGATCTCTTCAATACCACTGTTATTCCTAACAGAGGTGCATGGCTCGAATACGAAATGGATTCAAACGATGTCGTTTACGTTCGTATCGACAAGAACAGAAAGATCCCGATAACAACTTTCATCCGTGCCCTCGGTGTAGGCTCTGATGAGGAGATCTACGAACTCTTCGGCGAGGATGACCGTCTCAAGCAGACTATCCTCCAGAAGGACCAGACCAAGAATAACTCCGACGCTCTTATTGATGTTTACAAGAAACTCCGTCCGGGCGAGCCTCCGACGGTAGAGAGCGCTGTTACACATCTGAATAACCTCTTCTTCGATGCTAAGAGATATGATCTCTGCCGCTTCGGAAGATATAAATACAACAAGAAGCTTGGTATCGCTTCACGTCTTGCAGGACATCTCCTGGCTGAGCCTGTTATCAACCCTAATACAGGTGAGATCATGGCTGACGAGGGCGAGGTAGTTTCCTACGATAAGGCTTGCGAGATCGAGCAGGCAGGCGTATACTACGCATTCGTAAAGGTAGAAGCTAAGGAATACTTCACTGATGACCGCGGCGAAACTTCTATCCGCATGGTAGAAAAGATCGCAAAGATCATCGGCAACGGCATGGTAGACATCAAGGGATATGTTGATTTCGATACAGAAAAGTACGGCATCAACGAAAAGGTTTCCTATAAGGTGCTCAAGGAGATACTTGATACCTCCGCAGACGCTGACGAACTCGAAGAGAATATCAAGAAGCGCGCTGACGACCTCGTTCCTAAGCACATTATCCTTGATGATATTTTTGCAACTATCAGCTACTTCCTCAATCTCTGCGAGGGCGTTGGTACTGTTGATGACATCGACCACCTCGGAAACAGACGTATCCGTTCAGTCGGAGAGCTTCTTCAGAATCAGTTCCGTATCGGCTATGCACGTATGGAAAGAGGTATCCGTGAGAGAATGAATATCCAGTCTCAGGATGTGAACACCCTCACTCCTCAGACTCTTATCAATATCAGACCTATTTCCTCAGCAATGAAGGAATTCTTCTGTTCCTCACCGCTTTCACAGTTCATGGATCAGAATAACCCGCTTGCTGAACTTACTCATAAGAGACGTCTTTCAGCACTTGGTCCTGGCGGTCTTTCAAGAGACCGTGCCGGATTCGAGGTTCGTGACGTACATTACAGCCACTATGGAAGAATGTGTCCTATCGAGACTCCTGAAGGTCCTAACATCGGACTTATCTCATATCTCGCTACATTCGCAAGAATAAATGAGTACGGCTTCATCGAAGCCCCTTACCGCAAGGTTGATAAGGCAACAGGTGTTGTTACAAACGAAGTTGTCTATATGACAGCTGATACCGAGGATAACTTCATTGTTGCTCAGGCTAATGAGCCTCTTACAGAAGACGGAAAGTTCAAGAGACCTCGTGTTAATGCACGTTACCGTGAACAGATACTTGAATGTGAGCGCGAAAAGGTCGACTATATGGATGTATCTCCTAAGATGGTCGTATCAGTCGCTACATCAATGATCCCGTTCCTCGAAAACGATGATGCTAACCGTGCCCTCATGGGATCTAACATGCAGCGTCAGGCAGTACCGCTCCTCAAGACAGAAAGACCGTTCGTCGGCACTGGTATGGAGTACAAGGCTGCTGTTGACTCCGGTGTTTGCATTGTTTCGGAATACGATGGAAAGATAACATATGTTGATGCTGATAAGATCCACATGATCGACTCAGAGGGTATCGAACACAAGTACGAACTCATCAAGTTCAAGCGCTCAAACCAGGGTACTTGTGTAAATCAGAGACCTATTGTTACCGTCGGCGAAGAGATCAAGAAGGGACAGGTGCTCGCAGACGGTCCTGCTACTGCTGACGGAGAGATCTCACTTGGTAAGAATGCTCTCATTGGCTTCATGACATGGGAAGGCTATAACTATGAGGATGCTGTTCTCCTTAACGAGCGTCTCGTAAGAGAAGATGTATTCACATCAGTTCATATAGAAGAATACGAGATCGAATGCCGCGATACCAAGCTCGGACCGGAAGAGATCACACGCGACATCCCGAATGTCGGCGACGATGCTCTCGCAAACCTCGATGAAAACGGTATCATACGCATCGGCTCGGAAGTTAACTCCGGCGATATTCTCGTTGGTAAGGTAACTCCTAAGGGTGAGACAGAGCTCACCGCTGAGGAAAGACTTCTCCGTGCTATCTTTGGTGAGAAGGCAAGAGAAGTACGCGATAACTCGCTTAAAGTACCTCACGGTGAATCAGGCGTTATCGTTGATGTTAAGGTGTTCACAAGAGAAAACTGTGATGAACTCAGTGCAGGCGTAAATATGCGTGTTATCTGCTATATTGCACAGAAGAGAAAGATCACAGTCGGCGATAAGATGGCTGGCCGTCACGGTAATAAGGGTGTCGTTTCACGTATCCTTCCTGAAGAGGATATGCCGTTCCTCCCGGATGGTACTCCTCTCGACATCGTACTCAATCCTCTCGGCGTTCCTTCACGAATGAATATCGGACAGGTACTTGAAGTACACCTCGGTATGGCTTGTAAGGCTCTTGGCTGGCATATCATGACTCCTGTATTCGACGGCGCTCACGAAGATGACATCCGTGAATGCTTTAAAATGGCTGACGCTCATGCAAAGGAGCATAAGAATGATATGTTTGAACTCAAGGCAATGGATAAGGTTATCAATCCTAATGCTCTTGAATTCACAGATGATTGTAAGTTCACTCTCTATGACGGACGTACAGGTGAAAAGTTCGATAACCGTGTAACAGTAGGATATATGTATTACCTCAAACTCCACCACCTCGTTGATGATAAGATCCACGCCCGTTCAGTTGGTCCTTATGCTCTCGTTACACAGCAGCCTCTCGGCGGTAAGGCACAGTTCGGCGGACAGCGTTTCGGAGAAATGGAAGTTTGGGCGCTCGAAGCTTACGGCGCTGCTTATACACTCCAGGAGATCCTCACTGTTAAGTCAGACGATACTATCGGACGTGTCAATACCTACGAAGCTATCGTTAAAGGACAGAATGTTCCTACTCCGGGCATCCCTGAATCCTTCAAGGTACTCATTAAGGAAATGCAGTCACTCTGTCTTGATGTCAAGGTTCTCGATATTAATCAGAATGAGATAGATCTCAAGCAGAATTTTGATGACGATGAGCCTATCCACCGCGGCGACCACTTCGCTGATGAGGAAACTGACGATATTACAAGCTACTCAGATGACGACATCGAAGGTGCAGGATACTCGCTCGACGGCGAAGATGACGAAGATGACAGCTTCGCTTCCGATGAAGACGGCGATGATTTCTCATTCGATGACGATGAAGATGAACTCAATCTTGACGGTGATGAGGTATTCTTCGACAGCATGGATGTCGATGACTCATCCGACGAGGTCTGATCTGAAACATAAAACTGATCCGGCATCAGCGTGATAACGCTGATCTGCCGCGGTCTTCAAGCTATGTGCAGGAGGTAGCAGTTTGGAATTTAATACTTTTGAATCTATAAAGATCGGTCTTGCATCGCCTGAGCAGATAAGAAGCTGGTCACACGGCGTTGTTGAAAGACCTGAGACTATAAATTACAGAACACAGAAGCCAGAGCGCGACGGTCTTTTCTGCGAAAGGATCTTCGGACCTACAAAGGACTGGGAATGTCACTGCGGTAAGTTCAAGAAGATACGCTTCAAGGGCAAGGTCTGCGACCGCTGCGGCGTTGAAGTTACAAGAGCAAGAGTAAGACGTGAAAGAATGGGACATATCGAGCTTGCTGCTCCGGTTTCCCATATCTGGTACTTCAAGGGTACACCTTCCCGTATCGGACAGGTGCTTGAGATCTCTCAGAAGAGACTTGAAGAGATACTCTATTTCACAAAGTATATCGTAATTGATCCGGGTAATACCGAGCTTGTCAAGAAGCAGCTTCTCTCAGAGAAGGAATACATTTCCTACCGCGAAAAGTATGGTGATGATTTCAAGGCTGAAATGGGTGCTGAGGCTATCAAGAAGCTTCTCAACGAGTATGATCCGGCAAGATACGATACTCATAAGAACCGTCTCATCGAGATGGGCAAGGTGTCTATCGGCAGCAGCAAGGTAAGCTGTTTCAACAAGCCTACCGAGTGTGAATGCGAAGAGTGTCAGAAATTTGCCGCTCTTGAGGACATCGACTGGAGAAATAATATCGAGATCGTTGCTGATGATCTCAAGGCTGAACTCGTCGGACTTCCTTCCGGACAGAAGAAGGTGAAGCTCCTTAAGAGACTCCAGATCATTGAGGCTTTCCGTCTCTCCGGCAATAAGCCAGAGTGGATGATACTCACAGTAGTACCGGTTATCCCACCGGATATTCGTCCTATGATAATGCTCGACGGCGGACGTTATGCAACTTCCGACCTGAATGATCTTTACAGACGTGTCATCAACAGAAACAACCGTCTCAAGAGAATGCTCGAACTCGATGCTCCCGACATCATCGTAAGAAACGAAAAGAGAATGCTTCAGGAAGCTGTTGACGCTCTCATAGATAACGGCAGACACGGCAGACCTGTTACAGGTCCGAGCAACCGTGCGCTCAAATCACTCTCTGATATGCTCAAAGGTAAGCAGGGACGTTTCCGTCAGAACCTTCTCGGTAAGCGTGTTGACTACTCAGGACGTTCAGTTATCGTCGTAGGACCTGAACTCAAGATGTATCAGTGCGGTCTTCCGAAGGAAATGGCACTCGAACTCTTCAAGCCTTTCGTTCTTAAGAGACTTGTTGATAAAAAGGCTATCGCTAATATAAAGTCTGCAAGAAAACTCATCGACCGTGCAGACAATAAGGTATGGGACGCTCTCGAAGACGTTATCAAGGATCACCCTGTAATGCTCAACCGTGCCCCCACGCTCCACAGACTTGGTATCCAGGCATTCGAGCCTATCCTCGTAGAGGGCAGAGCTATCAAGCTCCACCCACTCGTATGCTCTGCGTTCAACGCTGACTTCGACGGCGACCAGATGGCTGTACATCTTCCGCTTTCAGCAGAAGCACAGGCAGAAGCTCGTTTCCTCATGCTCGCTGCTAATAACCTGCTTAAACCTTCAGACGGTAAGCCTGTTGCCGTTCCTTCACAGGATATGGTACTCGGTTCTTACTACCTCACAATGGATAAGCCGGGCGAACCCGGTGAGGGCAAGGTATTCCGCGATGTGAACGAGGCTCTTATGGCTTATAATGAGCATGATGTTTCACTCCACGCAAATATCAAGGTCAAGATCACAAAGGACGTAGGAGATAAGAAGGTATCAAAGATCATCGACGCTACTGTCGGCAGACTTATCTTCAACGAGAATATCCCACAGAACCTTGGCTATGTTGACAGAACCAATTCTGATAAGCAGTTCGATCTCGAAATCGCATTCCTCGTTGGCAAGAAGCAGCTTTCCGACATCATCGAGCGCTGCATCAAGATCCACGGCACAACAACTACTTCCGAAGTTCTTGACCGTATCAAGGCTCTCGGCTACAAATATTCAACAAGAGCAGCTCTTACAGTTGCTGTCTGCGATGCTTCTATCCCTCCGCAGAAGAAGGAGATCCTTGCAAAGGCAGATGAAGAGGTCGCTCAGATCACAGAAGAATACGAGTACGGTTATATCTCTGCTCAGGAAAAGTCCAAGAAGATCATCTCTCTCTGGACAGATACCAACGATCAGGTTACAGCTGCCCTGAAGGCAAACTTCGACAGATACAATCCTATCTGGATGATGGCAGACTCCGGTGCGCGTGGTAGTATCTCCCAGATCCGTCAGCTTGCAGGTATGCGTGGACTTATCGCTAACACCTCGGGCGGCGTTATCGAGATCCCGATCAGAGCAAACTACCGTGAAGGTCTTAACATCCTCGAATACTTCATCGCTTCACGAGGCGCTCGTAAGGGACTTGCTGATACTGCGCTCCGTACCGCTGACTCGGGTTATCTTACACGTCGTCTTGTTGACGTTTCACAGGACGTTATCATCCGTGAGGACGACTGCGGTACTACTGATGGTATCGAAGTATATGAGATCAAGAACGGCAACGAAATTGTTGAGCCGTTTGCAGAGAGACTTGTCGGCAGATACCTTTCAGAGGATCTCCGCGATGAAAATGGTGAGCTTATCGTTTCACGCAACAAACTCATCAGCGATGCCGACGCTAAGAAGATAGTTGAAGCAGGCGTTGAAAAGATAAAGATACGTTCCGTACTCACCTGTAAGGCAAGATACGGTGTATGTGCCAAGTGCTATGGTGCAAACCTTGCACACAACAATGTTGTATCAGTCGGTGAAGCTGTCGGCGTAATAGCTGCACAGTCGATCGGTGAGCCTGGTACACAGCTTACAATGAGAACCTTCCATACCGGCGGTGTTGCTTCTGCCGATGCTGAAGATATCACACAGGGTCTTCCTCGTGTTGAAGAACTCTTCGAGAGCAGACGTCCTAAGGGTGCTGCTATCCTTTCAAGGATCTCGGGTAAGATCCACATTGAAGAGGTCAAAACAACAAGAAATATCATCGTTAATAACGATGAAACAGGCGAATCCGAAAGCTATATGATCCCTTACAACTTCAAGATCAGAGTTCAGGAAGGCGAGAGTATAGATAAGGGAACACGTCTTACAGAAGGTAACATTTATCCTGCTGATATTCTCAATATCCTCGGAACACAGGCTGTTCAGAACTATATCATCAATGAAGTTCAGAAGGTTTACCGTTTACAGGGTGTTGACATTAATGATAAGCACATCGAAGTTATTGTGCGTCAGATGCTCCGCAAGGTCAAGGTCGAGGAAACCGGCAGCAGCTATCTGCTTCCGGGAACTCTTGTTGACCGTAAGGAGATCGACGCTATCAATGCTGAGATACAGGCAAGAATTGATGCTGGCGAGTATGATCTCCAGCTCGTTCAGGTAAGTCCGGTACTTCAGGGTATCACAAAGGCTTCCTCTAACTCAGACAGCTTTATGTCGGCTGCTTCCTTCCAGGAAACAACAAAGGCTCTCACAGACGCTGCTATCAGAGGTAAGAGCGATAAGCTTCTCGGACTTAAAGAAAATGTTATCATTGGTAAGCTTATTCCAGCCGGAACAGGTATGGATATTTACAACAAGGTCGAGGTTGAGGTCACAAAGCCGGAAAACTATATCGACCATGCAGCTGCACCAATGCCTAACCCGCTTGCATAAAATCATGTCTGCTGTAAAGTAGATGCTCGTATAGAGGCTATTATACGCGTTGTTGTGGGGAACTTTGCAAAATGAGTTCCCCCTGCAAATGCAATTAGTCTTCGAGTGGCATCAACTTATACGGCAGGCATTTTCTTTTTAATATTTGTACTGAAACTTGACAAAACTGTATATATGTTGTAAAATATATTTGATTAGATTTTCATTTTGAAATTGTAATAATATAATATATGGAGGACGGAATTATGCCCGGATTAGATGATTACGCACCTGCGGTAAGAAAAGTTATGACTCTGTTTTATGTCATTGATACTTCCGGAAGTATGCAGGGCAGCAAAATTGGACAAGTTGAATCAGCTCTCGAAGAAGTTATGCAGACTCTTCAGGAAATCAGTGATGAAAGTGATGATGCTGAGATCAAGATCGCTGTACTTGAATTCTCAACAGGCGCTCGCTGGATCACACCTGAACCGGTCTCACCGGAAGGCTACCGTTTCAATTCGTTTGAAGCCTGCGGTGTTACAGATATGGGAGCAGCATTCAAGGAACTCGACAAAAAGCTTTCGAGAAATGAGTTCCTTCAGACCTCAGCAGGTGCTTATCCGCCTGTAATACTGCTCTTCAGCGACGGCGGTCCGACTGATAACTGGGAGGGCGGTCTCAATGATCTTCAGTCAAATAACTGGTTCAAACGTGCTATCAAGATCGCGTTCGCTATCGGTGAGGACTCTGATAAGGACGTTCTTGCACGTTTTTCAGGCAGTTCAGAGACAGTTCTTGACGTAAAGAACAAAGACCAGCTTCGCCTTATGATAGAAAAGGCAAGCGTTATCACCAGTGTTTTTGCAAGCCATTCAAGTACAGTAGACAGCGATACCGATCCTGTTGAAATAAGCAAGAAGCTTGCAAGTGACGTTGTAGATCAGACTCAGGAAGCAATTGACGATGCAGGTACAGCTGACTGGGATGAATCAGACTGGTAAGGTGATCCTATGAAGAGTTATTCTTCTTTTGCGTATAGTTGTATAGGTGAGAATCACATTAAAAAGGGAATAGTCTGTCAGGATAGCTCGCTTAATGTCACTAACAGCAGATACTCCTTTGCCGCAACAGCTGACGGTCATGGAAGTCTTTGCTACCTCAGAACCGACCGCGGCTCGGAATATGCAGTAGACTGTGCTCAGAGCTGCGTTGATGAGTTTCTGAGAAATCTCAAGGATACTGATGCTGACCTCAATAATGAAGAAGAACGCGATGAACTTTTTTTCCAGCTTTGGAAAAGTATAGTTTCGCGCTGGCACAGTAATGCCGAAGAAGATTTCCGCTTTGAGCCGTTTTCGCAGGAGGAACTTGACCGTATTCCGGAACAGTTCGATTACTACCGTGAGCGTTATCTCTCAGGTCGTTATATCGAAGCATATGGTACAACTCTTGCATTTGCAGTAGTTACTGATGATTTTGCAATATGTGCGCAGATAGGTGATGGCAGCTGTGTTGCTATCAACGAGGACGGAGAGGTCTATGAACCGATACCGGCTGACCCTCGCTGTCATGATAATGTTACTACATCTATGTGTCAGGATGATGCAGCGCTTTCTGCAAGATTCGTGTATTTTCCGAAGGATAGCATTCCTCCGGTAATTTTCCTTGGTACAGACGGTATTGAGAATTCCTATTGGAGCGAGAAGCAGCTTTTCGGATTCTATCGCGGACTTGCCCTGACATTCTCAGAGAATGGCAGTGACGAGGCGGTACGTCAGCTTGCAATGTTCCTTCCGGAAATGACAAGGCGCGGCAGCGGAGATGATGTTACCTGTGCCGGAGTGATAGACTACGACAGGCTGAAGAATATGGAGGAAATACTCAAAGCCGCGATTTGTGAGGCGGAAGAGGAAATGGAAGAACTTTCCGCCGAGGATGCAGCACCGGTAAACACTAAGGATGAGGAAGCTCCAATTTCAGCACCGCCGACCGGTTCTGACAGTATAGAAGTTGAAAGCTTCGACGGAGAAAATCCGGAGTCTGAAGCAGAATAAAACATTAAAAGCCATGAAGAAAATTATTTCTTTATGGCTTTTTTATATTCAAAATACTTGATAAATAAAAAAGTCCGCTGCTGAGCGAACTTTCAACAATGATATTCACGGCACAACTGAGTGCCGCTTCGCAAAGAGTGAATGAGTAAAACGAGTGCCCTCACGGAAGGGGGCACAGTCTCTGTGCTGGTGGAGGCGGCTCGTAATTGTCTCTATCTGCGTTTTTGTAAAGATTATCAATGACGAACGGCGATTCTACGCCATTTTTGCGTTTTACCGTTTTATC
>ONAI01000072.1 GCA_900315755.1 uncultured Ruminococcus sp.
TTTCATCAGGCACAGGTCAAATACATTCAATCTCTCATCATTGCAGAAGTCTGCTGCCTTCCAGTCAGCAAGTTCAGCGTCAGGTTTTGCAAGCAGCCAGTTCTGGAACAGCACAACGTCTGCTATATCAAAACTTCCGTCAGCGTTCACATCGCCCTTTATGCTTGCAGGAATTTCAGAAGCCGAGAGGTCGAACCTGCCCTCATCGTTCTTGATCTTTGACCACATATATCTCAGCATCCAGCCGTCAAAATCGGTTATTTCAGCCGCTGAGCCAGCCATCATAATTGAATTTCTGCCTCCGGGGAATCCTCCGGGTGGAAAGCCGTCAGCTTCACCCTCACCGCCGTAAAAGTCAGTCATACCGAAGCCGTGACCGATCTCATGTTCAAGAACGTGTATGCCGCTGCCGTCAATCATACTGAGATATGCTGTATCTGAGAGCCGCTGTCCCCAGTCACCGCCGCAGCCGCCAATGTCCGGAAAGCCCTGCGTAGCCCACATATACATATCGAAGCGTTTGTCAAGTCCGCCTGGGTATTCATAATCTGAATCCATAAAGTGCTCGAAGCGTGAAAGCTCAACCGGCGCATATGGCTCTTTATCGGGAATGGTATCCCTGCCGTTTGATGTGTCGTACTGAGCGTCATAATAATTTGTATCAGTATAGACTGTCTCATCATCGTGAAGGTCAAGCAGACAGCTTTTGTCAATGACTGCCCAGCCTACCACCTTAACGTCGATATGGTCGTATTTCCAGCCGTCATAGCCTGCGAGCCAGTCGTTCCACGCATTGATACTGTCCGAGAGCATTTTCTCGAACTGCTGTCTCTGTTCGTAGGTCACTGTACGGTAGGACTGCCACTTCACCACATAATTGATAGTGCCCTTTCCGGCATCTATCTGGTCGAAGATAGTATTGCGGCGCTCAGTCGATTTTTCACGTTCGATGCGGTTCGTCCATATCCAGTCGGCAGCGTACTGGTATTCCTCAGGGAAATCCGAAATGCTGACTGCCGATGCACTGAATTCTGCCGGAGCTGCTGTATTCAGTGGCAGTAAGACTGATGACAGGCACATTGAAGCAGCTGCCAATGCTGATATTGCTCTTTTAATCATGATCATCACCTCATTGTTATTAGAAACGGACAATTCGTTACTTAGATATTATCATAATGAATATACCAATTCAATAACATTTTACACAATATTGCTTGCATAATGTGTACTTTTTATTGACATACTGCTTTGATATATAGTATAATACTAAAAAAGGCGGTGATTCTATGAAGCGGATAGGTGTTATAATACCTGCGATAACTGACAATTTGCAGACTGAGCTGCTTGACAGCATTTTCAGGACAGCCTATGCTGCGGATTGTGATGTTGTAGTCCTGACGACTGCAACAAACGGTCTGGAATTTCACATACAGAACGAGATCATGGAAGGCGAGGAGAGCATTTACTGTCTTATTGAACGTGCTGAACTGGACGGCATTCTGTTTGCTTCGCAGTATTTCATCAAGGAGACTGTCCGCAAGTTCATCTCCGAAAAGATACGGAAATCTGGCATTCCCTGCATAGACCTCGGCGGAACTGCTCTTGGCTTTGAGACAGTGACGATACCGCAGGATGAGGCTGTATGCGAACTTACAGACCACATTATCGAAAAGCATAATTGCAGGAAACTCGTTTTTCTTGCAGGACCTGAGGAAAATCCTGATTCCGAACAGCGTATGGCAGGCTTTATCCGTTCGGCGGACGCTCATAACTGTACATATGAAATCGTTTATGGCGACTTCTGGAAAAAACGTGCGGCTGAGCTTGGAAATGAGTTCATTCATCAGCAAAGAGAACTGCCTGACGCTGTTATATGTGCAAGCGACGTTATGGCTGTCACACTTTGCAGTATGCTTAAAAACGGCGGTATCAATGTCCCTGACAATGTTATAGTTACCGGTTTTGACGGGCATCTCTGTGCAATGTCGAACTTTCCATCTGTAACGACTATAAGTGGAGCAATGTTTGAGCTGGGCAGAGCCGGTACAGAAAAGCTTATCGGGATAACTGAGAATGATAAAAATTCAGCTATGCACATTGTTTTCGGCGCAAGCTGCGCCTGTGTTGAATGTATGACGGATTATCACACAGCGGCTATGCTCGTTCAGGAGCAGATACAAAAGGACTCTGAGGCAACAGATATGCTGGAAATGCGGATAAATGCCGATGTCATAACAAGGACTTTCCGTGTTGAGTCTCTTTCGGAGCTTACTGATATTGTTGATCAGACGGCACATATCATAAAAAACTATAAATCGCTGTATATGTGCATACTTCCTGACTGGGACAGCTCTCCTGAACAGCCTGATATATGTACAACGAAGCCATTCCCGAAGCAAATGCTCTGTGCAATTTCAAAAAAAGCATGGACTCCCGGTGAAAAGGGAAGTGTTTTTCCGACAAATGATATTGTGCCTTTACTCGCTCAGCCACATAAGCCGACACTGTTGTATGTACTCCCACTTCACGCTGCATCACAGGTATTCGGCTACTGCGGATTTGCATATGAAAAGGCTGATGATTTTACTGTTTCGGTAATGCTGTTCAATATGATGAGTGCTGTCGCAAACGGTATGAGATTTCTGCGACACAGGCTCTATGCGGAATATCTGCAAAGGAAGATCGAGGAAGCTTCGCTCTATGACAAAATGACGGATATGCTAAGTAAAAAAGGACTGCTCATTCATCTCGAAAAACAGGAAAAAGCCAATGTCAGAAATGGTATTATGCTTGTATCTATCTCTCAGCTTGCGGCCGTTCCGAACAGGCAAAACAAAAATATCCTGTCTGATACGGTTATGCAATCGGAGCTGCTCCTTGCAAATGCAATACGTCTTATTTCCGGCCGTGAGTTGCAGACAGCACGTCTTGACAAGCGGACGTTTGCAGTTGTGTATCCGCTTGAAGCAAGCGATATACCTGAGCGGTATGCAGAGGAAATGATGATTCAGCTTGAAGTCCTGATACGAAAAATGCAGGAGGGCTCGGCAGCGGCTTTTCTCCCCGAACCTTACTATGTTTGCGGATATGTGACTGCTCCTGCTGAGAAATGTATTTCTGTTCTGTGGGACGCTCTCAGCGAAAATCAGCCAAAGGAGAAGGGCTTCGCAGGAATAGGTGAACTGAAAAAACTCAGGCGTGAAATGCACAAAGCTCCCGAACTTGACTGGAATCTCGGTGAACTTGCAAAACGACTGAATATCAGCAAAAGCTACGTCCAAAAGCTCTACAAAGAAAATTTCGGCATAAGTTATATCGACGATCTGATCGCAGCGCGCATTGGCATGGCAAAGAATCTGCTGAAAAACACGGATCTGCGTATCAATGAGGTCGCCGTATCCTGCGGTTATCAGAATCCGACACATTTTATGCGGCAGTTCAAGGGCAAGGTCGGAGTATCGCCGCTGGAATTCAGGAATAGTGTCGGCTAAGCAGTCAACAAAATGTAATAAAAATTCCTCATTAGTGAATTGAATCAGTGTAGGCGCAATGTTACAATATAAAGGGATATTATCTTTATCATATATAATGATGATCGATGCACTTTACAACTACCGCCAGGGTGATATTCACTCCGCTGAGTTCTCTGACGAGTTTAACGCTCTCTGTATTCTGTTTGAGGAGTCTATGACCGAAGCTCAGCTCACCACCTTCCACAAGCTCCTCGACTGCGTGAGCGAAACTGCCACCGCTGAGATGAGAGCTGCTTACAAGGAAGGCTTCAAGGACGGTGCGACTATTTCTGGACTAATATGATCAAAGCATAAGGAAAGGGCTATGTATTCCGTGAATGTGTACGGATGACATAGCCCTGGCTTATCTTTCAGAAGTCTATTCAGTTTTTCGTATTTCCAAGCATAGTCCCTAAACAAGTCATAAAACCCCAGACCACTATCCTATCACCTTGCTGCGATACTCGACGGTGTCACCCCCATCTGCGCCTTGAACTGTCGCATAAAATGCGTGGCGTGACGGTAGCCGCACTGCTCTGCGATCTCACCGATGCGAAGATCGGTCGTTGTCAGCAGCGTGACCGCCTTTTCCTCATTATAACAGCTTCTGCAACGCCTGTCAACCATCTTTGCGGAAAATGGTAGTAAATTTGTGGAATATGTGATTGCTTTGCAATGAAAACTGTGCTATCATAGGTACAACAGGTAACCGATACGATATACCAACACTTTGACAGGGGAAATCGATATGAAACATAAACTGACGGCTCTGCTTGCGGCGTTCACAATGGCAGTCTCCGTAATGCCGAGCATCCCGGCAATGCAGGTCACAGCAGCAGGTGCGGACACGCTGAGCTATCCGGTGCAGGAATTCCGCTTCGGCATCGGTGACACGAACCGCAGCATCACCATTTCCGGCACGAACAGCGGCGACTATGTCAGCTCTGCGGAGTTTTTAGGTGACCGCACGCAAAAGTGGTATCTGAATTACATTGCAAGCGGCGTGTACGAGATCGTAAACTCGCAGACAGGCTATGTCCTGACGAATGAGGGCGGTCTTGCAGTGACTTCACCCGACACGGACGGTGCAAACCAGCGCTGGCAGATCACGGCGGTATCGCAGGACTTTGAGGGCAATGACCTCTACTACAAGATCGTCAGCAATGCCGACAGCACGGCGGTGCTCACCTTCGATACCGAAAGCAATTCCTTCTCGGTGGACAGCTACACGGGCGCTCTGTACCAGACCTACAAGCTGAATCTGGACGGTCTGGAGGGCTTCGCCGGAAACTGTATGGTGAACGGCAAGGAGAAGGCCGGAACGATCGGCGGTCTGCTCGGTGAGACAGTGTTCTGCGACACCGTCGAGGAGGTCGTGACGGCGCTTGACAGCAAAGTGCCAAAAAC
Organism: uncultured Ruminococcus sp.; assembly: GCA_900315755.1. GTDB lineage: Bacteria > Bacillota > Clostridia > Oscillospirales > Ruminococcaceae > Ruminococcus. The sequence continues at coordinate 4,920 of ONAI01000072.1, forward strand.
CGTTGTTGTCACGGCGAATCTGAACTTTGTGAACCAGAGCAAGGCGAATCAGCAGATCCGTGATGATAAAACATTAGTAGGTTCCTATGCAGCAAATACGATCACAGATTGCCAGTTCCGCAACGATGACCTCTGGGGCGAGGAGGAGGACACACCTGCCGGAAATATCGTCATTCGCAACCTGAATTTCGTGGGTGAGTATCTTAATGATACGGGATCCGGCAATTTGCTCCTTGCATTCTACGGTGTACGAAATCTATGGCTTGACCACAACAGTTTCAGTGCTACATTTGCACAAGACAAGAGTCATGAAGTCGGAAAATTTGTGTGGATTAATACACCAGCTAAGGGCTGGGCAGATGACAAGTGGAATGCTTATAACCCCGATTACATTACAGCCTCTTACAACAGCTTTCTGAACCGTTACTGGACATTTGCATTCGGTTCACAAAACACAGACACCTTACGGCTGCACACTACACTGATGTTCAATCGCTGGGAGCAGTGTTCAAGAAGATGCCCACAATATTCTAATGGTTACGATCATAATTATAATAATTATCATACTGTGACAAATGGCAATAACGCCAATCATTCTTCACAGGTCATCGGAGGCGAAGGTTCACGTGTTATTAATGAGAACTGTCGCTTTGAGGGATGTGGACCGTGGGAGCTTGACCCGGACAGAACATCCTGCATCTCCTTTACAGACAAGGGCAGCTATACCGCAGACAGCCCGACTTCCTCTGCCTCTCCGATCAGCTTCACAAATCATAACAGCGATACCTGGAAGGTCACGGACTGCTACGGCTATCATCTTGTTTCTGCGTATAACACGAACAATACCGACATCAAGGCGTTCTGCAATACCTATTCCGGCGCGTGGAATGCATATAATAAGATCCATTACATCACCGACGAGGAGTGTGAGAACTATGTCAGCACTTCTTATGAACCGCCTCACCTGAAAGCGATCGAAGTCGGCGGCGCACCGGTCGGAAACCGAGAGGGCGCCGTGCTGGACGAGGGTGCACTCTACATGATCAAGAATGTGAACAGCGGTCTGTATCTCGATGTGGACGGCGCAAAAGCAGAGAACGGTACCAATATCCAGCAGTGGGGCGCAACAGAGCCCGGTGTGCAGAACACCTTCCGTGTGATCTCCGCTGGTGACGGTTACTATTATCTGGTCAGCCAGGTCGGTGACAAGGCGACCTATTTCCTCGAAGTCGCAGACAACAGTCTGGAGAACGGTGCCAATGTGGGACTTTGGAGCGAGACCGGCGCAGACTGCCAGAAGATCAAATTTTATGAAGTTTCCGACGGCACTTATATGCTCCTCACAAAGCAGACCGGCGACAAGAAGTGCCTCGGCGTGCAGGCGGCAAGCAGAGATGTGGGTGCCAATATCGTACAGTGGCAGACTACGATCAGCGATACCTCCCAGCACTGGACGCTGGAAAATGTCGAGAACGAAGGCTGTGCAATGGACACTTCCAAGACCTATATGTTCGAGAATGTGAACAGCGGTCTGTTCATGGATGTTGCATACGCCGGCACAGAGGTCGGCACAAATGTGTGGCAGTGGCAAGGCGACACAGAGAATCCCGGTACAAATAACACCTTCACTCTGAAACAGTTCGGCGATTTCCATATGTACTACATCATGAGCTGTCTCGGAGACTATTGCCTGAAAGCAGAAAACAGCGATAACGGCGGCAATATCTACCTGACACCTTACAATACAAAGGACAGCTCGATGCTTTTCAAGTTTGTGAAGAACCCCGACGGCAGTTACAACATCCTTACGCACGCATCCCGTGACAACTGCCTTGTGGAGATCGCCAATGCCGGGACAGGCAACAGTGACAATGTGGCACAGTGGGCGGCAAACGGTCTGAGCTGTCAGAAGTGGGATCTGATCGAGGTCACGATCGAGGAGCCGGAGGTCGCTTGTGATGTGAACATGGACGGTTCCTTCAATGTGGCTGATGTCGTGCTTCTTCAGAAGTGGCTACTGGCAGTGCCGGATACACATCTTCCCAACTGGAAGGCGGCTGATCTGTGTGAGGATGATAAACTCAATGTGTTCGACCTTTGCCTGATGAAACGTGCATTGCTCGAACAGAAAACATAAACTCATATCTCGGTATCTGCACATTCGCCGAATGGATATGATTTTATAGGGTATTCCTTTTTGGGACAAATCAGAAACACCGTACTCAGGGGTAATTGTGGAGTACGGTGTTTTGGTTAGTCTGAAACAAGCAGGATCCCTATTTCATTAATACATGTTTATCATATAAGGAAAAAGGAATAATAATCGAATCATATACATTAACCAAAAATTTATCTGTATATACGTTTTTCTTTCTGTCGTATTGCTTAAAGGCTGAATCGCCTAATACCTGTTTTACAATATCAATTGTATTAGCGAAAAGAACTTTTTGTTCTTCTAAAGATTCTGGTGAATCATTTTGATGATCAATTATATACTGATTTAACGTTTTTACCATAGATGATTTGTAATTATTATAATCTCTTAAAGCATAGAAACGTAAAATATACTCTTGAAAACTTTTTCTTTTGTTTTCTGATGAAATCATTTTTATAAGGTACGGATTATTAGCAGCTATATCTTCAAGCATATCATTAAAACTACCTCTGTACAAACAGTTACGCAATTCTTGTTGATTAAGAGGCGTAGCTCCTAAATTTAATCTTGCGAAAATCTCATATTTTAATTCTGGTGAGCCTTTTTTTATTATGATAGCCGGAATAACAGTATTTTCAATTTTATTCTGATATAAAGGTTCAGGATCCTTAAAAAGCTTATCGTTCAAATATGGTAATTCTTTTAAGCTTTCGAGAGGAAATTCATTCTTAAGATAATTAATAAATGAAGTAAGTCGCTGTTGACCGTCAATTACAGATAATGATGCGTCATTTTCTTCACATAAAAAACACTTGGGATAGGAATCCCTAAGATAACAGATTCAATTAGTTTTGACGCCTTTTTTTATCGTTTAAGAAGTCTCTTTGATATATTGGGTGAGTATCTAATTGCCCTTTTCTTTGCTTGTTAAAATAAATTTCAATAGTTAAATCTTTGTGTTCAGTAATTACCTCTTGTCTTTCCAATAAATTGACATCATTCATAAGAATACCTCCTTTGCCACAGCAAATAGTTTATACATATATCATACATTAGAATATAACAATAGTCAATATAAATAGTCAAAAGTTAACAAAATATTTATAATGTTCCGAGCCGTCCGCGAACACTCTGACGCTGCTTATCCCGTTGCCGGCACATAGCCCGAAAGCGGCAGTCACCCTGCTGATTATCCTCTCACTGCACAGCGCAGGATTGCAGTAAATAACAGCTTTGCCACGCCGGATCTGAACCCTGCCGCGCGGATAGAAATTGTAGCTTTCACGCCGCCCGTGAGCCTTCCACACGCGCTTGTGGTTGAACTCGCAGCCACTGTTGGCAAGCATTTCGGAAGCAGGCGGTGTTATGAATCTGCCGTTGGTATCGCACTCCGCCGCAGCAATTATCAGCTCCGCATTTTCAATGTCAGTCACCCAGAACACGCCACGTTTTAGCGCAGACATACACCTTCACCTCCTTGTCCATAGTCCGCAGATCAGCGATATTCGCTATCTGGAGGAATCAGGGATTCTCAGGACGCTCCCGGAGAGTCTGAGGAAAATGGCCGAGCTGCGTCTGCAGTATCCGGACACTCCTCTGCG
>ONAI01000097.1 GCA_900315755.1 uncultured Ruminococcus sp.
CGAAAAATCAGTCTTGTCAAAATCCTCATGTCCAAGCATAGCGATAAACATAGTCGGTACACCGTGGAAACAGGTTATCTTCTCCTTATTGATACAAGCAAGTCCCTTTCTCGGTGAGAAACGTGTTATAGGAGACATTGTTGTACCGTGAGTCACGGAAGCGGTCATAGCCAGTACCATGCCGAAACAGTGGAACATAGGCACCTGTATCATCATACGGTCTGCTGTGGAAAGGTCCATACAGTCACCGATAGCCTTACCGTTATTGACTACATTGTAGTGAGTGAGCATTACTCCCTTCGGGAATCCTGTAGTGCCTGATGTGTACTGCATATTTGCTACATCGTGGATATCTATTGTCTTGCGGACTGCCTCAACTTCGCTGTATGCGACCTTGCGCGACTCGGCAAGTGCTGACTCCCATGTGTAGCATCCATGATTCTCGGAATCTATTGTGATAACGTTGCGGAGGAAGGGAAGCTTCGCAGAATGAAGCTGACCGGGTTCGCAGTTTTCAAGTTCGGGACAGAGTTCCTTGATAATATCAACGTACTTGATATTTTTGATTCCGTCTATCATAACGAGTGTCATTGTATCTGACTGTCTCAGCAGATACTCAGCCTCATGTATACGGTACTCTGTATTCATTGTAACAAGAACAGCACCGATCTTTGTGGTAGCCCAGAATGTGATATACCACTGAGGTACATTTGTAGCCCAGATAGCAACGTGGTCACCCTTCTTTACGCCCATTGCAAGGAGAGAACGTGCAAAGGTATCAACGTCGTCGCGGAACTCCGGATATGTTCTCGTGTAGTCAAGCTCGGTATAGCGGAACGCATACTGGTTCGGGAACTGCTCGCAGATACGGTCAAGTATATCAGGGAATGTGTAATTGAGTATACGCTCCTTCGGCCATGGGTACTGTCCGTCACCGCGCATATTCGTCTGGAGAGGGTGCTTGTGTGACTTTCTGTATGTTGTCATATACTCAGCGAATTGAGGTATTACTATACCTGCGTCGCTGAGGTCGGGAGCCCAGCGCTTTACCCATTCAAGGGTGATATAGCCTGTGTAGTTGATAGTGTCGAGAGCGGCTATCATCTCCTTTACAGGGATATCGCCCGTGCCCATGATACGGTACTGTACTTTTCCGTCAGCACCCATAACAGAGTCCTTGACTTGTATGTACTTGATGAATTCGCTGAGATTCGCAACTGTAGTCTCAGGAGATTCACCGTTATAGCGGTATGGGTGGTGCATATCCCACAGAGCTGCTACCTTGCGGCTCTTAACACCTTCCAATACCTTGGCAAGTCTTGCAGTATCTGAATAAACGCCGTTTGTCTCAACGAGAAGAGTAACATTGTACTCCTCAGCGATAGGTACAAGTTTCTTCAGAGCTTCCACTATATAGTCGTCATCGACTTCGCCTCCCGGAGCAGGCTCAAGGTCTCCGAGCACCCTTATATATGAAGCACCAAGCTTGTTTGCAAGCTGAGCATATGCTTTTATCTCGTCCTCAGCTTCCTGATATTTGTCCTTGAATTTAAGGCAGGCTCCTGACGAAAGGCATGGTATTTCAAGTCCCAGCGACTGCAGCTTGGCAATGGTATTAGGCAGCTGTCCTTCTGTAAACGGTTGTGCCTTGACAGAGAATATCTCATTGCCGAGACCTCTTATCTCGATGCCGTCGAATTTAAAATCCTTTGCCAGTGAATAAATGTCTGACCATGCCCAATCGGGGCAAGAAAGAGTAGAAAAACCAATCTTCATTTTTATCATTCCTTTACATATTTTTGAGTACTAAAATTCATTAACGCCGCAAATTCTGTTTATAACATAGATGTCAGGATATTAGTGATAGCATTTTTCACCTTCCTTTGCTTGGAACGATAAAAACAAAACCCGTCCCAAAGCGTAAGATTGCTTTGAGACGGGTATTATACAATACTCGCGGTACCACTCAAATTGCGGATATAAAAATCCGCCACCTCTTCGAAGTCTATCAACTTCTATGCACTAACGCAGCATTCACGGGAACCATCTACTGGGTGTTTAAACCTTTGGGAGTTCCAGCTCAGAAGGGAGAAGTACAGGTTCCGGGCATTACTGATTCGCACCAACCATCAGTTCTCTGAAATGCTTTCGCCCTGACTATTCTTCGTCACAGCTTTTCTATTACGATTTGCATTATATCACAAGTTGTATCTCTTGTCAAGTGAGAAACGCTCAAAAATGAAAAAAATAATTTCTAAAATGCGTTTGATTATATAAAAATAAATTCTGCCATCAAGCTATCTTCTTCAAGTATTTCTAAAAGTTTATTCGTCAAATCATCATCTTGGGTAACTATATCTCAGTTGGAGCGATGGTATATGACTTCATGCCGCCATGTCCGCCGAATATCTGCCATTTCCCTATACCGAGACGTTGAAACAGTGCTGTTCTCTCGGCAGTGCAAAGCTCCTTGTCGGTATCTACTGACGTCATAAGTATTGGTGCATATCGGTTGTACTGTGCCTGCTGAGCGGTCATTTCTTTCATATTTACGAAAATATCACCTGTAAAAGCGAGATGGTGATCGTAGTCAATAAGAATAGATTCTCCGGCAAGATGTCCGCCTTTACCTTCAAACAGCTCAAAATGCAGTTCTCCGAAATCAAAGAAGCCTGTTTGTTCTATAAGCTGACTTATTTCCTTTTCATCTCCTACAACGCTCAGTTTTTCGGCTGACACAGCAGTATATGAAGTAAGGACTTTGCAAATTCGTACATACGGCTTGTGCAGTGGATTCATCTCACGGAATCCGTCCTCGTTGTTACTTTCAAGCCGGAGACACTCCGCTGTTTTAGCGCTTGCATACACAGTATCGAAAATCGGCAGCAGTCCGCAATGGTCAACGTCCGCATGAGTTATAAAGCATTTCTTTTTAATGCTGTCAAACTCAGGAATCATGTTTCTGAAAACCGACAGCATTTCTTCTTTATAGCAGGCATAGCCCGTATCGATGAACAGGTATTCGTCACAGCTTTTTATAATTGCCGTATTGCTGCCGCACGGAGGCTCGATAAGGGTTATTACTGTATTATCAGTAATATTATGATGAGTTATCCTTGGCGAGAAATTCCTGCCCCTTGAAGTTGCAAGTAACTCTGCAAAACGGCTTATACTGTCAAAAGTCCGGTAAGGAGATACGCCAGTATCGTCCAGTATTTGCATAGCAAGGTTTGTATTGACTATAAGTTCATTTTTGGATTTGGAGGATATTTCCATCGCAGCCGAGAGTTCATTAACGAATGTGCTGTAAAAGAAGCTGTTGTCATATATCTTCTCAGCATGATTATATTCGATAACTCTGACACTGCAAAGCTTTTTCGCTTCTTCTATGAAATCATTAATTTTATCTGAATTATCAACTATAAGTCCCATTTTGAAAAGCTGGTATTCTGTACCGTTTTCCTGTGAGCTTATGTATGAAATATTGAAATTATGTGCGCTTATAAGCTCAAGTATCGAAGTAACACTTCCGGGTTCATCCTTAAGCCGGAATTCAAGAAGCATAACACTGCGATTATCCTCGTCACACTGGAGATAACCAATATCTGTCAACTCTTTGGAAGCTTTTGCAATCTGCTGTGGAGTTCCCTCTGCATCGATAAACAGCATATGGGAATCCACAGCTTTGTTATAGCTTACTCTCGTGATATTTATACCAAGTGAGGCAAAACATTTGCTTGCCTTTAGAAATGCCCCTATATGATTCGGCATTTTCGTTACGAAAGTCTTGTTCATTATTTCTTGTACTTTGCGTTATCCATTTCACGGATAGCAGCACGGCGGATTTTTCCGCTTCCGACAGTCTTGGGCAGCTCCGGAACGAACTCAACAACTCTCGGATATTTGTAAGGCGCTGTACGCTCCTTGACGTAATCCTTGATCTCTCTAACCAACTCTTCTGATCCTGTCTTATTCTTTGTGAGAACAATGGTCGCTTTTACTACCTGACCTCTTATCTCGTCCGGAACACCAGTAACAGCACATTCAAGAACATATGGCAGCTCCATGAGCACACTCTCGATCTCGAACGGTCCGATACGGTAGCCTGATGACTTGATAACATCATCAACACGGCCCACATACCAGAAATAGCCGTCTTCGTCTACCCATGCGGTATCGCCTGTGTGGTAGTAACCGTCACGCCATGTCTCGGCTGTGTTTTCATCATCGCCGTAGTAGCAGAGTGCAAGTCCGGGAACACCGTATCCTGTGGCATTTTCGTCCTTGAGTTTAACACATATCTCTCCTGTTTCACCGACACCTGCGG
>ONAI01000091.1 GCA_900315755.1 uncultured Ruminococcus sp.
ACTGTTGCAGGGATAGTAATATCAGTGATATAGCGGCATCCGTCGAATGCGCCTGCACCGATGTACTCAATTCCGGAAAGGTCGATAGTCTTGAGGTAGGATTCCTTGCAGGCATTATCAGCGATGTACTTAACAGTTGCCTGATGCGTTTTACTGTCGAAAAGTGCCTTGATAGCCTCAATTGCCGGATCGCCTTCCTTGAAATTCTTTGTATCACTAAGAGCCTTTTCAATATCAGAACAATAATCTACCTTATCGCTCATCTTAACATCGAGGTTAGTGCTCTTGAGAGATTTAAGACCTATAACATAAGTGTCAACAAGCTTTGCCTTGTCGGTATTATCGGTAATAGTCAGAGTATAAGCTGCATATGTATTACCGTTATTTGCATCCACCCAGTTTAATTTAGTCTCCTTCAGGGATGTAGTATAAAGCTGCTCATCAGCCATTGTGTACTTATACTTTTCCGCATTCTTACCGGCCAGGATAGTTACTTCTTCTGTCTTTTCTGCTGCATCCGCAGTTATGACTGAAGTGCTGCCCGAATAATCAGTGTTCTGTGGGAGACAATTCATACTTCCTGCAACGCAGATGATTGCAAGAACTGCTGCTAAAACTTTTTTCATTTTTCTCACCTTTCTGTAATGATTAATGGTGTCAGAATCGCTTCATGTTTTGGCACATGAAACTTTAAGTGTTTACATCACTACACAATAATACTATCACATTTTTGTCAAAATGTCAATAACTGCCAGTAAATTTCAGCAGATAAATTATAAAAATCAGCCATATAATTACATTATACGGCAAATATGTTTACGAATTGTATATTTGTGTGCATAGTGTTCAATATGTAAATCAATTCATCTTCTGTAATTCTTTCCCCGTTAAAACAAAACGCCGCCGAAGCTTATGAAAGCTGCCGGCGGCATTACATTATAATGTGCAGGTTCAGTCCGCGGAACGTCTGCGGACTTCTGCTGTGAGCTCGTCAAAATACTTCTGGGAATCTATCTTTGCGTATTCCGAGGTATACTCCTCCCACGTCTTTTCGTAATCACTGCTCATTACAAGCAGCGGCAGGTATCTATGCTTTACAGCGTCGATCTGCTTCATTACCTTTCCGTAATCCGTATCCTCTGTCACAGCGTTGCTGAACGACCACATCGGATACCACGGAGGATTCTCCGGCGGATCGTTGAGAAGTCCGGAATATGTCTGCGAGCCGTAGGCACTGAGGCACTTCTTTACAGGCTCGGAAAGATGTTCGTAGAATATCGAGGGCTGCGTTGAGGAATTGTAAGCGTTTATGCCGTCCGGAGCCATACCGAAATAGTACGGCATATAATCGTAAGTACAGACATGATCCCTTCTGTAATCGGAATCACGCCATTTCGCGTACTGTTCCTCGTCCTGATCAAAGTAGCCGTCCTCATTGACGTAATAATCGGTATCCTCGATGCCCCAGAATCGGAGATTGAGTATCTCAGGCTCAAGAAGGTCACTCAGGAACTTCACAGCGCCGTCCGGATCATCGCAGCTTATCGAAATGCCGACACCTGTTGAATCATTGAACGAATTTCTGTCGCGGTAGTGTTCTTCGATCCCCTCGTCAATAGTCAATCCGAACGGGATATAGGTACATTCAGGCGGAAGCTCATTAGTTGAGCCGCTGAAATTCCAGTTCTGATCTACCATGCCGAGAACTCTTCCGGTAGCGATTTTCTTATAATACTGATCGGATGTCATAACGAAGCATTCCTGATCTATAACGCCCTTCTTGTACTCCTCATTGAGCTTTCTGAACCATTTTTTTGCTGTCGGGGAGAGGTTATAGTCAATAGCGGTAAGAGTATCCGGATCAACTATACAGCATCCGTCATTCGGGTGACCATCAAGGAACATTGGCGGATTATCGAGCGCAAAGAACCATGTATCGTTTGCCTGTATCTCATAGCCGTAGTAAGGCTCGCCTTTTTCGTTTACCGGATTCTCAGCAAGATAGCGTTCGATGAGATCGAAGTAGTCGTCAGGTGTTTTGAGTTTGGGATAATTCGCCCATTCAAGCACCTTCGTCTGCACCCAGAAAGCCTCTCCGGAATGAGTAGGTGTGGTCTCCTTCACATTGACCGACGAAAAAAGGGGTATGTAGTAAATATGTCCGTCGCTTGAACGTACTCTGTCCCACTCCTTATCGGTGCAGAGCTTTTTTATATTCGGGTAATCGTCCCAATAGTTGTCTATCGGTATGAAAGCGCCTGCCTTCAGCAGCTTCTGACACGATTCGGCATCAGGTGAAATGTAGTCCGGATATTTGTTGGCGGCTATCATATCACTGATGATCTTATTGATAGAATCCTGATCGTCAACGAAGTTCTGATGAACGAGAACGCCAGTCTTATCCGCTATGATCTTCTGTATCTCATTATCATCTGAGATCGGCGCAATTCTCGCCGCATAGAAGCCGTCAAACTCCTTTATCTCCTTATTGCTGCTCTTTTTCTCACCGCATCCGGCAAGCGCAAAGGTCATAGCTGCTGCTGAAACGCCTGCAATAATGTTTTTCAATCCCATATTTCAGACCTCACTTCCATCGTTAAAGCTGATAGTGAATATAACATCAAATTTGTTCTTGTCATTTATTATAAGACTTATATTGCTTCCGAGACAATGCTTGATACGCAGATACGGATTGAAGCGGTAGCTTCTGTCGAAGGAATAGTCGTTGCTGACCACGTCCTCTTCAAATACCGCATTCAGTTTCAGAACATCGGTCGAGCGCGGACGCTTTTCGCTTCTGAAAACTATTACTGCGCTGTCATCCTCCACAGATACTTCGACAGTATCCGCACTGAAATGCTGGAATAAGTCCTCAGCCAGAAGCACGAGCGAATATGCCGGAACGAGCCACTTATCGTTTCTGTCGATCTGGTCACCGATGTATCTTGCGCCGAATTTGTCAGCAGTTCTGCGAAGAAGCGTACTCTCAACGGAAAGTGGGAAATACTCATCCGGCAAATCTATCCTGATGTCGGGAAGCAGACGATTTACTGCAAGTTCCGCATCCAGACGCATAGCTGTTGCGAACAGTGTTTCGTAATCCGAGCTCTTGCACAGTAAACTATCACTGCTGAGTTCAAACTCACTGCCCTTCAGACGCAGTCTCTCGGACATCTCACAGCATATGTCGATTATCCTGCCTATCTCATCTCTGCCGTTCTTTTCCTTCCTTGCGGACTGTACATATCCTGTTGCTTTGAATTCACTTAACACCGGCTTGACTCTTCGTCTGATATTCACAGACATTAACTTGCCGGTGAAAACCACGAGCACGACTACTATAAGGAGTCCCGTAAGCAGGATCTTGTTCGCAGTCAGGAAGTCCTTCATCTTAGTTTTGTGTGAGCATGAATAGAACTCGATGTCTGTTGTATAGTAGTTTCTTGTAACGCACTCAAAATCCGGTTTTATCTCAATATCATCAGCAGTCTTTGCCGACTTGTCGCTGCTGTAAATAAGATTCGATCCGCTCATTATGTAGAGCTCGCCGTCGAATCCGATATTATCGGCAAGATTTGCTATCTCATCGGTATTGAGCTCAATGCACAGGAAACTGTCGCCGGTATTTATATCAATATAGTCGAGCTTTCTCACGAGCTTCATGCTGCCGTTATCCGGATCAATACAAAGTATGATAGGCTTTCCGATCTTCTTGAAAGCCTTATACCAGTAGTCCCCGACAGCTGAATCAAGCTGCTTCAGATTTCCTCCTGTAAGAACGGTCGGGTTACTGGTATAGATAGTGCAGTTCCTGACGATGCTTATATCGGAGGTATTCATTGCCATGCTTCTCTGAAGCGGATAATAAGCCTCATAATAGGCTGCCGATGACGGATATTCCGTGTTCAGAAACTCATACACCGCCTCGTTGGTATAGATATTCTTAGCAATAGAAAAGGCGTATTCGAGCGAAACGCTCAGTAGCTTATCCGAAGCTGTTATCGCAGTCATTTCCATTTGCTCGTATTTTTCTTCCTTAGTCTTTGAGATAGAACTCAGCATGGTCATCCATGTAAGTATCACTGCAAGCACTACCATTATGTCTATCATCAGGAATTTTTTTCTTACAGATAGATTAGAGAACGGCATAGTCTTGCGCTGCTTGGTCTTATCCAAATCACCACCCCTTATCTGTCAGGCATTCGCAGATCTCTCTTCAGTTCTGCCTTCTTAACATACATATTCTCCTCAGCTTCGGCGAGCACATTTTCATAGGAATAGCTGCCCTTTCCGAACGAGCATCCGTATGAGAGCGCACACTTTATATCGTCTTCTTTTCTGCTGAGTATGTAAGGCGATTCCATATCGAGCCTGTCCATAATCTTATCGAGCCTTCTGAATGTGCAGTTCGTGAACACTACGAGGAATTCGTCTCCGCCCATACGGAAGCAGTAATCGCCCTCTCCGAGAAATCTCCTGATATATTCCGCAGCTGCCTTTATAACATAGTCGCCGCGCTCATGACCGAGAGTATCGTTCATGAGTTTAAGGTTGTTGACATCGAAGTAGATAACGCCTATCGACTTGCAGCTTCGGAAATTCTCTTCCATAGTGTGATAGAAGCGCTTGTTTAAGTGCTGAGTCATACCGTCGTGATTAGCGTCATATATAGCCTGCGAAAGGTGCTGAGCGTCTCTGTTCATGTCCACGAATATCTTCTGGAACGCCTCGCCGAGCCTTCCGACCTCATCGTGCCTGTCGGTATTGAACACAGCAGCCGTACTGCTCTGATCCTCGGCACTGTCATCGCCGGAGAGGAACAGCGCATAGTCAGCCATTTTCCTGATAGGACGCAGTATCTTACTGTTCAGGAATACCACAAATATGAGCAGGAGCAATATGCTCATAACGAACATCGCCGCAAAAGCAGCCACAAGCAGCCGGAAGTATCTCAACTCATACGGCTTGTTAAGCTCCACTATTATGTAACCGCAAAGGCTGTCATCGACCGTTCTCACAGGACGGTAGGCAGTGTATAAGTTCAGCTCCTTATGAACGATAGAATTTCTGCCGTTGATAAGCTCTGCCTTTGCCGAGGACGTATAATCATCGTATTCGAGCCGTGTTCCGAGCGCAGCTCCCTCTGAATCGTAAATATAGCTTCCGCCGGAGTTATTGAAGTTTACTAATGAGATCCTCTTGATAGCATCAGCGTTGTCAGCCTTATAGTCCTTGATCTTCCCCTGAACACTGAAATAGTAGTCTGAAAGATCTCTTGTGAGGAATATTTCCTTAGCCTTTTCAGCGTCTATGACTGTTTCGGCGTAATCAAGTGCAGAATTCGCAACGGACTCGCGGTATTTGTCGCCTGTATAGCGGACACAGGTATACGACACAGCAAAGCTTACGAAAACAAAGAGAGTCAATATCACCGCCGCGCAGATCACGATACTTTTTCTTATAGAACCAGACATTTTTCCACCCTAAACATAAAAAGTCTATCCGATAACATATCGTAAAACTGTTATCTTAAAAACATTACATATATA
>ONAI01000058.1 GCA_900315755.1 uncultured Ruminococcus sp.
GAAATGTTTCAGATGACAAGACCTAAGCTGCCATACAGCAGAGGTTACCGCTTTGACAATCTGCCTGACTATATATGGTACATCTTTCTCCACGCAATGGAGTTCGACACGAGCTTCAGTCAGTGCGACTACTGCGGACACTTCTTCAAACCCAAGACAAAGAAAAAGACCCGATACTGTGATCGGGTCAGGACTGATGACGGACGCACCTGTAAGCAGATAGGTCCGCAGCAAATATATAAATTCAGACTTCAGCACAGCGAGCTGCTGGCTGACTATGACCGAGCTATCAATCGCAATTACCGGCGGGTGGAGCGGTACGAACTAAAGCTCGGTGATGAAAAACAGGGTAAGGACTTGTCCTATAACGATTATGCCGACTGGCTCAGGGAGCTTCATACTGCAAAGATGTCTTTCATGTCAGGAGAGATGTCGGAAGAAGAGTTCAGGGAGGTTGTTCATCGGATAGATTGATAGTATACTCCCAGCCGCCATATAGTCGGATAACCTGATAGTTCAGCTGTTCTTATATTGAACGTGCAACAGATGATGAACACTATCCTTGAGAACGGTACTGTAAAGCTCACTTGTAACAAAATTATCTTGTGAACATTTTATCGCACTTTCCCTGTCGGAGCGGTACAGACCTTCTCCACGCTTTATGCGGTGTCTGTGTGAGATATAGGGCTGTCCTGCACCGCTGATACAACCGCCTCTGCAAGCCATTACCTCTACAAGGTCATATGGTGCAGAACGGTCTTGGCATCGGATTTGTGCCTGAGCCGTTTCTTGACGGGAATGCTGATAATATCTGCCGTCTGAAGATCAAGGAGAATATGCCGACACGATATATTTGTCTGATAAAGAATAACGAATATGCTTTGAGCATTGCGTCCAGAGAGCTTGAAAGGACTATCCGGGACAAGTGCAGAACAATGAGCATGAAAGGATAGTAAGGTCATATTAGTAAAAGCATAGGACATACAGCAAAAAACGATGAAAAAGGGCTATACGGAGGACATAGCCCTTTCCTTATGCTGTGATTATATCAGTCATTTCTGTTTTTTCTTATTATAGCAAAACTGGTCATATTTGCATATAACCAGTTGCGTTTTATTTTATGGTATCAGATGAAACATAGGAACGATCAAAGTCAGCGCATAATAATGACCAAAGTCGAGTACAAACCGTTCAAATATATTTTTATTACAGTCTCAGCAGCGACACTGCATCTGTTATTGTTTTCTCCATAGCCTGTCTGCCGTAAATATCCACCTGTGCTTTATTTTTTTCACCGTGAGTGAGGCAGCCTGCTCCGCCGATACATCCGCCGACACATGCCATGCCTTCAATGAAGTTTTCCGACAAAGCATTATGCTTCTTTTTCATTAGTGCTGCCTTGCATTGCTCTATCCCGTCACAGGCGCAGGCCTTTACTTCAAATTCTAATTTGCGTTCCTTGATACCCTCAGCAACGGCATCGCTGAGTCCTCCGCTGCGGGCAAATATCCTGCCGTAGTAAGAAGCATTGTCAAGCACATCTTCCTCAAGTGTTGTTATGTCTATATCTCTGCTGTCAAACAAAGCCTGAAGCTCTTCAAAAGTAAGTGCAGCATCAACATAGGGACTTACTGATTCCAGCTGTACCTCAGCTTTTTTTGCTGTACACGGACCGATAAAAATTATCTTTGCATTATCGTCTGTGTCTTTTATGTATTTTGCGATCGTAGCCATCGGGGAAAGGTTGTGTGATATATGTTCACTCAGTTCAGGAAATGCCGATTTTACATAAGAAACAAAAGCAGGACAACAAGAACTCGTCAAAAAGCCCTTTTCAGCAAGCTCTTTTGACTCCTCATAAGCCACCATATCAGCACCCAGAGCTGCCTCTACCACCGTATGGAATCCCAGCAGCTTTAATCCGCTTATTACCTGCCCCAGCTTGGCATAGGAGAACTGGCTTGATATTGAGGGAGCGACCACAGCATAAAGTCTGTAGTCTTTTCCTTGACGGCTCTTTTTGATGAGGTCTATCACATCCAGAATAAAGGACTTGTCCATTATAGCCCCAAACGGGCACTGATAAACACAAGCTCCGCAGGATATGCATTTTTCATTATCAATAGCGGCAGCCTGATCTTCATTTATCGTTATAGCGTTTATCTTACAGGCATTCTGACATGGACGCTTTCTGTTCGCAATCGCTGAATACGGGCAAACCTTTGAACAGCGTCCGCACTCAATGCATTTGCTTTTGTCAATACGTGCCACATGGTTATGATCAAAGGATATAGCTTCTTTTGGACAGGCTTCCTCGCAGCGGTGTGCCAAACAGCCTCTGCATGAATCAGTCACCTCATATCCTGCTGCGGGACATTCATCACAGGCTATGTCAATAACTTCGATCACATTGGGATTATCCTTACTTCCGCCCATTGCGAGCTTTACTCTCTCTGCGAGTATCGCGCGTTCCTTATAAACGCAGCAGCGCATTGTCGGAACCTTTCCGGGAACTATTATTTTGGGGATATCGAGCACATTTTCAAGAAGAGTGTCATACCATGCCTGACGAGCCACCTCACGCAAGACCTTATATTTCAGATACTGCACTTTAGTATCAAAAACTCTTTGGTTTTTCATATTTCACCTCTAAAAATAACTCACCTTTATTCTCTTACCCATTTGCCTTAATGAATTTGAAAGCTCATTAACAAGATTCATCTTTATTGAAAAATTTATTGGCAGATCAGGATTTTGATGTGCAGGATTTACTGCTCTTCCAACATAGAAGTTAATATCTGTCGCTTCCTCAAAAAGAAGTCTGCTTATCAGTGAAGCCCCGTCACGCTGGAAATTCCATTCCTCGTAAAACTTATTTTCACCAATATAATCATTAGCATATTCAAGTACCTTATTTACGGTTATAACTCCCTCGGTCACAAGGTCAACACCTTCAATGTGAGCAATAGGAGGTACGTCATTGCGTAAGAAATCAAGGCTTGCTGCGACCAGCGGAGCTTCTATCTCCATTTGCGTGACTGTGGGATTCAGGCGCTTTTTTGTAACGAGCTTATACACTTGATTATTCTCCGATCTTTTATGATTGTTAATTGACTATACATCGTTTATTTGTCGATCAGCCCGACGTGTATGGAAGCCGTCGGGCTAATCGCTCGTGAAGGTTTATACTAATGTAGATCAGAAGTCTACATCTGTATCGTAGTAGCAGCACTTGAGGAGCTTCTCCATTTCCTCAACTGATGGCTGTCTCGGGTTAGAGCCTGTGCAGGCATCGCCGATAGCATTTACTGCAATATCATGGAGCCTTTCAAGGAATACCTCCTCAGGAACGAAGCCCTGCTCTGTGGGATAGCTGTCCGCACCGTAATTCTTTATACAGTGGGGAATGTTAAGGTCGTCGTTCATCTTGCGAAGATATGTAATGAGAGCAGCCACTTTTTCGTCATCAGAGTCCGTCTTAGGAGCTATTCCCATATAGTCAACAATCACTCCGTAACGTTTCTTGGCAGTTTCGTCCTTTGCGTTGAAAGCGATGACCTTAGGCAGATACATAGCATTTGCAGCACCGTGGATAATATGTGCGCCGTAATCCGCAAATGCAGCACCTGTCTTGTGAGCCATAGAGTGAACGATACCAAGCAGAGCATTTGAGAATGACATACCTGCCAGGCACTGTGCGTTGTGCATACGGTCACGGGCAGCCATATCTCCGTTGTATGAGGGAACGAGATCGTTCATTATCATCTCAATTGCGTGGATAGCCAGCGGATCGGTATAATCAGAGTTAGCAGTAGAAACATAAGCTTCAACAGCGTGAGTCATAGCGTCCATTCCGGTGTGGGCCACAAGCTTCTGCGGCATGGTCTCAGCAAGCTCCGGGTCAACGATAGCAACATCGGGGGTTATCTCGAAATCTGCGATAGGATACTTGATCCCCTTGCTGTAGTCAGTGATGATAGAGAATGCAGTTACCTCAGTAGCAGTTCCGGAGGTAGAGGACACTGCACAGAAATGCGCTTTTTTGCGAAGCTCCGGTATACCGAATACCTTGCACATATCCTCAAAGGTGCAGTCAGGATACTCATATTTTATCCACATTGCCTTTGCAGCATCGATAGGTGAACCTCCTCCGATCGCAACTATCCAGTCGGGCTGGAATTCAAGCATGAAATCTGCGCCCCTCATTACTGTCTCAACAGATGGGTCAGGCTCGATACCGTCGAAGATATGAACCTCCATGCCTGCTTCTTTCAGATACGCCTCAGCCTTGTCAAGAAAGCCAAAGCGTTTCATAGAGCCTCCTCCAACACAGATAACAGCCTTTGTTCCCTTGAATGTTTTAAGAGCTTCAAGTGCTCCCTTTCCGTGATAAATATCGCGGGGAAGTGTAAAACGTGCCATAAAATTTCCTCCTTTTTATATATTAATTTATAAATGTATCCCAATGGCTATAATTATTTTATCACGATTACACATAATCAGGAATAATCAAAAAAGTATATCCGTTATATCACATCAGACAATATACAATGCTTATATCTTAATGCTGTTGATGACATTCCTTACACAGTCCGCGCTGTTGTGCAGAGCAGTTATCTCGCTTTCTGTAAGGGGCAGCATTATCTTGTTCTGCACACCGTTGTTGCCGATGATATTCAGTATGCTGAGACATATATCCTTCAGACCGTATTCACCGTGAAGCATTGTTGAGACGGTCATGGTGGTATCAATACCTGTCAGCAAGCATTTGCATATGTAACAGACAGATGTGGATACAGCGTAGAAGGTCGCTCCCTTGCGCTCTATAACGCTTGCACCTGATTTGCGGACGTACTCCTCCACCTCGCTGAAATCAAATTGCGGCGCAATGTTGTCTGAACGCAGCAGAGAATCATGATACCTGCTGATAGGAATATTGGAAATATTAGCTATCGACCACGGTATAAAAGAGGAGTCGCCGTGTTCTCCCAGAACATATGCGTGTACGTTGCTTTGATTTATCTTGTAATATTCAGATATGCGGGTGCGCAGCCTTGAGGTATCAAGAATAGTTCCCGATCCGATTATCTTGTTATCAGGGATCCCCGAGCACTTGCAGAAAACGTATGTCATAACGTCCACAGGATTGCTGACAATGAGATAATTTGTTTCTCCCGCATATCTTGTGATATTCGGGATAATGCTTTTGAGAACATTTACATTAGTCTGCGCCAGCTCCAGTCTTGACTGTCCCGGTTTTCTCGCAATACCCGATGTGATTATTACTATATCTGAGCCGACAGCATCCTCATAGCTGCCTGCATACACAGTAAAGGGACTACAAAAGGGTGAGCCTTGTCTTATGTCAAGCGCCTCTCCCAGTGCCTTTTCGTTGTTTATGTCTATCATAACTATCTCGGAGGCCGTTCCGAGTAATGAAAGAGCGTATGCAATAGTTGAGCCAACGCTTCCTGTTCCGATAATGGTTATCTTGTTCATAGTAAAACTCCTTGCCTGTATTTCCTTTTTGATCTCATGAGCTCATCGAGAAACATATTATCCGTTTTTGTGAGAGCATAGCTGCTGCTGTGAATAAATACGTCCCTGTATTCTCGTTCCGAGTCGGATATTTCCAATTGGATAAGTCCGTATTTTTCAAGCTGTTTATCTGTCAATGGTGCTGTTATCATATATGCTCTTGTGTTTCGGGCAACAAGCTCGATCTGCGATATTCTGCTGCTGACGTATATAACCCGTTCCTTTGATTCCGGTGTTTCTGTCCGAACCTGAGTATCAGATGCAAACGGCACAAATGGATCATTGTATTTTACCTCAGTATACGAATACATTCCAAGTTGCTGCACAGATACACGTTCAGGTACAGAGAGCACATCCTTATTACTCACTGCTATAACACATGGCGGATCATTAAGAAGTTCAAACGATATATTCTTTTCTTCAAAAAACTTCCTGAAATAGCTGTCATATGCTTTATCGTAGCGAATTATGCCAAGCCTGTACTGATTACATAGTATACTGTTTATTATCTGCTCTGTATTAGCTTCGTTAAAATAAAGTTCTATTGAAGTCTCTGAGCCGACACGCTCGGAAAAGCTCGAAAACGCCTCAGTAATGTAATCTGCGCTCAAAGTGGCAAGTGAAAAGCTGCGTACTTTTTTACTTACAGCCTTACAATAATCCTCGATCATTTCAGCCTGACGGAACAGCTTGTCCGCATATTCAAATATAATTTCACCTTCTGGAGTAGCTGTCATTCCTTTTGAGGAGCGTTCAAAAAGTGTAACTCCAAGCTCGTCCTCAAGATCTATCAACTGACGGCTGAGATTTGGCTGTCCGATATACAGCTTATCAGCTGCCTTTTTGACCGAGCCGAGTCTGTATATTTCCATAGCATTCATAAGTGCCCTTATATTAAACATAGATAATATCCTCCATCAGAAATAGCTCACCTTTATGCTTTTTCCCATTTTCTTCAGACACTCCGTAAGCTCCTGAACTATCTTCATCTTGATACTGTAATTAATAGGTAAGTCCATGTGCTGATGAGCCGGGTTTATAGCTTTTCCAACATAAAAATTTATATCTGTCGCTTCTTCAAAGAGCATACGGCTTATAAGTGCAGCTCCGTTATTGTAGTATTCCCATTCTTCATACAGCTTGTTCTCAGCTATGTGATCCTTCGCATATTCGATGACCCTGTTCAGCGTTATGACTCCCTCGGTAACAAGGTCGATCCCCTCGATCTCGGCAGTTGGAGGAATATCGCTGCGTTCAAATGAGAGATTAGTTTTAAGAGGCTTTTTGAGCCATTTGGCAGCGATAGATGAAGTTGTTCCGCCGCATATAATATGCTTCCCCTCCTTTGAGAAAAAAAGGCTCATCATTCTGTCGCAGTCATCTCTGTTTGCAGGCGGACCGAACAGAATGTTCATTGGCTCACGTTTTCTTATTTTTATAACACATGAGGTCGCATCGTCGCCGGGCTTTTCTCCGTAGAGTGTGTAGCATTCATTTATCAGCATGGTCGAAAGCGTTTTCGCCGTATATCCTACCGATACAAGCCCCTCCATGTATTGTGCTATGTCCTCACGCCGCCAACCGAAATTATAAGCAGTACCTATCCCTGCATGAGGACAGCCGTCACTCATTGCGATAAAAACATCATTTTCTTTCAGTACAATGTCAGATCTATAAATTTTCTTTCCGTCAATATTAAGTTCAGTCTTTGGATATTCCGTCGAATCGCCATTCCTTATAAGTATGACATGAGGGTTGTCAAATTGTATAAGCTCTGCACTTCCGTTTTTCTTCAAGTGGATTATAGTAAATGTGGAATACGCTACTCCTCTTTTGCTGTCAACGGGAAGAGTTGCCGCAATGGTGGAAACACAGTCCTCAATGGGAAGATTTTCTGCTATCATCGTAGAGATTATTTTTGAAGTCAGAGTCGAAAGTATACTTGCCTTTACTCCGCTTCCGAGACCGTCTGCAAGTACAACGACGCAAGAGCCGTCGTCCTGCTTTACAATATCGACATGGTCGCCGCAGAGCTGTTCACCGTAGTGATTTATGCTTTTATATCCAATATCTGCACAAAGCTCATTCATTCGTTATAGACTCCTTCAGCTTCGCCAGTGCTATTTTTGTTTCGGCGGCAGTTTCACCAAGCAGAGATGCTATTTCCTGAACTATCCTCATCTGCTTCTCTACAACTTTATCAGCGACCTCTACAGTCTGACGGCTTATGGCTTCCTTTTTTTCACGGGCACTTTCTTCGTCTGTAACATCTCTCATTATACAGATAAGCATTCGGCTTTCCGGGTCAAGCACTATCGTCTGGTCTACATATCGTTTATAATCAGCAAGATATGTCCGATTATTGTAAATTCCTTTTCCGGAGCTTTGTACCTCAAGAAACGGCACAGGATCAAGTATACGCACAACCTGATCGCCCATTATATCGCTTGCCGAGCGGAGATTCATTATCCTGAGCGCAGCTTTGTTGATCTGCTGTACCTCCAGCATATCATTCAGGACAACAAGCCCATTAGGTGAGTTTCGTGCGATCGTATCCGAAAAGCTCTCCGCCTTATCTTTCAGATACGGCAGGCACATCGAAATTTCTGCTTTTCCCTGATATATTGCTATCGCCTTTTCACGGCAGGTATCATAGCCGCAGCTTCCGCAGTTAAGCTCCTGCTCCTTGCGGAATTTGCCCATTTGCTGAAGTATTTTGGTAATTTCATGCTCATCGGGGACCTTAGAGTTATTTCTGATATACGAGAATCTCTTTCTCATTTCTTCTGCTGTAGGCTGAATGACAGAAAAATCATTTTTGCCTGCAAATTTTGCCACAGCCATATAGTCTTTTACAGGACTGCGGTGATATTTCTCCATGACTGGACCGCCAACACAGCTTCCTGTACAAGCAGACATTTCGATAAAGCATTTATGAACATTTCCTCGTTCAATATCTTTTAATACACTTATACAGTTTTCCACTCCGTCAACAGCCATATATGTATAGTCAGGCTCGTTCTGAGCCATTGTTTTGAGTATGCCGCCTGTTGTAGGAAATAGTCTTGCACGGCTCTCGTTATTCTGTACGACATTTTTTTCAAGCTCAATATTTTCGTCACTGAGCCAATTTGTCAGTTCCTCAAAGGTAAGGACAGCATCTACCGCTCCGCCGCTGTATTCCACTTCATCCTTTTTGGATACGCACGGACCAATGAAAACGGTTTTGGCATTAGGGATACGCCTTTTTATATCAACACAATGCGCCTGCATTGGAGTGAGAACATCAGCAAGATGCGGCAATTCATTTTGAAAATGTTTCTGTATCAGCAGATTTATCGAATGGCAGCATGATGAGATGACAATATCTCGCTTTTCCTCATGGAGCAGCCTTTCGTACTCGGTTTTTACCATTGTTGCTCCAAGTGCGGTTTCCTCAACATCATAAAATCCGAGCTTTTGCAGTCCGCTGCGCATTGCATCTATCCCTATGCCGTCATAGTTTGCAATAAACGAAGGCGCAAGGCTGACCACAACGGGATCGCCGCTCATCAGCAGGACTCTGACCTTCTCCGTACTGTCGGTTATTTCCTTTGCGTTCTGCGGACAGACTACAAAACACTGTCCGCAGAGGATACATTCCTCGTTGATAATATGTGCCTGATTGCCTGAGAAGCGTATAGATTTGACAGGGCAGTGTCTTATACATTTATAGCAGTTCTTGCAGTTTGATTTTTTCAGAGTAAGACTGTTCTGCATTATATAACCTCCGCAGTGCAGGCAGCGATGTGCTCATTAAAGAAGTCCTTGACATTTTCCGGTGAAACTGAATAAAACTCGTTATCAACGGTAATACAGACTCCCTGCTGACATTTTCCCATACAGAAGCTGCCGCAGAGCTCAACTTTATCATCTAAATGGTTTTGTGAGACAAGCTCCTGAAGCTGTTCAACAACACTGCGCGCCCCCTTTATATGACACGATGAGCCGATACATATAGTTACCTTCATTTGTTATCACCCTTTCGATTTATCGCATTATCAGCATATTTCAATAAATACTCTCTCTTGCTTCCGAATGAATTTACTGACATGGTTGCGGCAACAGCGGGAAGCCACTGCATCACCGTATCAATATCAGTACCTGCTACGGAGCGAGCCTTTTCAAGATACATTTTGGCTAGCTCCGCTTCATTATCAGCCATAAAGCTCACGTATGATATAGCAATATCGGCAGATATATCGCCCTGAGCCGCCTGTGACCAATCAAGTATGTACGGTGTGCCGTTCCGGCCGATAATGATATTTGAGGGTTCAAGATCACCGTGCAGGAATTTATTGCCGCAGGGCAAAAGTTGGATCTGTGACCTGAGTACAAATTTATCAAGTGCCGTCAGGTCACATTTTTCAATACCGCTGCTCAACACATCAGCTATACTTCTGAGCGGCGGACAAGTTGAGTTATTTATGGTATTCTGCACCTCTATGAATACCGCAAGATATTCGTCCAGCTTTTCAGGAAATTCTGCTATCAGCTCAGCCAGTGTTTTCCCTTTGATAAATTCAGAGATCATCGTCCATCTGCCATTTTTTTCTGATACTTCATAAAGTTTGGGTACATTCAGTCCTGCTGACAAAGCCGATGCCTGATTGAAAGCTTCTCCTATCACATCGGAGTCTGTATAAGATGAAGAAAAAACTTTTATGCACCTGCTGCCGTCACGGTATAGCGTCTTTGTATTCCTTACAGCAATTATTCTGTCAAGGTTCAATTGCTCTCACTTCTTTCGTCCATTTTAGAAATCAGCTTGTTCAGATGAGCAAGCGACAGAGCGAGGTCCTCGTTTCTGACTATTACATCATTCGGAATAACAAGAGTGCAGCGTGCGAAGTTCCAGATAGCTTTTATCTGGTTTTTTATCAGGATATCGCATACCTCTTGTGCTGCTTCCTCCGGAACGGTAATAATGCCTATATGTATATCATAAAGTCTGCAAAAATCAGTAAGCTGTTCCATAGGATATACTACCTTACCGCTTTTTAGTTTGATGACAGTATCCGCTTTCTTATCAAAAGCGGCTATAATATCAAGTCCGAATCTTTGAAAACCATCATGATTGAGCAGAGCTGTTCCGAGCTGTCCCGCACCGACGATTATACCGTGACTCAGTTTTTTATATCCAAGATATTCCTCAAGCTGTCTGATAAGCTCGGCTGTGACATAGCCTGTTTTTGGCTTTCCGGTCCCACAGACCTGTCCCAGGTCTTTTCTTACCTGAACTTCACCGAGATCAAGCGCTTCGGCAATAGCAGTTGCAGAAATATTCGGGGTATCCTTGCTTATCGACATAATGTATTGAAGATATAGCGGAAGTCTGCCAAGTGTAGCTCGTCCAACAGAAAGTTTTTTCATAAAACATCACCTTTTCCCTCCAATAACATTATAACAAGAGAATGATAGCTTGGGAATAACTAAAAAAGTATATCAGTGTTATCTTTATCGATATATAAGCTACCGAATTATTCAGACAGTAAAAAACCGGAGGGAAATTCCCTCCGGTAATTCACAGATATTTTCTTTTTGAATTGCAAAGCTCAGTGATAAATTTTTTGTCAAGCTCTGTCAGCATATAGTCCTTGCGGTAAATAAGCATATCCTTATGTATTTTCATATTGTCAGGACAAGAACGCTGTACAAGTTCATAGCGTTCAAGTATGCCGTTAGGAACAGGTGACACCCACATATAAGTCTCATCATTTTCTGAAAGGAGTTCAAATTGGCTTCCACGCTCAAATACAAAAATTCTTCTCGTAATATTTTCGGGGAGCTCGGTACGCATGACCTCTGCCAGCGGAAGTGACGGCACATATGGGTCTGCATGAGCTATCTCGATGTAATCAGTCAGGTCGGAATAGTGTATTTCTGCAAGATCAGCGAGCTGATTATTTCTGCTCATTATCAGCTTATAACTGAATTCGGATACCAGCTCACAGTGCAATCCTTTTTCCTCAAACATAGACTTGAAATACTTGTCAAAATTAGCGGCATAGCGCACTATCCCGAGTTTATAGTCAGACGAGGCAACATTTTTTATCGTCTGGAATGAGTTAGTTTCCTTGTAAAACACCTCGGCAGGTATTTTACCGATATATTTCGAGAAATTGACAAATGCATCTGAGATATAGGTAGCTCTCGGCGTACAGACAGAGAATTTCTGTTTTTGAACAGTTCTTTCCCTGTACATATTCTCGACATCGCTTATTTGATCGAGTATGCGCCTTGCATAGCCAATAAACTCTGATCCCTCCAGAGTCAGTGTCATACCCTTGCGGGTTCGTTCAAAAATGGTAATACCAAGATCAGCTTCAAGCTCCTTTATTGAACGGCTAAGGTTTGGCTGTGCAACGAGGAGGATTTCCGACGCTTTGTTTATTGACCCTGTTTCTGCCACCTCAACAGCATATTTCATGTGAAGTATATTCATGGATATCATCGCCTTTTTTATACTATTATCAATAACTATATTATATCATTATTGAAATGATTTGTCTATATAACCGAAGTATAATATTTTCACAGCGATAAGAATAATGATTTATTTTCCTTATCGTGGTATAATAATACTGTGATAATAAATATAAGAGGGTCTGATAATGATATGCTCCATAATGCCTGATCGGACTTGTGCGGAACGGTATATAGGTGCATGAATCCCTATGAGGACAGGTTCTTATTTTCACATTTCACTGTATTATGCAGTTCTTATAAAACGACCTCTGGGACAACTATATGTCCCGTGCCGCCGCAGTATCTTGTCGTAGTGTTAATTATTCTCTGTGCGGTTTCGGTCAGAAGCTCATCAGGTGTTTCGGCGTTTCCCTGAACGATGTAGAAGATGTTCGTGGCATTTTCGTCAACGGCGGTCTTATTCACCTGCCTTATCTCCAGACGGCAGAGTACCTCATTTGAATCATCGCAGTAGCAGTATTCGTGAGGTGCAACTGGGGTCGGCTCGTTCTGACCGAGAGGAACATAGCGCTCGGTGCCGTCGGTAAAACGCAGTGTCACGTCACCGTCTGTCTTGTCGATATTATGCGCTCCAAGTGCCAGCTTGCTCTCCAGCGAGATGAGGTTGTAGATATCCACCGCCTGATTGATGTAAAAAACCTCCTGCCGTTTGACCAGCAGCTTGATGAGATTTTCGCTTGCGGGGATATTCTTTCTTCGCTTGACTCCCACGTTGTCATGCAGGATATTGAAGCCCTCAAGGACGGGGTCAGTATGAATGTCCAAGCCCTTATATTCCTCGTAAAGCTCTGCAATACGCTTTGTGCGGTACGCATGCCACACCTCGTCATTTCTTTGATTGTCAATGCCCTCGATTACGGCAAAGACTATTTTTACTCCACTGTCGAGGACTGCTTTTTCTACCTTGAAATTCATTTTTTCCTCCGTTCTTAAAAATTAGTTTAAAATACTCCACCGTCATAACATAGTAAGTCTATAATGTTACTATGTTTTATTATACATGGTTTTGATGGAGAAGTCAAGTAGATTCCAACAAGATCAGGAGAATCGAAATAATTGTGCAGAGGGCAAGCGTAAATGATTCCTTCAAAGTAAAATTGACGAGGTATATAAGAATATAGGCAATGTCATCTATTCACGTAAGACATTGCCCATCCGAAGCGGAAAACGCTCGCAGAGTTGCTCGATGTCAGCTAATAAACAATCAGATATTGCCTTGAAAAACTCCAGTGAGAGGGAAAAATATTTTGTAGGGGTTCAACCAAATCCGGCGAATGGCTTGTATCAAAGTAACTATATCCGATGCTATTTCAAAACCACTCGGAAGGAACTTCGGTGCCTTGTTTCGGCCATCTCCGCCAATTCAGCCACTTGTTTGCCACATATTGTTACTAAAAACCACTTGAAATTACTAAAAGCCACTCGAAACCAAGCTCTTAAATCAGGCTATTTTTCGGCGGTTTTCGCACAATACTCAAAACTGGCAGAAGCCTTTCGGTCAGTTCAATTCCCGTACGGGTCACCATTACGCAATCCCACAGATGGCTTAAAATAGCCGTTTGTGGGTTTTCTTTTTTCTAAAAATCAGGCTTTGGCACTT
>ONAI01000073.1 GCA_900315755.1 uncultured Ruminococcus sp.
CGGAGCAGTTTCAGGCTGTCCGCCGTCTTGCCTTTTTACCTTCTTCGCAGCAGTCGGTGCTTCCTCAGGATGTTCCTTGTAATACTTTTCAAGCGGATTTAAGTCCTCCTGTGTCGCAGCCTGTGTATCGCCCTCTGCTGCCTGAACGGTATTCTCCTCAACGCCGACAACTCTTCCGAGGATGTCAGTAACATATTCTGTATGGTTCTGCTTTTCGTGACCTACTGTACCCTCAACTCTTCCGAGAATATCGGTAATATACTCAACAGGCGGATCGGTTTCCGGCGGAGCAGTCTGAGTCTGCGGAACTGTTTCGAGAACTCTTCCGAGGATGTCGGTGACATATTCGACCTGAGGCACTTCTTCCTGTTCCAGATCATATGTCACGGTCTGGCTTTTCGTACCGGTCGTTACACTGACATCGGCGGTATAATTGTTATTTCCGCCGCTGTTCTTTGTGTTGGACTTATGTATGCTTTCCGCGCACGATTTTCCTGCAAGCATTACCAGCACAGCTGCTACGAATGCAAGCACAATAGCGATAGACTTCCTGTTATCCATATTATTCCCTCATTCCGCTTCAAGAGTTACATTCATTATACTTCTTTTTCGCGGCAATGTCAACCCGTCATGTTCATGCGCTCAGGCGTATAGCTGAAATATTGACAAAGCATTTGCGTTGTGTTATAATGAAATGTAATACTTTGATCTAAAAGGTGTGTGTTTATGGACTACAACAGACTTGCAGAAATACTCTTCCCGGATGTTACCGATTCTCCGGACGATATGGAAAAACGCTTCCCGCAGAGGGATCTCCCCGAAGGTGCCTGCGTTACACGTATCGGTCCGAGCCCGACAGGATTCGTTCATCTCGGCAATTTATATAATGCCCTCATCGGTGAAAGGATCGCTCACCAGTCCGGCGGCGTGTTCTATCTCCGTATCGAGGATACCGACAATAAGCGTGAGGTCGAGGGCGCTGTCGAGACAGTCATCAACGCTATGAATTATTTCGGCGTTCACTTCGATGAGGGTGCTGTTACCGACGGCGATAACGGCGCTTACGGTCCTTACCGTCAGAGACAGCGTAAGGACATCTATCATGTATTCGCAAAGCATCTCGTTCAGCGCGGTCTGGCTTACCCATGCTTCATGACTGCTGAGGAGATCGACGCTA
The DNA here is from genome assembly GCA_900315755.1 of uncultured Ruminococcus sp. Classification (GTDB taxonomy): domain Bacteria; phylum Bacillota; class Clostridia; order Oscillospirales; family Ruminococcaceae; genus Ruminococcus. Next base: position 1,178 of record ONAI01000073.1, read on the forward strand.
TCCGTGAACAGCAGACCGCTGCAAAGGAAAACCCGGGTATCTACGGAAAATATGCAAAATACCGTGATCTTGCTATCGAAGATGTACAGAAATTCATCACAGAAGGCAAGGAATGGGTGCTCCGTTTCAGAGGTACAGAGACAGATGAATATATTTCAGTAAACGATGCTATCCGCGGCAAAGTCGAAATGCCCCGCAACAATATGGACTTCGTTCTCCTCAAAAGCGATGGCATCCCGACCTATCACTTCGCCCACGTTATAGACGATCATCTCATGCGTTCAACTCATGTTATCCGCGGTGAAGAATGGCTCTCCTCACTTCCGATGCACGTTGAGCTCTTTAACGTCCTCGGCTGGGATCAGCCGATCTACTGCCATACCGCTACCCTCATGAAGATCGACGAGGAAACCGGCGGCAAGCGCAAGCTCTCAAAGAGAAAAGATCCTGAGCTCGCTCTCTCCTACTACCAGCAGGAAGGCATCAGTCCGGACGCTATCTGGGAATTCCTCCTCACTATCCTCAACTCAAACTATGAGGAATGGCGTCTTGCAGATCAGGATGCAGATTACAGAGACTTCCCTTACTCGCTCTCGAAAATGTCCATTTCAGGCGCTCTCGTTGACCTCGATAAGCTCAGGGACATCTCCAAGAACGTTATAGGAAGGATGTCCGCTGAAAAAATACGCGATTCATGGCTCGCATGGTGCGATGAGTACAATAAGGACTTCGCTGCACTTATCAGAAAGTATCCGGAGCGTACACTTGCCGCCCTCAATGTCGGCAGAAACGCTGCAAAGCCGCGTAAGGACCTCGAAACATGGAAGCAGTCCTGCGACTTCATGAGCTTCTACTACGATGAAACTTTCAAGGTATGCGATGATATGCCGGCTGAATGTGACGAGGCTACAAGAAAGCTCTTCTTCACCAAGTACCTCGAAACATATTCCCACGATGACGAGCAGTCTGTATGGTTCGACAAGGTAAAGGCTATCACTGAGGAACTCGGATTTGCCGTAAAGCCAAAGGACTTCAAAAAGAATCCGGATCAGTTCAAGGGCAGTATCGTACATATTACAAATATGCTCCGTATTGCACTCACAGGTCATGCAAACGCTCCTGATATTCACGAGGTCAGCCACGTTCTCGGCAGGGACATCGTTATCGCACGTCTCGAAAAATGGGCTTGATAAAGCTAAATCAACATTAAAGAAGGTTATATAATGTCTAAGAATAAAGAAGGCAATAACGGAAAACCGTTTGAGATACCACGTCCTGTTTTCCCGAAGAGAGCAGTCATCACCGGCGGTATGCCATACGGAAACAAGGAACTCCACTTTGGTCACGTCGGCGGTATGTTCGTTTTCGCTGACACTTTCGCAAGATTCATGCGCGACCGCATCGGCAAGGACAACGTTATCTTCGTCGGCGGTACTGACTGCTACGGCTCACCTATCGCTGAGGGCTGGCGCGTAAAGGTCGAGAAGGGCGAATTTGAGGGCTCACTTGAAGACTTCGTTCAGCGCAACCACGATAAACAGCAGGCTACTCTCGATGCTTACGGCATCTCCCCGAATCTCTTCGCTGCATCAGGTCTCGGACGCTCAAAGGAGATACACGCTGAGGTCACTGACTGGTTCATCCGCTCACTTTACAATAAAGGTCAGCTCAATAAGATCACCACAATGCAGTTCTACGACGAGAAAGCCGGTATGTTCCTCAATGGCAGACAGGTCATCGGAAAATGTCCGGTCGAAGGCTGTACCTCTGAAAAGGGCTACGCTGATGAGTGCGACCTCGGTCACCAGTATATGCCTGAGAACCTCATAAATCCGGTAAGTACACTCACCGGCGAGACTCCTTCAATGAAGCCTGTCACAAACTGGTATTTCAAACTGCGCGATTACGAACAGCTCATGAAGGATTGGGTGGAGGAACTCAAAAAGCGCAAGGACATCCGTCCGGTCGTATGGAAAACTATCGACGAATTCCTCAAGCCGCCGGTGATCTACGTCAAGCGCGAATTTGAGGAGAAATACAAAGAGCTCGCAGCGTCAATGCCAGCTCATGAATACCTTGAAGAGCCTAAGAAGCCTTCATTCACTATACAGTTCACAGCTCTCTCCGACTGCGATAAAGCCTGCCGCATACTCACTGAGAACGGCATCCGCTACCGTACCGGTAAGACACTTGTTCCGTTCCGTCTCACCGGAAACATCGAATGGGGCGTACCCGCACCTGTTATGGATGGCGAGGAAGGTCTTACAGTCTGGGTATGGCCGGAATCCCTCTGGGCTCCGATCTCATTCACTCAGACCTACCTTGAAAAGATCGGCGCTGACCGCGAGGACTGGAAGAAATACTGGTGCAGTACCGATTCTACCGTTTATCAGTTCATCGGTCAGGACAACATCTACTTCTACGGCATCGCTGAACCTGCTATGTGGATGGCTCAGCAGGAAGCCTCCGAAAAGACCGCTTCTCCGGCTGACGGCGAACTCCAGATGCCTGTCATCGTGGCTAACCACCACATACTCTTCCTCGACAAGAAAGCTTCAAGCTCAGGCGCAGTAAAGCCGCCTATGGCTGATGATCTCCTCGATCACTATACTCCTGAGCAGCTTCGTATGCACTGGCTCGGTCTCGGTCTCGGACAACGCTCGGTAAGCTTCATGCCTAAGCCATACAATCCAGATGCAAAGCCCGAAGATGCCGATCCGGTAGTTAAGGACGGTCTGACGGCATTATGCCAGATAACGCTCCCGAAGAGCAGTTCGTTGCCGATGCCAAAAAGGCTGTGCTTGAATACGAAAGACATATGTCGAAGTTCTCGTTCCACCAGTGTACTTATGTCCTCGACAGCTACATCCGCAACGGAAGTAAGTACATGGCTAAGGCTCTTAACGGCGAATATGAGGACAAGGAACAGCTCAGACAGTCTCTCGCAAATCTCTTCTATATCATCCGTATCACCGGTGTGCTTCTTCACCCTATGGCTCCTTTCGGTACTGAAAAGCTGAGGGATTACTTGCAGGTTGACGAGCGTATCTGGTCGTGGGACACTATCCTCGAACCACTTACTTACTTCACCGGCACTTCACATAAGCTGAAATTCCTCCCTCCGAGAACCGACTTCTTCACAAGACATGAAAGCCAGTTCGCAGCCGAGGATAAGGAAAATTAACCTTAACTATATATAAGTTTTGCCCCGAAGCGTTCAGAATCCGCTTCGGGGCATTGTGTTATCAAAATCAGGAACTATTTTTTCACAGCGATGTATCCTGTTTTAAACTGACCGCAAGCACCTCAGACCGGGAGCTCTGTCTTGATCCCAGCCGGGAAAGAGCCTATTCTGCCGAAAAGGTACTGCTGCATCAGGACTATATCCGCTGTTGTTATCTCGCTATCAGCATTCAGGTCGCACAATTCCTTCGGTATCATGCGTGAGGACTTCGCTGCAAAGCATACGCGCTTCAGCAGACAGAGGTCATAGACATTTATCTTGCCGTCCTTATTGAGGTCGCCGATATAAGCGGTCTCGTAATGCACTGACGGCTGCTTGTTAGGGTATACCCTGCTGAAAACATCGAGCGAGCTCAGAGGGTGTCCGCTGAAATCGAAAAGTGCCTGATTATCGAAGGATGAACCGCCGGTCTCTGTGGCGTTCCTATCATATCCGGAAGCGTAAGCGGTAGCCCAGCCGGAGCCGTATTTTTCCCAGTTTTCACGCTGCTTCTGCCGAGAGACATTATATTCACCGAGCCATGCAGGCTCCCAGTAGAAAACTCCGAGACCTTTTTCCCCGACATCCGCAACTGCCTGAAATACATCCGTGAGTGCCTTCGTCTGACCGTCTGCGGAAATGTCGTATTTAAGCTCTATTCCCTGAGAATAGCTTGATATAGTGTTGCCAAAGCCGTCGCCGTCCTCGTTTGTGTAGGGATAGGCGGTCTCAGCGACCATGACATATTTATTATAGGTATTGGCGATATTTTTCAGAACGCTCGTCATATTCTGCGTAGTACCGTGCCAGTAGGGGTAATATGAGGTCGCAAACACATCGTAATCAAGCTTGCATTCGTTCATTACCTTAGCGTACCAGAGGTAGTGATCGGCGTTGGAGGGATTGGCAAAATGATGAGCAATAAGGATATTCCGGTCGTAATCGCGGATAGCTTTGTTCGCGCTCGCAAAGAGTTCGCATATCTTGTACATATCCTTTTCGCCGCAGAAGAAGCAGTTTGTCTCGTTTCCGACCTGCACCATGCCGATGTTGCCGCCTGCTTCGTCTATGACCTTAACTACCCATGCAGTCCACTTGTAGATCTCGCCCTTGAGGACATCATGGCTGTGCTGCGCCCAGTACTTCGGACGTGTCTGCTTTTCGGGATCAGCCCAGAAATCAGAATAATGTATGTCCACGAGCATTTTCATACCATACTTTGAAGCGCGCCGTGCGATCTCAGCGGCAGTATCGAGGTCAGAGTTTCCGCCGCCGTAGCTATGACCGCTGCCGTCATTCGGCTCGTTCCATATGCGGACTCTGATGTAGTTCACGCCGTGGTCGTGCAGGATCTTGAAAATGTCCTCCTCTCTGCCGCGGTCGTCATAGAATCTGACACCGGACTTCTCAACAGAAATGATCGAGGAAACGTCAACTCCGCGTATAGGCTCGCCTCCGTTCACAGACTCCGGAAAGTTCACGAATGTGACCGCACCTGCCTCTGCGGAAGCTGTCTTTTTCTCAGCCGCACCGAATGATGCGTTAAATATCAGTGCCGCACTCAGCAATACTGATGCCGCACGGGCAAAAAAACTCTTCATAATATCACCTTTTCCGCTGAATACAGCCAATTTATGTGCTTGTATCCAAGCTTGCATCTGCTCTAATTATACCAGTTGAAAAGATAAGTGTCAATAGAATTGTGAACAGAATTGAAATTGCAACATTTTATGCGGTATTTCCGCAAAAGACTATTGACAAATCATGAATTGTGAGATATAATAGGAAACAGTTACTTTATTAATTTAAAGCTTTACAGATTCATCACTGTAAGCTGACAGAAACGGAGAGATAATGATGAACGCAAAAGCAGCAACTTTTGTCATCCTTGCCATTTACATCGTTATAATGGTCGGGATAGGTTTTTACACCTCAAGAAAAACAAAATCCACTGAGGACTTCATGCTCGGCGGAAGAAGCGTAGGCTCATGGCTTACCGCATTTTCATACGGCACTACATACTTCTCGGCTGTCGTTTTCATCGGCTATGCCGGACAGTTCGGCTGGATGTACGGCGTGTCAGCAGCGTGGGTAGGCATCGGAAATGCCATAATCGGAAGCCTTATACCGTTCTTCCTCATCGGAAGACGTACCAGACTCATGTCCAACCATTTCGGCGCAAAAACTATGCCGGAATTCTTTGAGCATCGCTTCGATTCAAAGGCTCTCAAAACTGTTTCCGCAGCGATAGTCTTCATATTCCTCATACCTTACACAGCCTCTGTTTACAATGGTCTTTCACGTCTGTTCGGAATGGTATTCGATCTCGGAAAGCACGGCGGACTTATTATCATAATCGCTATGGCTATCCTTTCCGCCGCTTATGTTACTCTCGGCGGCTACAAGGCAACTGCCCTCAATGATTTCTTCCAGGGAATCATCATGCTGATCGGTATTTCGACTGTTGTGATACTCACTGTCAAGGAAAAGAACGGTCTTTCAGCTTGTATCGACGCTCTCAACGACATCAAGGACGACAAAGGAAATACCGGAACTCTCGGCTCATTGTTCGGTCCTGATCCGCTGAACCTCCTCGGAGTTGTTATCCTTACTTCTCTCGGTACATGGGGACTTCCTCAGATGGTACAGAAGTTCTACGCTATCAAAAATGAGGACGCTATCAAGAAGGGAGCTATCATCTCGACCTTCTTTGCACTGGTAGTTGCAGGCGGCTCTTACTTCATGGGCGGCTTTGTACGTCTTTACTGTACAGCCAAGGAAGGCGACGGCTCCGGCAGAACATTCATCGAAAAAGGCTCAAACGGCAAGATAATCTACGATAAAATGGTTCCGGCTCTTCTCGACACTGCTATGCCTAACATCCTCATCGGACTTATCGTTGTACTCGTGCTCTCAGCTTCGCTCTCAACACTTTCCTCACTCGTTCTCACTTCAAGCTCAACTCTTACAAACGACCTCATCAAGCCGCACATTAAGAACTTCGATGATAAGAAGCAGATGTTCGTTATGCGAATCTTCATCGGTATCTTCCTCATCATTTCAGTCCTCATCGCAAGCCACAAGAACGCCTCTATCTCAACACTTATGTCCTATTCATGGGGCGCACTCTCAGGCGCTTTCCTCGGACCTTTCCTCTATGGTCTTTTCATGAAAAAGGCTACTAAGGCTGCCTGCTGGGCAAGCTTTATCACAGGCGTAGGCATCAGCGTGGTACACATGGTACTTTTCAGTCTTGGCATAGACCTCTTCTCAGACGTTAAGAGCAGTGTTATCGACCTCGACTGCAAGCTCAATCTGCTCTCACCTATCAACGCCGGTGCATTCTCAATGCTCGTTTCACTCGCTATCGTACCGATAGTAAGTGCCTTCACAAAAGCTCCCGAAGAGAAAATCGTAAACGATGCGTTCAGCAGCTTGGAGACTTCAAAGAAATAATTACACCGCCGCAGTCTGGCATACCGCCATGCTGCGGCTTTTTCATGCACAGATATATATATGAGAATATTTTTATTAAACCTTGCATTTTTATGAAGATTGTGGTAAAATAGTAATATATTACAATTATGCGGAGGTATTTCATATGTTATCTGATATTGAGATAGCCCAGAATGCTAAAATGAAAAAAATATCCGAGATCGCTGCCGGTCTTGGTATCGACGAAGATGACCTTGAGCCTTACGGTCACTATAAGGCTAAACTCTCTGAGAAGCTTTACTCAAAGCTCGCTTTCAGAGAGGACGGTAAACTCATCCTTGTTACTGCTGTCAACCCTACTCCTGCCGGAGAAGGCAAGACAACTGTCAGCGTAGGTCTTGCAGAAGCTATGGGCAAGATCGGTAAAAATGCCGTTCTCGCACTCCGTGAGCCTTCTCTCGGCCCTGTATTCGGTATCAAGGGCGGTGCTGCCGGCGGCGGTTACGCTCAGGTAGTTCCAATGGAAGACATCAATCTCCATTTCACCGGAGATATGCACGCTATAACAGCTGCCAACAACCTTCTCTGCGCTATGATCGACAATCATCTCCAGCAGGGAAATGAACTCCGCATAGACCAACGCAGGATAATGTTCAAGCGCTGTCTCGATATGAACGACCGTGCCCTCAGAAACGTCATTGTCGGACTCGGCGGCAAGACTAACGGTGTTCCGCGTGAGGACGGCTTCAATATCACTGTTGCCTCAGAGATAATGGCTATACTCTGCCTTGCAACAGACATCGCTGATCTCAAGAAGCGTATCGGCAATATCCTTGTAGCATATGATCTCAGCGGAGATCCTGTTTTTGCACGTCAGATAGGTGCCTGCGGTGCTATGACTGCTCTCCTCAAGGACGCCCTCAAGCCGAATCTTGTACAGACACTCGAAAACAATCCGGCTTTCATCCACGGCGGTCCGTTCGCAAATATCGCTCACGGCTGCAACTCCATACGCGCTACAAAGCTCGCACTCAAGCTCGGAGACTACTGCATCACTGAAGCCGGCTTCGGCTCTGACCTCGGCGCTGAGAAGTTCTTCGACATCAAGTGCCGTTACGGCGGTCTGACACCTTCATGTGTTGTCCTCGTTGCTACTATCAGAGCCCTGAAATATAACGGCGGCGTTAAAAAGGATGACCTCGCAAACGAAAATATGTGGGCACTCGAAAAGGGTATCGCAAACCTTCAGACACACATTGAGAATATGCATAAATACCACGTTCCTGTTGTTGTTGCTATCAACCGATTCGGAACTGATACCGATGCTGAAATAGAATTTGTACGCGATTTCTGCGCTAAAATGGGCGTTGAGGTCTCAATGTGCGAGGTATTCGCAAAGGGCGGCGAAGGCGGTAAAGACCTCGCTGAAAAGGTATGCGAGACTATCAGATTCTGCTCGGAAAGCGGCTCTGAGTTCAAGCCTCTTTACAGCACAGCACTTTCTATCAAGGAAAAGGTCCAGACTATCGCTAAGGAGATATACCGCGCTGACGGTGTTACATTTACCGCTCAGGCTGAAAAGGCTATCAAGGAGATCGAAGGCATTGGTTTCCGCGATCTTCCGGTATGTATCGCCAAAACTCAGTATTCACTTTCTGATAATCCGGCTCTCCTCGGTAAACCTAAGAACTTCAATATAACAGTCCGCGATGCAAGACTTTCTTCCGGCGCAGGATTCGTTGTCATCTATACCGGAGACATCCTCACTATGCCCGGACTTCCGAAGAATCCTGCCGCTTACAACATCGACTGCGATAACAGCGGCAATATAACAGGTCTTTTCTGATATGATAAAACTCACAACTCACTCACGCAGTGAAACTGTCGCTGAGGGTAAAAGATTCGGAGAGGCTCTCAGGCGCGGCGACATTATCGCCTTCCGCGGAGGTCTCGGTGCAGGCAAAACTGCATTCACTTCCGGACTCGTCCTCGGCGCAGGACTTCATAAAGCAGAGGTAAGCTCCCCTACCTTTGCTATCGTAAATGAATACAGGGGAAATGATATTACCGTCTACCATTTCGATATGTACAGGATAATCAGCGAGGAAGGTCTCGAATCTACCGGCTTCTTCGACTATGATTTTGAGGATAACATCGCTGTTATCGAATGGTCGGAGAATATCGCGGAGTTCCTGCCGAAAAACACCATTTTCGTAACGATCAGTGTTACAGGCGAGAACGACAGGGAAATTATTATAGAAGGCGGTGGAAGATATGCTGCTTATTGGGATTGATACTTCCGGAAAAACTGCTTCTGCTGCACTTTTCGACACTGAGACAGAAACTTTCTTAGCGCAGAGTTCCCTCTATACGCAGAAAACCCATTCGCAGGTAATTATGCCTATGGTTAAGGACATCATAACTCAGTCCGGACACAAAATAACAGATCTCGGTGCGATAGCAGTAGCAAACGGTCCGGGAAGCTATACAGGTCTCAGAATAGGCGTTGCTGCCGTGAAGGCTCTGTCGTTCGGGCTTGGCGTTAAATGCTGCGGAGTATCGACGCTTATGGGACTCGCCTGCAATAATATCGCCCATAAAGGTGTTATATGCTCGGTCATGAAGGCAAGAGGCGATCTGGTCTATACCTGCACCTACAACAGCGACGGCTATGCTGTTGAGCAGCTCTCTCCGGAACAGATAATCTCACGCGATGAGCTCGCGGAAAACCTCGCTTTGCAGGGGAAGGAAGTCCTTCTCTGCGGTGACGGCGCTGCGGATTTCTTCAATGATTACCGCTCACCGATGTTCGTGATAGCTCCGCCGCAGAGCCGTTTGCAGAACGCCTGCGGAATATGTCTTGCAGGAGCTTCATTGAAGCTTATTGAGCCGGATGAGCTGGAAGTCTCATATTTACAGAAGGTCAAGGCTGAAAAAGACCTTGAAGATAAAAACAAATAATCTTATTGATTGGAGTAATTGAAATGATAGCAATAGGATGCGATCATGCAGGAGTTGAAATGAAAAAAGCTGTTATTGCAGCCCTCGAAGAAAAAGGCTATGAGCTGCTCGATCTCGGTACTGACGGCGAGCCCTGCGACTACCCTGTTATTGCCGAAAAGGTCTGTGAGGAAGTCCTCGGAGACAAGTGCGATAAGGGCATCCTTATCTGCGGCACGGGTATCGGTATGTCGATCGCTGCAAACAAGATCAAGGGCATAAGAGCTGCTCTCTGCTCGGATTCGTTTTCAACTAAGTTCACACGTCTGCACAACGATTCTAATGTAATGTGCATGGGCGCAAGAGTTCTCGGAAACGGTCTCGCCTGCGAACTCGCTGAGATATTCGTAACGACAGGCTTTGAAGGCGGACGTCATCAGCGCCGTATTGATCTCATCTCTGCCCTCGAAGATGCCTGATAGCAGCATATTTGAAACTGAGCGTCTGATATGCAGACCTTTTCTGCTCTCAGATGCTGCTGATATGCTCAGGAACTGGGCTTCTGATACGGATATTCAGACAGAGTACGGTGAACCGGTATACTCTGACATACCACAGTTCACAGAACTGCTCAATGAGTATATTTCCGGAAGCAGATCGCGTTACCGCTGGGCGATAATAGAAAAGTCGAGCGGCGAAAATATAGGTCAGATAGCATTCTGCAAGGTCTGGGACGACTGTCTCACGGCAGAGATTGAATACTGCATCGGTAAACGCTTCTGGGGAAACGGCTATGCAGGCGAGGCACTGGCTGCTCTTATCCGCTATGCTTTTGAAAATACCGTCTTTGAGCGGCTCGAAGCCTATCACAGGACTGAAAATACCAAGTCGGGACGTGTGCTCGAAAAATCATCAATGCATAAAACTGATACTGTACAAAGATTCCTCCGGGAGGGCGTTTCCCCCGATGGCGAGGTCTGCTACTGTATCAATAAAAATGAAATAATTTTATGAAAGGAACGATATATATGGCAAATCTTCACATAATCGACCATCCACTTGTTCAGCACAAGATCACACTTTTAAGAGACAAAAACACCGGTACTAAGGAATTTCGCGAACTCGTATCCGAGATAGCTATGTTAATCTGCTATGAGGCTACAAGAGACCTTCCGCTCAAG
>ONAI01000078.1 GCA_900315755.1 uncultured Ruminococcus sp.
GCCATATATATTGGCAGTCCATTCACCATCACGCCTGTCATAATCGAGATACAGCATTGAAGCCACAGCATCAACTCTCAGTCCGTCAATATGGAATTCATCGAACCAGTAATTTGCACTCGATATGAGGAATGAGCATACCTCTGCCTTACCGTAATCGAATACTCTTGTTCCCCATGCTTTATGCTCCTTTTTGCGGTCATCGGTATACTCATAGCAGCAGGTTCCGTCGAACTCATAAAGTCCGGCTTCATCCTTAGGAAAATGTGCCGGAACCCAGTCGAGGATAATACCGATCCCTTCAGCATGGAACATATCCACCATAGTTCTGAAATCATCCGGAGTTCCGTAACGTGAGGTAGGTGCAAAGTATCCTGTTACCTGATAGCCCCATGAGCCATCGAACGGGTACTCAGTAAGCGGCATGAACTCTACGTGAGTATATGACATCTTTTTGAGATACGGGATTATTTCCTTTGCAAATGTTACGTAGTCAAGGAACACATCCTCGCCGTAGTTCTTCCACGAACTGAGATGTACTTCGTAAATATTGACAGGGCTCTTATAGATGATATTCTTATTCTTTGCTTCATACCACGATGAATCATTCCATTTATAGCTGCTCTCATAGATCTTTGAAGCAGTTCCCGGACGTGTCTCATAATGTGAAGCGTAAGGATCTGCTTTAAGAAGGATCCTTCCGTCCTTTGCTTCGATACTGTATTTATAAGCATCATACTGGGAAAGATCTGCGATCTGTACTTCCCAGATACCATCTGCGATCAGTTCCATCCTGTTATAGCTTCGGTCCCAGTTATTGAAATCGCCGACGACCGAAACGCTTACCGCATTAGGAGCCCAAACTCTGAAAGTATAAATACGCTTTTTCCCCTTCTTAGTTGAATGCACTCCAAAGAATTTATATGCTTCACTGTTCTTTCCCTGATAGAAAAGGTAAAGTGGAAAATCATTAGGGTTTGATAAATTATTAACTGCCATAATTCAGCCTCCTTTGCATAATTACATTTTAACAGAATTTACCTAATTATTCAAGCTTTTTCGTAAATCGCGTAAAAATTTCAGACGATATGCTAATTTTTCCTATATGATTTAGTGCATTTTGCCATATTTGATCTAAGCAATCCCCGATCAGGTTTGTTAAAATGCACACATTGTACTATTTTTCAGTTCATTTTTACGCGCATTCCTATCACTGTTACATCATCCGCACGGGATGCTGTTGTAAAGGTATCGGATTTAGCACAAATGTCATCTACTATCTTTTTCAGATCACTCTCACTCATAAGCAATTCCTTTATGTAAAGATACTCATTTTCGCTGATCCCGTCTGAGCACATTATCAGTATATCACCTTCCTCGAAATCATATTCCCTGCTGAATACCTCAGATTGCTCATAAATACCAATCGGGAAAGTAGGAGAGGATATTTTTATAACGCTGTTCCTGTGCCTGATAAGAGTTGATGCTGCTCCTGATTTTATTACGGTAAGTCCGCAGGTATCAAGGTCAACTTTTACCGCATCAAGAGTTGCAAAGCTTTCTTCCTGCGATTTTGTCACCATTATTGAATTTATCATCCCGATCGCTGAATTGTAATTCACTCCACTGCTTACGAGCTTACGGAACATCTTCACTACTATCTGTGATTCAACTGCTGCCTTTCTTCCACTGCCCATTCCATCGGAAAGTACTGCATAAACCAAGCCTGTACCATCGCTGAAAAACACTGTTGAATCACCGTTATCACCGTTTTTATCCGCACTCCTTGAAGTACAGTACACGTCAAGATCGTACTTCGGCTTTTCGTAGATCCTTACGCGTATCTCCTTCCCGGAATTCACCGGCTCTGACACATTCAGCGGTATCCGCAGCTCATCTGATATTAAGTCACATACTCTCATAAAGTTTTGCTGTGAATCCTTATAATCAAAATATAGCTCAATGATAAGCCTGTCACGATCGTTATAGTATGCTATGACATTATTGTGACCAACTCCGAATTTACGCAGCTTCGCACTGACTGCACTGCTTGTTTTCTCAGAGTACCTAACATCAATTCTTTTGCTCGCATAGGCTATCATTTCTTCCATTATCCGCAGCTGTTCAAACATAAGCAGTCTGTTCTCATGAAAACGAGTTTCAAGCATTCTTGCAGTTATACGTTCACGCATTCTCTCATCAAGCGCTGTACATATCTCGCTCTTATGAAGACATTCATCGAGTTCATGCGGAAAATTCTCTTCTGAATACTCTGCTGATTCTGAGAATCTTCTCAATACGCTCAGCGTCAGGGCATTATGTGTCTTTAAGCAGGAAAGCCGCTTGAAACAGCCGGTACATATCTTCTCTGTAATGCTTTCAGCTGCATTGCAGTGATCTGCATTCTTTGCAAGAAGCTGTGATATTTTCTCCGATTCTTCACGCACTGTACCGATAGAATCCGACATAAAACTCATTCGTGTGTGCATAAGCTCAGGCAGCGCTGCGCTATCGCAGTCTGGACGCTTTACCCATTTATCTGAGTATAACGGCGCAGCGGCTGCAAATATTACTGATGCCGCTATGACATTTACCATAACATTTATACTCTGATTTGTAACGCCTGTTATCACCATAAGAACAAACTCTGAGCCTGAAAACACAAATGCCGACATCATACTTCCGCGCTTGTTAAAATAACCTGTAAGCATTCCCGCCACAGGTAGAAGCACCACACTCATCCCATAATCAGGAGATGCAAGAAATGCTCCGCAGGCTGTTAATGCAGCGCATAATACGCCGCCGTTCTGTCCATAATAATATGCACCTGTTATTGTTACGATTATACCAATAAGAAGTCCGGCATTAACAATTGGTACTTTTACTGAGCACAGCGCTGCTACTATGATCGTATACACAACTGCATATGCGCTTCCGCGCGACGAACTCAGGTCGATAACTGTCCTGTTTCTAAGACTTTCCATTATCACCACAGCCGAATATGTCGTCAATCCGGATAGCGAGCCGTAAAACGCATAAAACAGCAGCTTATACACTACCTCGCCTATAAGTGCTGACACTGCTGCCCCGGAAAGAAATATACTTACGGCGGTGGTTATCCCGCAGAATCTCGGTTCTTTTTTCGTATCAAAAAAAAGCTTCGTTATCAGTATCATGAGCATTGCTGATATCTTCACTATATTTCTGCCCACATTTTCGCCAAGTATACTATGTACAAGACTTCCAGTCAGCACCGCTGCTGAGTACGGCAGGCTCAACGCGCCGGCAAGAGATATATCCGTAAACGATGCTACTCCCGCAAGCTGAGTTTCCGAAAGAATAAATCCTGACGTTAATGCAAGCACAAATCCGACTGCCGACTCCGCAGCTGTACGCTCTCCGTTGTTTAGTGTATTGATCATTTTATCACCCTGTCTTTTGTTCTTTTCCGATACGCATACTATCGGTATATTACATTATAACACCCTCATATAATGAATTTTGTCATTTTTTCTGCTAAAACACATACAGCATTGATAAACTCCCGAAGATATGTGCTGTACTTATATATAAAATCTTGCCCCTGAGTGTTTCAAAGCACTCAGGGGCATTGTGTTTATTATTTTGCTAAGCTAAACAGGTTTTAAATCAACACTCTTCATAGCTTTCCAACTCTCTACAAAAGCTATAAAATCATTATATATGGTAAATGTCTGCAAGTACCGAAAATCGTATGTTTTCTCCGTCCTTGATCATCATGCACAGCTTATTCATTGCAAAATTCATCTCTTTTTATACACTATAAGCTCAGGCTCTGAGCCGTCAACGCTGTAACTGCATACAAGTATGAAAGTCGTATCAGCAACAACTCCGTAGCATACGCCCATATCTGCAAATTCTATCTGCGTTCCAAGATAAATCCTGCTGCCATCCAGAAACTTTACTTTCTCACCGCTCGGAAGCGGATAAGCAAGATCTACAAACGAACCGGGCAGTTCATATAGCTTTTCTGCCGGAGGTATCCCATTGCTTTCAAGAAGAGCATTTATTTCGCCGAGCAGCATATGTTTGAATTCATTATACTTCTCCCGACCGCCTACTCTTATGTACTGCGCCGCAACACAAGTACCTCCGAAAGGTCTGCCGCAGGTCTCAGTGCATCCCTTACAATTATCGTTATAAGTACATTTATCGCAATTTGCTCCGCATATCGTTCCCATGCATTCCTCCAACTTCAATGCTGTGAAAGCTTTCTGAGTTCACAGGTAAATCCCATAAGAGAATCAAGATCAAGATTCTCAAGACGTACATTTTCGTTAAGCCCGGTCGCTCTGAGTGCTTCAAATACGCATTCCTTTGGAATTCCCAGCTGCGATGATACTGCATTTGCAGCTGTCTTTCTGCGCTGCGAGAAGCCGCTCTTAACTACCTTGAAAAAGAACTTCTCTTCATCTACCGGAAGCTTAGGTTCATTGTATGGATCTATTCTTATAACAGCTGAATCAACGTTAGGTGAAGGCATGAAGCTTCCTCTTGATACTCCGAAAAGCTGCTTTGCCCTGCCGTAATAATTCACGGCAACTGTAATTGCTCCCGATTCACGCGAACCAACCTCAGCACAAAGTCTCTGTGCCGCTTCCTTCTGTACCATTACTGTTATCGAATCTATCGGCAGTCTGCTTTCCAGCAGCAGCATTATCACCGGCGAGGTTATATAGTAAGGCAGATTTGCACATATCGCCGTTCTCAGACCTGCAAATTCTTCACTTATTATCTTGTGAAGATCGCACTTCATAACGTCCGCATTAATTATCTTCACATTATCGAACTCTGCAAGCGTTTCATCAAGTATCGGAAGAAGCCTTGTATCTATCTCGATCGCTGTGACCTTATCAGCACGTCTGGCAAGTTCAGCCGTAAGTACACCTATGCCCGTTCCTACCTCAAGCACTCCATATCCTTTCGCTGCATTGCCGCATTCCGCTATTTTAGGGCATATATCCGGATTGATTATGAAATTCTGTCCGAGTCCTTTTGAAAAGCTGAACCCGTGGCGTGAGAGTATTTCCTTTACTGTTCCTATGTTGGTAAGATTCATATTTTCACTCCTGTACAGAATGACGTTCTTTCTGGAAAAATTCAGACTGCTTTGCGTCATTCAGCTTGTTCATATCGTTTACAAGATAATCAGCCGAGCGGTAAGCGTGCTGAAAATCCGTGTCTTTGAAATAAAATTTCAGGTCTACATAATCGCCGTCGATTATAATGTCGATCTGCTTTATCTGACGTCCCGGATGCTTCTCTCCGGCATATTTTATGTATTCGTCGATCTCAGAACGCTGCATTTCTCCGCCAATAACATTGATCTTCATAGCACTCTTCCTTTCTTACGCTTATACTCCTTCATTAATGGTATGTATTACTTCCTCTGCACATTTCATTCCGTCAACGGCTGCGGTTATTATACCGCCGGCATAGCCTGCTCCCTCTCCGCAAGGATAAAGTCCGCGGACTGAAACCGAATTCAGATGCTCATTTCTGTTTATTCTCACGGGAGAACTGCTTCTGCTTTCAACTCCTGTGAGAACCGCATCAGGCGAATCGAATCCCGCTATCTTTTTACCCATTTCTTTAAGCCCCTGCCTGAGTGTATCACATACAAAATCCGGCAGATAGTCCTCAGGTGATGCGATCCTTACAGCCGGACGGTACGAAGGCTTGACTTTTCCGAAGTCTTCACAGGAAGTCCTGTCCATAAATGCCCCGACTGTTATTGCAGGTGCGCTGTAATCACTTCCGCCTGCTATAAATGCTTTCTCTTCGATCTCACGCTGGAAATACATTCCGGCAAGCGGATGCTCACTATTATAATCTGATGTATCTATGTTCACAAGCAATGCGCTGTTTGAATTTTCTGCATCACGCGCAAAACAGCTCATCCCGTTTACTGCAATTCTCTTTTCCTCAGAGGATGCAGCCATTACATAGCCTCCCGGACACATACAGAATGTGTAAAGAGAACGTCCGTCCGGCAAATGTACCGCAAGCTTGTAATCGGCTGCTTTCAGTGCGGGATGTCCGGCAAAATCGCCGTACATAGCCTTGTCTATGTCCTTACGCAAATGTTCGATACGAACTCCGACTGCAAATACTTTCTGCGAAAGGCTTACTTCATTTTCATAGAGAAGTTGAAACACATCGCGCGCACTGTGTCCTGTCGCAAGTATGACATTATCCGCTTCAATTGTAAAAAGTTCAGAATCCTGTTCATAAGTTACCGATCTGATACTTCCGCCTGACGTTTCATAACCGCAGAATCTTGCACCGAATTCAACTGTTCCGCCAAGTGATATTACCTTTTCGCGCAGCTTCTTTACTACCTCTCGCAGTTTATCAGTTCCGATATGAGGCTTTGCAAGATACCGTATCTCTTCAGGCGCTCCGAACTCAACCAAACGTTCAGTCACCCAGCCTATACGCTTGTCCTTGATGCCTGTTGTTAGTTTTCCGTCGGAAAATGTACCTGCACCGCCTTCTCCGAACTGTACGTTACATTCGCTGTCAAGCTTGCCTTCACTGCAGAATTTTTCTACCTTTTCACATCTTGTATCAACATCATATCCTCGCTCAAGCACTATTGGTCTCGCACCTGACAATGCAAGCACAAGTGCCGCATACATCCCGGCAGGTCCGAATCCCACAATGACAGGTCGCTTACATCCGGACTTGACTGCTTCGATATTATAGACATACTCCTTGACTGATGCTGCGTTTTTCAGACGTTTCAGAAGAAAAGCCTCATTATCCGTCTCTATATCAAGTGACAATACAAAGTGTACATCACTTTTCTTTCTGGCATCTACTGATTTCTTTGAAAGCTTCACGCTTTTTATATGTCCGGCATCTATTCTTAGCTTCCTTGCACACAGAGCTTTAAGGTCAGAGAGGTCTTCATCAAGTGCTGCCTTTATACTGCCAATCCTTATCATTTTCTTTCACCTTTCAGAGATAATGCACAGTTTCTTCCGGCAAGTGCTCCGGATGTCCACGCCCATTGCAGATTGTAGCCGCCGCAGTCTCCGACAGTGTCCAATATCTCGCCGCAGAAATATATACCCTTTTCACGACGCGAAGCAAGTCTGCCGTCTATCTCAGAAGCGTGTATACCTCCATGTGTAGCCTGTGCGCTCTGCCATGAGGAAGTACCTGTTATAATGAAATCGATTCCGAGTGCTCGTTTAACTGTATATATCGCAAGATTCTTTGTAAATAAACCTGTCAGCAGTTCATCCGCACCAAGCTCCGGACGCTGTTTCTTTATATTCATCAGATAATCATAAAGCTGTTCGGACGAAAGCTCGGGTGCAAGATCAAAACTGAGAGTTAGTCCGTCCTCATGTTCGCTCAGCAGATAAGCCATATTGAATACGCATATACCCGAAAGAGAATTCTCAGTAAACTGCACTTCACCGTGTTCTTCACGAAGCAGCTTACCTCTGCTGTATGCCGAAACCTTGCACTTTGCACGTACACCCTTCAGTCCTTTAAGACTATCCGGCGAAGTCCTCAGAGGCGCGACCGCCGGCACTATCTTACTGACCTTATATCCCTTTTCACGCATAAGTTTAATGATACTGCCATCTGTTCCACAAGAAGGTGCAGCATACCCGCCGGCGGCTATTATAACACACTTTGCCGATACTTTTTCTCCGTTTTCGGCTGTAACTGTGTAAGCGTTCTGTCCTCGTTTTATGTCAACTGCTCTGAAGCCGCTGATAACTTCAACACCAAGCGCCGCAAGCCTGATCCTCAGCGCGTTGAGAACCGAAGCTGCGCTGTTACTGTAAGGGTATACTCTTCCCTGCTCATCATAAGAACAAAGAAGTCCGAGTTCCGAGAAAAACTCATCAGCAGACTGCCAGCCCTTCATATATCTCACAGCTTCAACTGATCCGTGATAATTTTTCTCGGTAATACTATGATTGCTGAGATTGCATCTGCCATTTCCGGTGGAAAGTATCTTCTTACCGATGCGGTCAAGCCTTTCACAAATAACAACTCTGAGACGCATATCAGTCTTTTTGGCTTCAATTGCCGCAGCTATGCCTGAAGCACCGCCTCCTATTATCACTATATCAGCCTGCATTCTCACATCACCTTTTTACTTTCATTCCGGCATCAATTCTATTACTGCTACTTCAGGGCGATTATTGAATCTTATCGGAAACGGTGAATCCCCAAGTCCTGAAGTTATAAACATCTGCCCGCCCTTATAATCAAAAAGTCCTTTATCATAGACCTTCATATCTTTGTCAAGTATCTCCGGGAACCATGCACCTCCGTCGGGATAGAACACCGGTCCGAGGTCAAACGGAAGCTGTACCATACAGCCGTGAGTATCAGCGCAAATCGTAAGGTCAGCACCGAAATGCTCAAACTTTTCATAATTCGGAATATGTGCAAGAAGTATATTATATTCATTTTCATCGGTATAGAACTCATTGTGAAGATCAAAGGTATCACTGTAATACACATTATCTATTCCGAAAACTCTTATGTTATTCCCTTTCAGCTCTAACTTTTCCGAGCGATAATCAAGAACATGAACTCCGATCGCTTTCAGCTTTTTTATGTAGCTGAGGTCTGTATCATGCTCACCGGACACAAAGTATACCGGGTATTTGTCGGTTCTGTGCTTTCGACCTTTTTCATTATACGTCTGTTGCTTATACTGAGCTTATGGGCGTGCTGATCGCTTATTACAGCTATCCTTACCGTTTCTTTTATCTTTTTTGAGTGGAGCGTTACCGTGTTTATCCTTATGGTGTAATTATTGAACCACCATATCAGCAATAATACCGTAAGCACTGCCGCTACTCTGAAAAGGCTGAATTTCTTTTTCTTTTTCTTTTTATTTTTAGCTTTATGTTCAGGCTTGCTTTCCAGAGGTATATTTATCTCTTTTGCATCCATTAGTTTTGTTCCTTAATCTGTTCTTTAACATATACATCAAGCTGATTGAACGGTATCACTATTCCGTTCTCATCAAATACTCTCTTCACTGTTTCTATCATATCATAACGAACTGTGAAATAATCGGCATTATTTGTCCATACAAGCACATCTATCGAGATAGAACTCTCATTATGCGAGCTCATACGCACGATAGAAGCCGGATTTTTTAGTATCATCTTATTCTCTTCTATTGCTTTGAGTATGAGTTCTCGCGCCTTACCGTAATCAGCAGAATAACTGATCGAAAACTTCATATCTACTCGTATTACAGGACTTGATGTGAAATTCACTATCTTACCGTCCGCTACCTTTCCGTTCGGAATGAATACGGTCTTGTTATCAAACGTAATAAGCTTTGTGTAAAGTATGCTTATTGATTCAACTCTTCCGAGCGAGCCGTCCACTTCAAGCAGATCTCCGGCTACAAACGGCTTTGAGAACAGTATTATGAAACCGCCGGCAAGATTTGAAAGGCAGTTCTGCAATGCAAGTGATATGGCAAGTCCTGCTGCACCGAATATCGTGATTATCGAAGACATCGGCACTTTCAATGCCGACAGTACCATTATCATTACATTAACGTAAAGTATTATCTTTATCAGTGATAACAAAAAGCTCTTCGCCGCATTGTCTATATTTGAACGCTTCATCGTGCGCTTCACGATACGCATTATTACCTTGACCGTTATTATTCCGACTATCAGCAAAGTCATTGCCATAAGAAGTGCCGGTAAAGCACTCTTGAATCTATCCGCTGCGCGTTCAAGTATGCTTGTTGTTTTTTCGACCTGCTCCTGAATCGCAGTTATAGTAGTCGTAGTCGCTGTATTGTCCGAAGCATCAGTTACAGCCTCAGTAACAGTCTCTTCAACCAAATCTATCACTCTCCATAATTGGGTTTATTATAAATTCATACACTTTTTATTATAGCAGATTAGTCTGCAAAGGTCAATATATTTCCTGATTTATAGGCAAACAATAATGTTAAATAAATAAAATTAATATCAGGTGTTGCATTTTTCACTGAAATATGATAATATAATTATGTTATGTCCCAATAGCTCAGTAGGATAGAGCGACTGCCTCCTAAGCAGTAGGCCGGAGGTTCGACTCCTCTTTGGGACGCCAGCACAGTGCCTGTGCCCCCTTCCACGGGGGCACTCGTTTTACTCGTTCACTCTGTACGAAATTGCTACTCTGCTTTCGCTCACGGCACTCTCATCAGTTTTCTTACACACAAATAGCGGGAACCCCGCAGGCGTACACGTTGCCGCTCG
>ONAI01000123.1 GCA_900315755.1 uncultured Ruminococcus sp.
GAACAGTGTCAGAAAGGCTGGAACGAAGGCGAAGAAGATCCCACGCCGTTTATAAAGTACTTGTTGCAGACTATACTTGCTGCGTATCGTGATTTTGAGGAACGTGTTGCATTGGTCGATGAGAAATTGCCGGCAATAGAAATGGTACGTCGTGCTGTATATAATAAGATCGGTAAATTCACCAAGAGCGAAGTCATGGAGCTTTGTCCAACAATCAGCAAGGCTTCGGTTGAGAATTCTATCAAGCAGCTTGTTGATCAGGGACTTCTTCTAAAACATGGCAGCGGTAGAAGTACGTTCTATACCAGAAGCGACATTTAATGCAATATTAGAAATAATGATCAAAGGAGTAAGATGATGAATATAGATAGCACTCTTTACAGCGGACGTCCAACAGATACTCGTTCCGAAGTTGAAATGGCTATATACGATATACTTGACTCTCTTGGCATTGAGTACAAGAGAGCAGACCATGACCACGCTGATACTATGGAGGACTGCATGCTGATAGAATCTGTACTTAGAGCTAAGATTTGCAAGAACCTGTTTCTCTGCAACCGTCAGAAGACCAGCTTCTATATGCTGCTTATGCCCGGAGACAAGCCGTTCAAGACCAAGTTCCTGACATCGCAGCTGAACTGTGCTCGCCTTTCATTTGCGGAAGCTGATAAGATGCAGGAGTATCTGCATACTATACCCGGCTCTGTATCAGCGCTGGAGCTTATATTCGATACGGATAACAACATACAGCTCGTCATAGATAACGACCTTATGAGCGATGAATACATTTGCGGACATCCGGGTATCAATACTTCGACAGTCCGCCTGCTACGAGAGGATATGCTCAAATATGTCCGTGCGGCTAAGCATGAACCCACATTCATTGACCTTCCAACGGAGTGATATTATGCGTATATTTGCATTGGAGCTTGATAACGACATCAAAGGTATAGAACGCAGAAAAGCATATATCGAGGGGCTTATTGAGAAACTTCCGAAGCCTGATATCGTAGTTCTGCCCGAGCTTGCCATATGCAGTTATATGGCAAGTCAGAAGATATGGAAACTTGCAGATGACTGCGGTCGTGACGCAAGCCAGTGGACTGTAAGCATAGCAAAAAAATACAATACCTATATCGGAGCAGGCTATCTCGACAAGGAGAACGGCGACTACTATAACCGCTATATGATCGCAGGTCCTGACGGTGTATGTGGTGTTGTTACCAAGTCTGAGGGCGAATCAGCAGTTTTCAAGCGCGGGGACTTCGGCAGTATTATTCATACTCCATTTGGAAATGTTGGTGTGGGTATATGCTACGATTCACGCCGCAAGCACTTCTATGATAACATCAGGAATGACGAACTTTCACTGATACTATTTCCGCATGGTTCACCTGCAGATCCGAATAAACCAAATAAAGAACGCAATGAAAATGACAAGCGCTGTATGGCTTATATTGAGGCATTCGGAGTCCCTGTTGTCTATGTGAACAGTATAGGTGAGCTTGAATATATGCCTGGCAAAATGGGCGCAATGATGAAAAAACATGGTTTCAGAATGAATGGCATGAGCAGGATTGTACCGATAAATACGGATATCACCGATGCTATCGGTGCAGAGGTCGATATTCAGCCTAAGAAAATGTATAAAGAGATACAATTCTATGGTGAGGATATTTTACGCGGCAACTGGCTGTTCAAGCACTTTATCCTCAAACCTGATACAGTGGCAGGTATCAAGTCTTATGAGAACGAACATAAAAAGAAATAGTAATTGTATATGAGAAATTATGAACGTGATGAAGGTTCGAATCCCTCTCTGTCCGCTCTTTTAAAGAAGCCTGTATTTCGAGGAAAACACCGAAATACAGGCTTTTCTCATGCCTGTAGAAAACAGTTTTAAATGAAAATTTGCAGCCCCGTGTGCACAAAAAACAGGTGTAATGCACACGAAATGCACACGGAATGCACACGACTGAAAGGCAGTATAACGATAATAAAAGAAGCCAGCTCCCGTGAGGGAGCTGTTGTTCTTAAAGAAAATAAAATACATATTTTTTACATACCGTCTTCTTGAAGTTACGGTTTACGTTCGGCAAAATTATTAACAGCGATAAAAAGCTCTATTTGCTGTATAAATAATACGAGTATTCTTTAAGCAGTAACAATGCTGTCTGCCGTATGGAGCTTGAGCTTTTCAACTGCCTGCTCTCTCATCTTGTACTTGAGTATCTTTCCTGCGGCATTCATGGGGAACCCGTCTACGAAATCAATGTATCTCGGGCACTTGTGCTTTGCCATTCTTGCAAGGCAGAAGTCCTTTATCTCCTGCTCGGTAGCTGTCTCACCATCCTGCAGTACGATACAAGCCATTATCTCTTCGCCGTAATCCTCATCAGGAACTCCTATTACCTGTACGTCCTTTACCTTAGGATATGTGTAGAGGAAGTCCTCGATCTCCTTGGGGTAGATATTCTCGCCGCCGCGGATTATCATATCCTTGATACGACCTGTTATCTTGAAATATCCGTCAGAAGAGCGGCGTCTTGCAAGGTCTCCTGTGTGGAGCCAGCCCTCCGAGTCGATAGCGGCAGCAGTCGCCTCAGGCATTTTATAGTAGCCCTTCATTATATTGTAGCCTCTTGCTACGAACTCGCCGTCAACGTCGTCAGGAACTTCCTGATTAGTCTCGGGATCAACTATACGGCACTCAACGCCGAAGATAGGTCCGCCGACTGTATTTACGCGCTGTTCCAGTGAGTCGGTAGTCTTGCTCATAGTTGTTGCGGGAGAAGCCTCGGTCTGTCCGTAAGTGATGCATATCTCGCTCATGTGCATCTTCTCGACAACTTCCTCCATTGTCTTGATAGGACAGGGTGAACCTGCCATGATACCTGTTCTCATGTGTGAGAAATCAGTCT
>ONAI01000055.1 GCA_900315755.1 uncultured Ruminococcus sp.
GTTGAGCTTGTCGAGAATGAAGCTTGCTTCTACATCTTCGCCTGGCTCAGCCTTGATTGTTTCACCAACGATAACGATGTCGCCATCGAGGACAGGATCTGTTACAGGGTCAGTTACAGGATCTGTTACTGGCTGTGTTACAGGATCAGTTACAGGGTCTGTTACAGGATCAGTAACTGGATCAGTTACAGGATCTGTTACAGGCTGTGAATCGCCAACCTTGATTGTAAGTCCGTTTAATTCAAGACCAGCAGATTTTGCTAATGTCTGGCTGCCGTCATATGTAACAGCGCAGACAGGGTTGCCGTCCTTCTTGAAGTCAACGAAGTCAACGTTGAATGTGCCTTCTGCACCCTGAGGGATCTCAATATCGAATACTACGAGCGGATAATCGCTTGCTTTACCGCCAGCCCATTCACTTGTAGGTTTGTAGCCCTGCGGATAGAGAAGACCATATCCAAAATATGCATAATCAACGCCGAATGGTGTCTGATTATCTTCGATATTTAAGCTCTCTGTACCTGCTGCACCATACTTATTATTTCTGCCGAGAGCAGAACCATAAGTAAGATACTTATCAGTTGAAGTTGTACCAGAACCATCAGCAAGATCATATGTCTTTTCAGCTGAGTAGTAAGGCTCGCCTGAGCTGTGTGCAGCGAACTTAACCTTAGCTACGTCCTTGCTTGAAGAAGTAACTGTGATAGGAGCTGAGATTGTTTCTGTGTTGAAAGCATCCTCTGTGAGGTAAAGTGCTAACGGAACTGTTACTGAGCCCTTAGCGATAGCATCCTTAGAAATAGTTACAGTATCTCCAGATGCAGCATATGTGCTGTCAGCAGCCTTATCATATGCCTTGATTGAAAGTGTCTTAGTAGCGCTTGCTGCATTTACAGCTGCAGGTGCAACGCTCACCATTGTTGCAGTCATTGCCAGTGCAGTGACTGCAGAGATAAACTTTTTCATCTGTAATAATTCCTTTCTTTAGGTTTTCAGCCTATTACTAAACTAGATTAAATTGGGTTTGTATTCCTTTGTAAGGGGGACAAATCAGATAATCACGGATTATGAGAGTGTGTCAATAAGCTTCAGTGTATATCTCTGGATAAAGAGAGCATCATTCGGAGTAAGGCCAGCCTTACCGTCAACATCGCCGTTGATTTCTCCTTGTTCAGTTATACGGTCTTCAGTACTTGTACCATTAACGCCATACTTCTGTGGGTTAAGGCAGTCCTGCATAACCATAACTACATCAGACATATCGACATTGCCGTCACAGTTAGCATCGCCCGGCTTTTTTTCCTGGCCGGATGTTGGCTTACCAACTGTTACACTACCATTCTTAACAGTTACCTGATAATCAACTTCAACTGCTTCACTATCAAGGTAGCCTATGCTGATAGCTTCATTCGCTGTGCTCACATCAGGGTTGTCTTTTCTTGCTGTTGGTACGCACTCAAGCTTTGCAACAGCGCCATCTGCAGCACCGCTTTTTACAGTACCGCTGATAGTACAGAAGACACCATCAGACTTTATCCAGTATGTTGGATCTTCAAGCATTGTGACCCATAACAGATTGATCATTCCCCCGTCATTATCGATCTCCGGTGTTAAAAGCGGGATCTGGCTTGCTGAAGGATCGCTTGAAGCAGGGCTTGTGATCGGACCTGCGGATACTTCATCAATTGAAATAATGCTGTTATCAAACTTGATTGAAAAATCTACCATTGATACATTAGTTGACGGAATGTCTGCAAGGGACACCTCCACTGTGAACTTCTCACCTGCCTGAGCTGATTCGTTGCTGACGGATAACTGCACTTTTTCGCCAGCGGCAAATGTAGCTGGTGCAACTGAGCATACTGAAAGTGAAAGCATTGATGCGGCGATAGCTCCGACGACTATCTTTTTTGTCTTCATTTGAATTTTCCTCCTTCTTGATTTAATGATATATAACAAAGGAACGGAACGGCCCTTTGATTATATTTGTCTTTAAGAGACCGGTAAGATTACCGGCGTGCCTTTTATCTGCACAGCTTTTACAAGCTTATGCACAGCAATCATCCGGATAGCCCCGAACCGCAAAAAGCGGAAATACCGGAACACTCCGATGCGATAAACAACAAAAAACGTATGTACACGCTCATCTGTTGACCGCCGGACCGGAAAAATGCTCTGCACGCAGACAATATGCACAAGACGCATCACACTGCCGTGAGCAGATACCTATACCAATATCTATAATTACTCTTGAAATCATTATATAACAGGTCAAAAAAAAAGTAAATAGGTTTATACCGTTTTTGGTATTTTATATAAACCGGAAATGCATTTTTTGCACGGATTGCACAATTAACAAATTTGTGAAAAAAGCTGGTGTAATGTGCTTTGTGTATATTTTGTGAATATTTTATATTATTTATCAAGTTTCTGAAATTCTTTCGGAATAGCGGTATCTATAATGTTATTTATAACGTCCCAGTTGAACTCTGTATACGTTCCGCGCGGTACAGCATAAGGCAATCCATGCTGTGCGGCAAGCTGCGGAGTATACTTGCTGTAAGGATAGAGTTTCATATTCTGGAAATCCGGTGATTCGTAGTGTACTATCGAAGGGATCACGCCTACATTTTCAAGCTTGACCTGGTTTGTTTCGCCGTCTATCGTAATATCGAAATCGGGCATCTCGCCGATAACGTTGAAGTTATCCGTCTGGGCACAGATGAAGTTGCCCATCGAATAAAAAACGAAGCCCTTAGTGCCGTCTTCTCTTGTAAGCCACTCCATAGTCTGCGGAGTGTGGGTATGTCCGCCAAGAATAACATCAGCGCCCCAGTTTACCATTTTCTGAGCAAGAATTTTTCTGTCCTGAGTTACCTCAAAGGTATCCTCGCCGCCCCAATGTGCAGAAACAATAACTACATCTGCGATCTGACGCGCCTGCTTTATCTGGCGTTCGATAACGTCCTCTTCCTGATTCTTGATAACCCTCAGCGGAGAACCGTTAAGAAGATCATCAAATCCGTTGATATGCTCAGCGTAGGCAAGAAACGCCATTCTAACGCCGTTCACCTCACGGACTCTTATATTATTAGCGTCTTCCTCATTAAGGTAAGCTCCCAGAACTGTAATATCGTTGGTCTTTGCCTTATCGTTCCAGAAGGTTATCGACTCCTGAAGTCCCTGAAGTCCGAAATCGAGAAGGTGATTATTAGCCATTGTGAAGACATCGAAACCGAGGTCTATAACAGCATCTGCAACTTCCGGCGGAGAATTGAATATCAGCGGACCGCCGTCAGCGCCCTTTACAGGATTGCTCTGCGAAATAATAGTTTCCTGATTTATGATCGCAACATCCGCATCCTCAACGATATATCTCATATTCTCGTAAAGCGGCTTGAAATCGTACCCATTGCCTCCGGCAAGCTGCTTTGCGTTCATGAATACAGAGTAGTGGATCAGGTTATCACCTGCGGCAACAACATGAACGTGCTTATCTGCATTTGCCTGCGTTGAAGGCTGTGTCGCGTCTTCTGCTGAAGGATCAGCAATATTTGCTTCATCAGTTACAGATACACTGACCGAAGTTTCAGGATTCTGACTTTCGCCGTCACCTGTACCGACCGTTTTTACTGCACAGCTTATCGTTCCGAAAGTCAATGCAAGCAGAATGCTCAGAGCAGCTGCTGCGCGTTTCTTTCTAAGTTTCATTTACTTCTCCATTCCCATGGCTTCGGACATTCAAACGCTCCAAGTCATGCTATCATTATAACATATTATTTCCATTATTTCAATTACCAATCGTATCAAATATTGCAGATATTACGTTTAGTTTTAGTTATCCGCAGTGATTTTACCATTTGAAATCACGCTATACAGGCGCATAAAGCAACCGCAATTTTTGAACAGTCTTTCTATTGGTAATTACAACGAAATTTTGGCTGTATTTTTATTGATATTGACGGTAACTCACACTATCCCACGCGAATTCTGCAATTCGGTGAACTCGGCTGCAAGCGCCTCTGCTTCCGCATAAGAGGACAGCTGATAGCACCTTCCGCGGAATTTTGCCGAGCCGTAATATCCGTTCATGTACCACGCCGCGTGTTTACGCGCTTCATGCATGGCGAGCTCCTCGGATTTTTCACTTATTTCCAGAATAAGCCGTATATGTTCAAGCATAACAGCCATTTTTTCAGCAACTCCCGGCGGAGTATATTCTTTTCCGCCGAAATGCGAAGCTATTTCATCAAAAACAAAAGGATTCCCATAGCTTCCTCTGCCGATCATCACCATGTCGCATCCGGTGCCTTCATACATTTTCAGGCAAGTATCAAGATCCTTTACATCGCCGTTTCCGATAACCGGTATCCCTACCGCACGTTTCACTTCACGTATGACATTGCTGTCAGATTCGCCGCTGTAAAACTGATCGCGCGTCCGTCCGTGAACCGCTATCGCAGCAGCGCCGGCTGACTCAAGTGCTTTAGCCATTTCCGAAGAATTCACGCAGTCCGCAGACCAGCCGCTTCGTATCTTTGCAGTGACGGGTATATCTCCCGCTGCCTTTACCGCAGCTTCACATACCTCCGCTGCAAGATCAATGTCCTTCATCAGTGCCGAACCGGCTCCGGTCCCCACGACCTTCGGAACGGGACATCCCATATTGATGTCGATAATATCCGGCTCGAACTGTTTTACTATGTCTACCGCCTTTGCCATGAACTCCGGTTCGTTGCCGAAAAGCTGTATTCCCATAGGACGCTCCGGCTCGGTAATGGTACATAGTTCAGCTGTTTTACGGTCGCTGTAACATATGCCCTTCGCTGAAACCATTTCGCTCACAACATAAGCCGCGCCGTACTTCTTGCACATCAGACGGTAAGCCCTGTCAGCAACACCAGCCATAGGAGCGAGTGCCGCAGTCTTAAAAAGCTTAACCTTTCCTATTAAAACAGTATCATTCATTGCCGCCATTAGCCGCTGCACTTTCCTTGTTTCTGAAAACAAATATTTTGCTGATAACGTAATTGAGAATAAGTACGATAACGTTAGCTGCAATCTTAGTTATCCAGTAGTTGAACGAAAGAACTGAGTATCCCAGCCACATTATTGCCATTTCAGTAAGGAGTGTGAAGACTCTTCCGCCATAGAATGAAAGAGCCTCAGCGGTAAGTTCTTTAGCACCCGAAGCATGAGACTCAAATACCCACAGCCTGTTCGTGACATAAGCGAAGGTTACGGCACATATCCATGATATAACAGTACTCAGCGTACTTACAGCACCGGTGCCCATATCTGCACTTTCGAGAAGATTCTTCGAAATACCGGCAGAAATGAAGCTTACAGCCGTTGTCAGAACGCCAAAAAAGAGATACAGCCACTTTTCCTCATATTTATAATAGATTTCGCGGATAGGCTTAGGGAATATATTGACTATCGCCCTTATTAGCTTTTGCATAATATCTTCCTTTCAAATATAATTACACATACACTTTATATAATAACACTATATCGGGATTTTTTCAAGCACTTTCGCAAAATTTAACAGACTTTTTTACCAGATGTATGCTATTTCAGCGGCAATTCCACACGGCGTCAGCAAAACACTGGCAGTCCACTCAGAACCACCAAACCATATTTTTTTCAATTCCAACAGGCATAGTCCTATTCCGACTTTTTCTGTCAAGTGGCTATTGACACTTTGACAAAAATATAATATAATAGTATCAGAGGTACGATTGATTCTTTCAGTTGTATTATGCTGCGATGTAATTCCGGCATTTTCTATGATATATTTTTAGGAGGTAAAATACAATGTCATTGACAAAAAACCCTAATGTATTAAAGTGGGTAGACGAGATGATCGCTCTCTGTAAGCCTGATAAGGTAGTTTGGATCGACGGCTCTAAGGAGCAGCTCGACGCTCTCACTGAAGAAGTTACTTCTCTCCCGGATGACAGCTGGGACAAAATGTACAAGCTCAATCAGGAAAAGTATCCGAATTGTCTCTACCACAGAACTCGCCCTAACGACGTTGCTCGTGTTGAAGACAGAACTTTCATCTGCTCAAAGGAAAAGAAAGGCGCTGGTCCTACAAACAACTGGATGGCTCCTGATGAGATGAAGGCTATGCTCACACCTATGTACGACGGCGTTATGAAGGGCAGAACAATGTATGTTATCCCTTATTCTATGGGACCGATCGGTTCTCCTCTCGCTAAGGTCGGCGTTGAAGTAACCGACTCTATCTACGTTGTTCTCAATATGAATATTATGACTCGTATGGGTAAGCAGGCTTTCGAGAATCTCGGCGATACTTCCGATGATTTCGTAAGAGGTCTCCACTCAAAGGCTGACGTTGATCCTGAAAAGAGATACATCGTTCAGTTCCCTGAGGAAAATACAATCTGGTCTATCAACTCTGCTTACGGCGGAAACGTTCTCCTCGGCAAGAAGTGCTTCGCTCTCCGTATCGCTTCATTCCAGGGTAAGAACGAAGCTTGGATGGCTGAGCATATGCTCATCCTCGGTGTTAAGAAGCCAAATGGCGAGATCAAGTACATCACAGCTGCATTCCCTTCTGCCTGCGGTAAGACAAACCTCGCTATGCTCATCCCACCAGAGGGATATAAGAAGGCCGGCTACGAAGTATTCACAGTCGGCGATGATATCGCATGGATGAAGCCAGGCAAGGACGGCAGACTCTACGCTATCAACCCTGAGAACGGCTTCTTCGGCGTTGCTCCGGGAACAAACGCTAAGTCCAACTACAACGCTCTCGCTTGCACAAAGGAAGGCGCTATCTTCACAAACGTTGCTCTTGACAACTCCGATAACACTGTTTGGTGGGAGAAGCTCAACGAGAATCCGCCAAAGGACGCTACTGAGTGGACCGGTATCAAGTGCGACGGTGAGGCTTGGGTAGCTGAAGGCAAGAAGCTCGCTCATCCAAACTCAAGATTTACTGCTCCTGCTAAGAACTGCCCTTGCATCTCTCCTGAGTTCAACAATCCTGAGGGTGTACCGGTTTCCGCTATCATCTTCGGCGGAAGAAGAGCTACAACTGCTCCTCTCGTATATCAGTCATTCGACTGGACACACGGTACATACATCGGATCAGCTGTTTCTTCTGAGACAACTGCTGCTGCAACAGGTGCAGTAGGCGTACTCCGTCACGATCCTATGGCTATGAAGCCATTCATCGGCTACAACGTTGGCGACTACTGGGCTCACTGGCTCGAAATGGGCGCAAGACTCGGCAGCAAGGCTCCTAAGATCTTCAATGTAAACTGGTTCAGAACTGATGACAAAGGCAACTTCCTCTGGCCGGGCTACGGCGAGAATATGCGTGTTCTCGACTGGATCATCAAGAGAGTTGACGGCGAAGTTGACGCTGTTGAAACTCCTATCGGATTCCTCCCGAAGAAGGAAGATATAAACCTCAAGGGTATCGAGGACGAGGTAACTCCAACAGCTCTCGAAGCACTCCTCACAGTCAATAAGGACGAGTGGAAGAAGGAGATCGCTGAGATGAGAAGATACTACGATGAGGACATCAAGGCTAAGGGCGGTAACATCCCACAGGCACTCTATGATGAACTTGATCTTATCGAAGCTAACCTCAACAAGTAATTTCACTTTTAAAAAACATAAGGACTGTCGTTTATGCGGCAGTCCTTTATTATAAAGAGGTATAAGGATATGCTGTTTATTATATATGCTGTCGTCACTGCTCTCACTGTTCTTTTCGCTGTGTATATGATCTTATGGTACAGAAAAAAGGTAAGTCTTTTCGAGCTCACCGAGGAAACGACCGGCATCATCACAAAAATTACCAAAGGCAGCCTTGCTGTCAGCCCCAAACCAAAAGGTCAGGTGTATAACGTCAAGGTGAGATATACGATCGACGGCACCGATCACATGACAAGTATGCAGTATGAAGAAGACGATCAGGTGCTTTCGGAGGGGCAAGCTGTTACTGTCCTGTACGCTCCTGAAGATCCCTCCCGAGCCATTCCAAAGGACTTTAAGCGCGAACACGCCGAATACTACTGGCGAATGCTGGTGATACTCGCTGTTATCCTTTGCGTGATAGCTTTGTGCATAACGATCCTCACGCTCCCCGACACGCTTGGCTTATCAAAAGAAGAAGAGAAGAAGTTCAAGATCGGCAGAAACGCCTTTTTTGTCATTGCAATGCCGATTGCTTACTATTTTGTCAGGCGGTCGAAGTCCTACAAAGCCGAGGTCGAACGCGATCCAAAGGATGCCAAAAAAACCTTCTTCACAGCCCTGGCATTATGGGGCAACTTCCTTATATCCCTTATATTCGACATTGTTTTTTATGTAATACTCTGACATACATTACAAAAGCTCCCCACAAGGGGAGCTTTTCTTATTCTTCATCTTCATCATCGGACTCCGGTTCGGGAAGCACCTCCACAATGACCTTGTCCACGGTCTGTTCGCTGACCTCCTTGGCAGTAAGGCGAAATCTTCCGGTCTCGGCGGTCTCACCGGCATCGGGGATATGTTCCATAACATCAGTCACCCAACCGCCGACGGACGTACACTCCGTATCGACCATATCTTCGTCAAGGCCTATCTGCTCAAGCATATCGCTAACACTCAGATCGCCTGCAACTTCGTACTTGTCCTCAGCGATCATAACAACATTGCTTACTATCTCATCATCCTCATCGTATATCTCACCGACAAGCTCCTCGATTATGTCCTCAAGCGTAATGATACCCTTTGTACCACCGTACTGGTCAATGACTACGGCAAGATGCACCTTTGAACGCTGCATATCCTTCATAGCCTCGCTGATAAGCTTACTATCGGCGATATGCGGGACTTCCTGAATAATATCGCGGATGTCGCTTTTTCCCTCAACGAGCATCTTGAAAAAGGACTTATTTGTGATTATTCCCACTATGTCATCAAGGCTCTTCTCATAGACCGGCAGACGCGAATACATCTCACTGCTGAAAAGCTCCTTTATTTCGTCGATTGAGGAATTGACCTCAACACCTATCACCTTAACTCGTGGAATAAGTATCTCATTAACGGTTATCTCATCAAATTCAAGAGCACTTTTTACAAGTTCGCTTTCCTGTTCCTCAATAACGCCCTGTTCCTCGATCTCATCAATCATGTACTTCAGTTCATCTTCGGTGACGCTTGGAACATCCTCTCCTCTGTCGAACAGTGCTGAAAGCTTATTAAGCAGGAACACAAGCGGTTTGAAGAGACCTACAAGGAAGGTCAGCGGAGTTGCAAATGCAAGTGCAATCTTTTCAGCGTTCTTCTTCGCATACGACTTCGGAATGACCTCGCAGAATGTAAGTACAAGCAGCGTTATCACAATGGTCGAGACAGCCGCACCATTATCGCCGTACATACTTATAAAAAGCAGTGTGCTTACCGACGAAGCAGCTATATTGACAATATTGTTGCCTATGAGGACTGCAGTAAGCACTTCATCGAACTTGTTTGCAAGTTTAAGTGCCTTAGCAGCTTTTTTGCTGCCCTGTGCCTCATAATTCTTCAAACGGAGCTTATTAACACTTGAATAAGCTGTTTCAGTTCCGGAAAACACGGCAGAGAATATCATCATAGAGACGATGAGTATAATTTTCCATAAGTCAGAGTTGTCCATAAAAAACCTTTCTTTTGATAATATAGTATAAACCGCATTGCTCAATGCACCTCGCAAAGTAACGCATGGTACGGATCAGATAAATCTCACTCCTGCCTTTTCAAGCTTACTATGCGCCTTATCGACCTTCTTCTGAGGAAAGACAGTAGCTGTACCGCTGCTGATTATCTCAGCGCGAATGCCTCGTTTTGCTGCACCAAGAGCAGTCGCTGTAACGCAGCCGCATTCGTCAAGACCGCATAACCGGAGTGTTTCATAACCCTTCTGCTGTATGAGTTCCCTGAGCTGCTTGTTGGAGAGTGCATCGCCGACAAGCTTGTCGAAGCAGAGATCCGAAACTATATCAAGTCCGCTGTAAAGCTCAGCGCCCTCTGTTCCGGCGATAGAAAAGCCGAAAAGCAGGCGGTTCGTTGGGAGATTCTGTATTATATGGCGGATATAGATAACATCGGAGCCATTATCATGATATTGGTGGATAAGTGCGTTTACATTTTTGGTAAGGCTCGCTGTATCGTATGAGAACTTAGGCTTGCGTTTTTCGTAAAGATAATCGTTCTGCATATCAATGACAATTAGTGCTGTTTTCATTCCTTTCCTCCTGATAAATATATCATATCAAACATTATACATCATAGAGCGGTAATTGTCAATCATTGCATAAAGCAAAAAGAGTCTGCACCCGTTGGGGTACAGACTCTGAGAAGTTATAAGTATTTTTAAGACGCTTTTGCGCCGGCAAAATTACTTGATCTCGATTGTAGCGCCAGCCTCTTCGAACTTAGCCTTGAGCTCGTTAGCCTCTGCCTCTGAAACGCCTTCCTTGATAGCCTTAGGAGCAGACTCAACTACTTCCTTAGCTTCCTTAAGACCGAGACCGAGAACTTCCTTAGCAACCTTGATAACAGCCATCTTAGCATCACCGAAGGATGAAAGAATTACGTCGAACTCTGTCTTAGCAGCAGCGCCAGCACCAGCAGCACCGCCTGCAGCAGGAGCAGCAGCGATAGCAGCTGTTACACCGAATTCCTCCTGGATTGCGTCTACGAGCTCTGAAAGCTCAAGAACAGAAAGAGTCTTGATATCTTCAACAAATTTTGTGATCTTCTCTGAAGCCATGATAATAATCTCCTTTATAATTATTTGCCGTTAAACGGCTTGATATTAAGCTGCGGACATATAGTCCAACGGATAATACAGACGATCAGGCAGCTTCTTCTGATTTCTTGTCTGCAACAGCCTGAAGTGTAGCTGCGAGTTTCTGGAGAGGTCCCTGGAGAGAACCAACGAGCTGAGCGAGGAGAGTATCCTTTGAAGGGATCTTGGAAAGAGCGATAACTCCAGCCTGATCGTAAATTTCACCCTCAACATAACCAGCCTTGAGATTGAACTTCTCATCTCCAGCCTTTTCTGCGAACTTACCGAGGATTCTTGCAGGAGCAGTCTGGTCGTCGTTAGAAACGGCGATAGCAGTTGTACCGTTAAGAGCCTCTTCAAAGCCTTCGATACCGCAGTTTTTGAAAGCACGGAGGAGGAGTGTGTTCTTTTCTACAAAGTAGTGAACGCCAGCCTCACGGAGTTCCTTTCTGAGCTTAGTATCCTCTTCAACAGTGATACCCTTGTAATCAACGAGAACACCTGAAACAGATGCCTTGATGATCTCAGTAAGCTGCTCCACCTTTGCTTTCTTTGCTTCGAGTACAGCATTGCTTGGCATAGTGTGTATTCACCTCCGAATGATTTATGATCGTATTCAGAGAGCAATAAAAATGTCCTTTTCCGACAGCACGGGAAAGGACAACGATAATACATATCAATTGCTATTCCTCGGCGGGACTTACGGATAAACCAGCCAGCTGTCTTTAGAATACGATATTTGCTGTAAAAATCACAGCTTGATTATTATATCACATTATTTCGGACTTGTCAAGCCCTTTTCTGAAATTTTTCACCTTTTCTTCCACTTCATAAGAATAATAGTCGTAATAGTGGTCAGGAACAAGGTGAGCACTATCGGGAACCATGTATATGGTATCGGCAGATCCACGGTATTTATGCCGTAGAACGCAAAAATGATATTTGGTATCTCAAGAATGACTGTCATGATAGTCAAGCGCCACATAACGAGGTTAAGGTTGTTCGAGATTACCGATGAGAAGCCGTCCATCATACTTGAAAGGATCCCCGTATAGATACTTGCCATTTCGATAGCCTGCTTCATCTCTATGAGAACGTCTTCAAGGAGATCCTGATCCTCATCGTAGAGCTTTATAACACGTCCGCGGAAGATTTTCTCAATAGTAGCCTCATTTGCTTTGAGAGATGTAGAGAAGTATACGAGTGACTTTTCAAGAGCGAGAAGCTGCATAAGCAGCTCATTCTTCATCGCATCGTGGAGCTGCTGTTCTGCAGCGGATGAGATCTTGTCTATCTGTTTCAGGTGCATGAGGAAAAGTGCCGCTATCCTCAGCAGTATCTGAAGTACGAATCTGGTCTTGAAATCGGGGCGGAGATTTCTTATCATCCCCTTCATAGCCTCACTGACTATCTGAGTCTCCTTCAATGAAATAGTAAAAACGTACTCCTCTGTGAGGATTATACCCATAGGCAGCGTATAGAAATTACGTGTCTGGTCATCATCAACAGTTGAAACAGGAGTGTCAATGATAACGAGAGTCTGTTCGTCTTCGCGCTCGATACGTGAGGACTCCTCTTCATCGAGCGATGACTTTACGAAGCCGCTGTCGAGCCCATAGCTTTCGATAAGCTCAACGACCTCCTGCGGAGTCGGATCAACTACCGAGATCCAGCATCCGCTCACCGGCTCATCGCACTGAGCCAGCGAACCGTTTACGGTAGAATAAAACTTTATCATACTAATCCAGACTTACAGGATATAGCTTTCTCCTGCAAATCCTGCTCCTTTCACCGGGATTTCCGGCGAAAGTCGGAGAGCATTGCGAGCTTCCGCCGGATAAAGGGACATATTGCATAAATGCCCATAAGGGTCAGAACTCATAACGCACCTCCAATAGTAATAATACCGCGCAATAGCACTGCTGTGCATTGCCGCGCTTAACATTATTATAACAAATTCAAAAGTAATTTACAACCCTTTTCAAAAATTTTTCTTGCATTGCTATTTCAATTCAAATGTGCTATAATATATAAATAGTTACAACTTCACAAATATAAGGAGAGTTATATGAAACTTCTTGCAATAGACGGAAACAGTATACTTAACCGTGCATTTTACGGTATAAAGCTGCTTTCAAATAAAAAAGGCGAATTCACCAACGCAATATTCGGGTTCATGAACATTTACCTGAAAAATATTGCCGACGTTCAGCCGGATGCAATTGCAGTAGCGTTCGATCTGCGCTCGCCTACCTTCCGCCACAAGGCAGC
>ONAI01000082.1 GCA_900315755.1 uncultured Ruminococcus sp.
CTCGCAGACGGTACTTACACCCTCGAAGAAGTAACACCTCCGGACGGCTACCAGACCGCAACCAACATCAAATTTACAGTTGAAAACGGTAAGGTAGTTACAGTTAATGACGTAACAACCGATTCCAACGACATCACAATGCTCGATGCAAAGATACCGCCTACAACTGACATCTCTGATTCAGACACGATCGGCGCTGTAAAGATTTGCAAGCATGATGTTTACGGAAATGAACTCAGCGGTGCTGAACTCACACTCACCGGCGTTGATAATGATAACAAGCCGATCGTATTCACAGATGCTAAGATCCGTCTTGGTGAAGGTGCAGAAATTCTCAGCACTTCAACAGATTCTATGCTTGTATGGAAGTCGGGTGAAACTCCAACTACTATCATGGGCATAAGCGACGGTACTTATGTACTTAAAGAAACTGCTGCTCCTGATGGTTATCTTGTTGCAACCGACATAACATTCGTTGTTGAGAATGGTATCGTTACTGAATCATCTTCAACAGTTACAAGCCAGAATGTCATAACAATGACTGATGAAGCAATAGACACAACTGAAACCTCTGAAACAACATCTACTACTACAACAGAAACAACTACTGAAACTACATCAACTACTGCTCCTTCTACTGCTTCAAGCTCAGATTCACCTCGCACCGGCTCTACCGGCGTAGGCGCTGTACTCGGACTTATGGCACTCTCTGCTATGACTGCTTTCGTTCTTCGCAAAAAAGACGATGAAAACGAATAATTCATAGTACAACAAGTCAGGTAACTGAATAATCAAAAAAACAGCTGCGGAATTCAACCGCAGCTGTTTTCGTATACTATTATATATATCATCCAAGCTGAGCAAGCATTTCGTCTATCATAGCCCTGTCAGCGAGTCCTTCCGAAAAAGCTGTCGCACCGCCGCAGGCTGTACCGAGCTTCATACCGTAGTCTAAATCGCCGTCCGCAGAGCCTGCAAGGAATCCGGCAAGCATAGAATCCCCTGCTCCGACCGAGTTTCTTACCGTTCCTCTGCAAACACCATACCTATGCACATTACCTTCGCTGTCGAGAAGCAGTGAACCGTTTCCAGCCATTGAGACTATAACATTACAAGCGCCCATTTTCCGTAGTTCTCCTGCATATTTGATTATGTCAGCATCGCTGCTGAGCTCAACTCCGAACATCTCTGAAAGCTCAAAATCGTTTGGCTTGATAAGATACGGATGAAACCTGAGCACTTTCAGAAGCAAGTCCTTTGAAGCGTCTACGACCATTCTTACGCCATTCCCTGAATACTTTCCGATGATACGCTCATATATGTCCGAGGGCATTGATGAGGGCACACTTCCGGCAAGGATAAGAGTATCGCCTTCTTTAAGCTTATCAAGTCTTGCATACAGCTTTTCAATTGCTTCCGGACCTATATCCGGTCCCTGACCGTTTATCTCAGTCTCCTCGCCTGACTTTATCTTCACATTGATACGTGAATTGCCGTCAGGAAGGCGTACAAAATCCGTTTCTATCCCCTTTGATCTTACCCCCTGCTCTATCGCCTCGCCGGTAAAGCCTGCAACAAATCCGAGTGCTATTGATCTCACTCCGAGTTCGGCAAGTATCATCGAAACATTGATTCCCTTACCGCCGAAATACATCTCCTCACTCTGTGAACGGTTGACGCTTCCGAGTACAAGTCCACCGGTATGCACAACATAGTCGATAGCCGGATTGAATGTAACTGTATATATCATATTGATCTCCTTATTCTTGCATTCAAAGCCCCGCTGTAATTCAGCGGGGCACATTTCATGTAACTGATCTGCTGTTATTCGTAATCAAATATTACCGGATGTTCAACTCCGCTTCCGTTAAGCTTGATACGTCTTCTGCCGTTCACAAGGCGAATTTTGTCCTCTGGCGCAAAAGCATACTTTCCTATCGCATTGCGTACTTCTATATTAGTATCAGTTCCCTTGATAAGTACAGACGTATCCTCACTATATCCGCCGAACACAACAGCATTCTGACCTGCTGATTCAAGTCTCAGCGACGAATCATTCACATTTATTTCAGATTTGCCGTGAAGCGAACCGAAACAGGTCGAATTGTCCGACATTATATTGAATACAGCTCCAACTCCGCACATTTCTATTTCTGACTTACTGCTGCTGAGAGTTCCGAGTGCCGATATGTATTTGCCATAAGCATAGAAATTTAAAGCGCTGTTGCTTACTGAGACTTCCGCCTCGCTTTCAAGCGATCCGATAAGTATACCGTTTGTTACTGAGAAATCGGCTTCAATGTGACAAGTATCAAGCTCAATGCTTACATTTCCCGTCAGCGCACCAAATCCCACACAAGTCTCAGTATTAGGCTTCAGATTGAATTCTCCGCGATTCACACGTATAGTTCCGCCGAGCCCCGAACCGATACAGATGCCTTTCTTACCGCGGCAGTTTATATTTACAGGGCCATCCTGATCGAACACCAGTTCACCGTGACGCGAATGATGATCGTTTCCGATGCCATAATGCTCGGCAGCGTTTAGTTCAATAGTTATGCCGCCGTCACCCTCTATGACCAGACGTGATGATTCAGGTACTTTTATTCCCGAATCAAGGAGTTTATTATTACCGAAAAGAACTATTGTTACATCAGTATGCTCGCCGAGTTCAATACACGGACGATTCTTTACATTTGAAAAATAAACGTCCTCAAGTATGATACGTCCGCTGTAACCGGCTTCAACGCGCATATGAATATCCGTCTTCATCTGCGGAGTTCCGATAACAGAAATATCCTTGTATACCATTTTTTCTTCGCCTATCACTATATCTGTACATCCGTCCTTAATGAGATTTGCAAGTGATATACGGTTGGTTTTTCCGGCAATATATATATTCTTGAACGTTCCGTCGATGCGCTCCTGATAGTACTGACGTATTTCTTCCCTGCGTTTTTCGTCTATCTGACGGACTATCTGTGCGGAAGGTCTTGCAGTATAATAGCCCTGAATAAGATCAGCTCCGAGATGTATAACGGTCTGGAGTTCGATCGCAGTCTCAACGCCCTCTGCAAGCGCCATGATATGATTATCGTGGCAGAAATCTATTATTTCACGGACAAAATGACGCTTCTGCGGCTTATTCTGTATCTCGCTGATAAGTGAGCGGTCTATCTTGACATAGTTCGGCATATACCTAAGCAGATTGCTTACATTTGAATATCCTGTACCGTAATCGTCAACAGCTATGTCTATGTTCATTTCTCCGAAGAAATCCTTCAGACGTTTAAGGTCCTTATCTTCAAGCTCTGCTTCTTCTGTAAACTCAACAACTATCATCTGCGCGTGTTTTCTCAGATATTTTAAAGCAGCTGCGAACTCTTCGTCTTCAATGAAAACTCCTGGAATGCTGTTCATAAACACTCTTGCTCCGCCGAATTCCTCGCATCTGGTATCGACTATTTCAAGAACATTCATAAAGGTAGCACATTCAATATCTGAAAGCCTGTTCTGCATAGCTGCGTATTTTATCATAGCCAGAGGTGAAACCTTCTTTTCAGTCCTCGAACGCATCAGTGCCTCATAAGCGTAGACCTCGCCGTTTGAGACCTTAACTATCGGCTGGAAATGGTAATCAAGAAGATTCTCGTCCAGTATCTTGGCTACAAGCTTATACTCCTGCTTTTCCTCGGTATTAAGGCTTTCGTAGATGCTTGAAACAGCGAATTTATTGTTGCGTATCTTTTCAAGTCTTTCCTGCATCTGCTTGAGGATAAGATCTCTGCGAAGCACCTCAATACTGCGGCATACAGAACTTATCCATTTCAGGTATATGTCATCGTAGCTGCGCGGAACATCGCCGTATTGCACAACAGCATAGCCGTAGCATTCATTCTCATAGAACACGGGAGTAAATATATAAACAGCCGGCTTCTCATGCTCTTCGAACAGCTCCGGAAGCATTGATGTCACCGGAAAGAAGTCATAAAGCCCGACCATATTATTCTTGTGATCGCTGCAATATCTTACAGCATGGATCATTTCATCGGAATAGCCTTCATTAGCGCAGTGTATCCCCTGCCCCATATGCTTCCACGGAGCGCACAAACACAAGTGGAACTCCTTAGCGCCGCGAAGCTGATAAGCATAGGAATAGACAGAGCCAAGGAAGTCCGGCAGAGATGACTGCGATATGAGAGTTTCAGCCATAGTATTAAATATCGAGTTATAGCCCTCTTCCGAAATATCCGTCCCCCACTCACTTCGCTTGAGGTCATACTTCGGGACCTCGTCGCCGTGGCAGCCGCAGCTTTCACCGAAAATAATTTTCGGATTGACCTTGAATGATTCGGGAGTTTCCCCCTTCATTTTAGTCATGATATAATAGAAGGCGTATTCACCGAATTCCTCAGCAGGTATGAGTGCAGATGTAATTGATTTGGGACTTGTCTGTCCCTCAAACACCGAATCATAGCCAATAACAGAAATATCCTCCGGAACTCTGATACCGTTTGCTTCAAAAGCCTTGCAAAGTCCTATTGCCATCTGATCGTTTGCACACGCAACGGCTTCCGGCAGCTCTCTTTCCTGTGCAAGAAGCTGTTCGGCACACAGCTCGCCGCTCTGATACCAGAAATCACCGTAGATTATACGGTCATCGGTCACAGGCAGACCATGAGACTTCATTGCATCAATATACCCCTGCAAACGCTCTTTTGAGTGCTTATGCCACTTCTTTCCCGAAAGAAAAGCAATATCTTTGAATCCGTGTATTTCTATCAGATGACTTACAAGTTCAAAAACTGCACCGTAGCAATCAGTGCAGATACTCGGAAACAGATCACTTTCCTTTTCGATAACGACTATCGGCTTTTTGAAAGTCTTATTGAGACGTTCTTCAAGTTCCTGAGCAGCATTAGCTGTCTGGATA
Source organism: uncultured Ruminococcus sp. (assembly GCA_900315755.1). GTDB lineage: Bacteria > Bacillota > Clostridia > Oscillospirales > Ruminococcaceae > Ruminococcus. Next base: position 4,934 of record ONAI01000082.1, read on the forward strand.
CTGTCTTTTAGTATGACAGCTCCATCGAACATCTCAGGATTCATAAGCGAAAATATGTTGGATTCACCGCGTTCACGCTCAACAGTATCCTGATACTTGCGGTACATTGAAAAAATACATACATCATAATCGGAAGCAAACGCTTTTTTGAGAAAACCGTTGATAAAGCGTTTCTGATAATCTTCATCAGCCTGTCCGACAAACAGTGCGATCCTGTTTCGTATTCTCATAATGATTTCTCTCCTTCTGACGAATTACCGTCAGACACGGCAGCTTATAACTGCTGCAATTCCAATTACCCAAAGACCGTTCCAGATCCAAGACATAAACGATCTAAACTTTACACTATTATACCATATATTTAAAGAAATTACAAGTATTTATGAACGATCTATGCAAAAGCATATATCTCTTTCCGGAATCGCTCATAATTTAAAAGAAGCCGCACGATGTTCGCTTACTGTTATTCATATTTTGTTCATATTTACACTGCAACAGACACATTTGATACATAGTCTATCATATACTGTCTCCGATTTTCGCTTATATTGCAGAAAGACGGCTCAATCAATATAACATTTGTGCTGTAAACCACTATTTTATAGTTAAATGATATATTGTCAGACGCTGATTTCAGAGATGAAAAATTCGAGCTCAGCGATGTCAGCATCGAGGACGGAAAAACCTACGATTTCGACTGTGATGACAAACTCAATATTGCCGAGGTACTCTCAGATCCATACCTCTTCTATAATTACACACGCAATATTATGGAATACTAATAAAGCTTTTTCCCGAAAGCTTTTAAATACTCACTTTCAGACCGGTATAATGCCGGTCTGTTTTTTTATTCCCAAACAGCATTTCAATAAGCTCCGCCGGATGTTTTCGAGCGCATAACGATAAATAATTTACTTTTAAAGAAAAACTTTTACTATTAACTATTGATTTTTCCTTGATTGTGATGTATAATAATTACATATGATAATGCACCAAAAAACTTGATTTCAAGAAGATTTTTTATATAAATTCACACCAGCACTTTATCCCGACATTAACTTTACTACGGAAAGGAGCCGCCATGAACTTTTTGAATCTTGCCAACAGTTTTCACGCACCTACCTGCATTATTTCAGTCGAAAAAAAGCCAGACGGCGGATACGGTGAAATACGTCTTGTCGCCGGAAACAAGAAATATATCGAGCCTATCGAGCATCCTCTCATTCCTAATCTGTGCAATCTGCCCGGCATACCTGAAATCTTCCAGAAGCCAAAAACCTTTGTGCCGAATTCACTATATGAAACATATCTACCAAAGGATATAGGCTTCGAGAATATATGCTATCGCGCCGCAATCGACAAGATACCTATCCACACCTATGTCCACTTGAACGATCTTGATCTGTGGTTCGACATTTTCTGCGTTCCTCTCGATTACGAAAACGACAATCTTTGCTATTGTGCATATACAGCTCAGCCAACTGCTCAGTCAGATATAGGCACGACCTCAAGCCAGTCTGAGACTGCATCTGAGGACGTGATAAAAACCTGTATCAAGCTCCACAGTACTGAGAACTTCCAGCACACTATGGAAGATGTTATCAAAGACATCCGCCACATATGCCGCGCTGATGGCTGCACAATAATAGTCGTTAATCAGGAAAACGGCACATTCGCTACGCTTGCAACAAGCATAAACGAAAATTGCAATGTTAAAAGCATCTCACATTACGAGAATTTCAATGAAATCGTTGATTCGTGGAGAGATATGATCGTAACCAATGATTGCATAATTATCAAGGACAAAAAGGACTGGGATTATATCCATAAGATCAATAACCTGTGGTATCAGAATCTTAATGACGCAGGTGTCACAAGCCTTGTTTTCTTCCCTCTTCGCTATAATA
>ONAI01000116.1 GCA_900315755.1 uncultured Ruminococcus sp.
CATTCCCCTGAGGTCGTCGATCGTTTCGTCGTCAACATCATTTACTGCCGCGATGATATGGGACTGCATTGCCGACTCCACCGCCAGCTTGAAGAGCCCGCGGTTGATACGGTACTCAGAGCCTTTGACTATACCGTCGATAATTGAAGTCAGAACGTGCGCAAGATATTCCGTTGCGATACCCGAATTGCAGTCGAGATAACCAGCGTAAAACTTGATAGCCTTCTCTATGAACTCGCTCTGAGAACGCGCATTTGCCTCGTCCATATGCTTGATGATCAGCTCCTTTGTCCTGGGGTAGAGCCATACGGCCTGCTTTTCCTTCTTCTCCATAATACCCTCCATTATTACTCGCCGACACCGTTTATTGTCCTATGTTTCGCTGATTCTTTCATTTCCGACTCCTGAATCGTAACACTCAGCGAAGTTACGACTCCTTTTGGCAGAACCCTCTTTTTCTGCTATTTGGCGGTCGGCTTTGCCGTTCCGCTGTGACCATTTCGGGGGCTGCGACCCCGAAATTTTAACCTGCTATACTATTCTCAGGGGCAAAAATCACCTCTCTTCTCCATATTTGCATATCAGTTCATCTGATATAAAGGCGTATCAGGATTTCCTTCTTTAACCTTGTGATTTAATTCACTCCCTGCAGAGTGGGATCCTGATATTGCCACTCATAATTTTTGTTCATTACTCTTCGGAGTATGATATAATGTTCTCATGCAGACAGAGGTTTACTGCTGTTTAACATTGCGAGCTATGCTTCGCTTTCTGCAGAATGTAACCTCTACCTTATGGAATTTCATTTATGAGCCGGATGCAGGCAGTCGCTTACTGTTCTGCTGATATCAAAGCAGGTTATGATCCATAGGACTATGAGGACTGTCTGTAAATATTTTATTGGATGGTGTTATGAATGTTTTACGTTGGGATCGACATAGCTAAGCGTAAGCACGAAGCTGTTGTGACAGATGATAAAGGTGACATAGTTGTCAAGGCGTTCAGTTTTACCAATGATCTGACAGGTTACAATTATCTTCTTGGAAAGATAAAGCTCGTCACGATCAGTAGAGAACAGATCGTCATTGGTATGGAGTCCACGAGTCACTACTGGCTTACTCTCTATACCAGATTGATCAAAGACGGTTACAATGTTCATATCTTTAATCCTATCCAGTCTGATGCACTTCGTGGAATGTACATCAGGCAAAGCAAAACTGATGCACGAGATTCCTTCATCATTGCTGAAGTTATCCGTTTCGGAAAGTATTCCGAATCCAACGTTCCACAGGAAAAGCTGTTTGCACTCCGCGAGCTTACAAGAAACAGATATTTTATGGTCGACAGCGTTTCTGACCTGAAACGTAAAACAACAGCTCTCATTGACCAGGTATTTCCCGAGTATGAGAAGCTCTTCTCCAATAACTTTGGTGTCAGCTCTATGGCACTGTTATTAAAATATCCCACTCCTGAGAAGCTGAAAAACGTCAGCCTACAATCCTTAGCAAAGCTATTATCCAAAGCAAGTAATGGCTACTTTGGACTTGGCAAAGCTAAAGAAGTAAAAGAAACTGCTAAAAGCACATTCGGCGTAATTGATAACTGCGGTATATATGCCACCCTTATCTCAACATACATAAAGCAGATCCTGTTTATTCAGGACCAGGTCAAGGGAATCGATTCTCAGATAGCTGAGATAATGTCTGAACTTGATTCTAAGATCACCACCATAAACGGTATCGGACAGGCACTCGGAGCAGTTATCATTAGCGAGATTGGCGACATCAGCCGCTTTCAGAATTCAGATAAGCTTGCTGCATATGCAGGTGTCGATCCGACTGTTAAACAATCCGGTGATTACTGTGCTGTCAGAAACCATATGTCCAAACGTGGCTCACCTTATCTCCGACGAGCGATCTGGCAGGCAAGTGTTATCGCTGTTGGCTGCGACCCGATGTTTAAAGCCTACTATGACAAGAAAGCTTCTGAAGGCAAGCGATACATGAACATCATCGGCCATTGCACCCGAAAAATGATATCCGTGATATTTGCTGTCCTAAGAGACGATAAAGAATACATACCTATGGCAGCGTGATCCCTAAGAGCAAATTCACGCAGGCTTTGCATCTTGCAAGGTCAGCGTTAGCATACACTTTTTCACCGCGAAATTTTTTTGTTTTCCCCCTTGACATTTGATAGCCGGTCTGCAACAGACAGTCACTGCCCGATTTTTGGCACTTCCGTATCCGCAAACATCTTCGACTTATCAAGCACCGCAACGCTCATCTGACGGTCATCGGTGACGCGAACTGTTGTAGTGTTGCGCTTACCCTTCAACACCATTATACCGTCATCGACCAGCTGCTGTATCAAACTGTTTTTGCCGATGGAGAAGCTCTCGCCCATTTCCTTCGACAGCTTCACCACCTCCGAGAACGCCGCATTCATGATGAGGTAGTAGAAGTTGTCGTCTTCGAAACCGATGAAGCCTTTTCGGTTCATATCGCAGTCGCTGCCAATGACGTTGACACTGCACCTGCCGCTGTCGAGCAGGCTTTTCAGCTTGTCGCAGAACTGATACGAATAGTTTTCGTTCTCAACTATGCTGTTGTTTCTGACAGAACTTGTGACTATTATGTTTTTGAATGAGCTTTTGTAGTTCTCCATATC
>ONAI01000081.1 GCA_900315755.1 uncultured Ruminococcus sp.
TCGATCCAGTTCCAGTGTTGGGTATCGTTATTTTCCACAGGTGTGAGAGGACCGAATTTCTGGGTGAATTCGCTGACAGCGTCTTTTCTTAGTTTTTTGTATTCATTGAACATAGCAAGGGCGCGGCGGCAGTTTGGATGAGTATCGAGATAGAGATTAAGTTCCTTCAGAGCAAAATCATATTTTTTGATCCTGCTCAGGAGCATATTGCGTTCATTCACCTGAGATCGCCTCCTTTGCTGAACGGGAGGTCAAGTTCAGGGAAAAGAGTACCTTTGCAAAGGGCACTGTTATCATCGTAGACATCTCCCCACTGCTGGAATGGTACATAAGCCATAGCGAGGGGAGTTGCAGCAGGGAAGCGCGAAGTATCGGGAATAATATTGTTATTATTCTTGGCGAAGTTACTGTTAAGGGAGTTTTCACGTTCGCGAAGAATGAATTCATTCATGTTATCGAACATATCAAGGTTCATGATAAGTCCTCCTTTCAGAGTGTGCGGAACACATTGTGTTCGCCGCACATTACATATTATGTCGGAGGAACATAAAGCGTCACAAGTGAGATATTGACAGCTGTACTGCTGAATAAATAAAAAAACGATCCCCGCAACGGATTTTATACCGCTGCGGGGATATTTTTAGAATACGGAAGTGATACCGGTCTTTACACCCTGACTGAGGAGTGTCATGATTATACCTGCGAGGAGAATACCGAGTACGACTGCGAGTATACTCTTTTTGAAATCGAGGTCAAGTATACTTGCGGCGAGAGTGCCTGTCCATGCGCCTGTACCGGGGAGAGGTATGCCAACAAACAGCAGCAGTGCAACGAACATACCCTTACCTGCTTTTTCCTGAAGCTTTTTTCCGCCCTTTTCTCCCTTTTCAAGACACCATGAGAAGAATCTGCCGATAACAGGCTTGTCGCTTCCCCAGACAAGTATCTTTCTTGCAAACAGGAAGATAAAGGGGACAGGTATCATATTTCCTATCATACATACCAGCAGGCATAAGTGCCACGGAAGTCCCATACCTGTGCCGAACGGTACTCCTCCACGAAGCTCAACGAGCGGTACCATAGAAATAAGGAATGTAAGAATGTATTTTTTTAACATAAGCATCTCTCTTTCAACGTAATCAAACATTAACATTATCGCATAAAATAACGAATTAGTCAAGTGTCAAAGTGAAAAAATATCGCAGCAGTTTCAGGAGATCCCGGCAGTGCGGAAAATATTGACCGATACAGTGAATAATACATGATAAATAGAGTGGTTCTGTATTCAATACAGAACCACTTTTTAGTTTGTTTGAAATGCTTATGCTGACTCAAACTGCGAGTTATAGAGCTGAGCGTAGAAGCCGTTATTTGCGAGGAGCTCCTCGTGAGAGCCCTGCTCGATTATATCGCCGTCTTTCATAACGAGGATAATGTCAGCATTGCGTATCGTGGATAGACGATGAGCGATAACGAAGCTTGTTCTGCCGCTCATGAGTCTGTCCATAGCATCCTGAATGAGGACTTCCGTTCTTGTATCTACTGATGAGGTCGCTTCATCGAGTATCATTACCTTTGAATCTGCAAGTATCGCACGGGCGATAGTGAGAAGCTGTTTCTGTCCCTGAGAAACGTTGCTTGCGTCCTCGTTGAGTACCATATTGTAGCCGTTCGGAAGTGACTTTATGAAGTGGTGAGCATGAGCAGCCTTTGCAGCAGCAATTACCTCATCATCGGTAGCATCGAGACGTCCGTAGCGGATATTCTCCATGATAGTTCCGTTGAACAGCCACGTATCCTGAAGTACCATACCGAAATATTTACGCAGTTCGTGGCGCGGTATGCTGCGGACATCAGTGCCGTCGATCGAAATGCTGCCGTTATTTACATCGTAGAATCTCATGAGCAGTTTGACCATGGTAGTTTTTCCTGCGCCGGTAGGTCCGACGATAGCGACCTTCTGACCAGCGGTTATATCTGCGCTGAAATCGTGGATTATGATCTTGTCGGCATCATAACCGAATGCAACATGACTGAACTTTACATCACCTGTGATTTTTTCAGGGATAACAGCGTTCTGAGTTGCTTTCTCTTCATCTTCGTCAAGGAACTCGAAAACTCTTTCAGCTGCGGCAGCCATTGACTGTACCTGATTTGATACCTGAGCTATCTGCTGTATTGGCTGGGTGAACTGCTTTACATACTGGATAAACGCCTGAATATCACCGATTCCGATGACTCCGCGGATAGCGAGCATACCGCCTGCGATAGCCACTCCGGCATATCCCATATTGCCAACGAACATCATGATTGGCATCATTATACCGGAAAGGAACTGCGATTTCCATGCGGATTTGTAGAGGACAGCGTTAGTGGAGCAGAAATCATTGAGCGATTCCTCCTCCTTATTGAAAGCCTGAATAACCGAATGACCGCTGTAAGTTTCCTCAACGAGACCGTTGATGTGTCCGAGATATTCCTGCTGTGTACGGAAGTGCTTCTGTGAGATCTTGATGACGAATGAAAGCAGAAAAGCTGAGATCGGAAGTATTACAAGTGATATGAGCGTGAGCAGAGGCGAGATCGAGATCATCATAACGAGAGTACCGATAAGTGTTGCTACTGAAGTTATGATCTGTGAAATGCTCTGATTAAGCGTCATGCCGAGAGTATCAACATCGTTGGTGATACGTGAAAGAACTTCGCCGTAGGTGCGCTTCTCGAAGTAGCTCATCGGCATACGTCCTATTTTTTCGGATATATCGCGTCTCATACGGTATGAGATCTTCTGCGATATTCCGGACATTATCCAGCCCTGAACGAATCCGACTATGGTACTGAAAACGTACAGACCGAGTGTTATGAGGAGGATCTTCTTTATATATGAGAAATCTATACCGCCTGTTCCTGCGATCTTTTCCTTGAGACCGTCGAAGAGAGCGTTAGTAGCCTTTGCCATTACCTTAGGACCAGCAACTGCGAATACAGTAGAAACCGCAGCGAGTATCATAACTATGACTATCGGTATCTTGTAAATGCCAAGATAGGAGTTTAGTTTCTTTATTGAGGACTTGAAATTCTTTGGCTTTTCACCCGGAGCAAATCGTCCTCCCGGACGAAGTCCGCGGCGCGGTCCGGAATTATTCTCACTCATTTACATCACCCCCTGTGCTTTTTGCGAGTTCAGCTTCTGAAAGCTGGGAATGAGCGATCTGCTTGTAGGTATCACAGCTGCTGAGAAGCTGCTGGTGAGTACCCTTGCCGACTAATTTTCCCTCATCGAGGACGAGTATCTGATCGGCATTCATGATAGTGCTGATGCGCTGTGCGACTATAATAACAGTAGCCTCTCTGACCTGTTCAGTGAGTGCCTTTCTGAGAGCGGAATCTGTTTTCATATCAAGAGCGGAAAAGCTGTCATCGAAAATGTATATCTTCGGTTTCTTGACTATTGCTCTTGCGATCGAAAGACGCTGCTTCTGACCGCCGGATACGTTTGTACCGCCCTGCGAGATAGAACGCTCGAACTTATTATCATTTGCTTCGATAAATTCAGAAGCCTGAGCTATATCAGCGGCGAGCTTCAGTTCATCATCTGAGGCTTCCGGATCGCCAAACCGGAGATTTGATGCGATAGTACCGGAGAAAAGAGTACCCTTCTGCGGAACAAGACCGATCTGCTTTCTGAGTTCAGCCTTTGCGAGTTCGCGGACATCAACGCCGTCAATGGTGATGCTGCCCCCGGTAACGTCGTAAAAACGCGGGATGAGGTTTATCAGCGTTGACTTGCCGCATCCTGTGCTTCCTATGATAGCGGTAGTTTTTGAAGGCTCAGCAGTGAAGCTGATATTTTCCAGTGCATTCATCTCAGCCCCCGGATAGCTGAATGATACGTTATCAAATTTTACTACGCCCTTAGGTGCAGCGATATGCTTCGGAGATTCGGGCTCAAGGACAGTTGTATCGGTCTTGAGGACTTCATCTATTCTGTCAGCTGCAACTCCTGCGCGGGGGAGAAGTACGGACATTACAGTTAGCATAAGGAATGAAATGACTATCATCATAGCGTATGTGATGAAAGCGGTCATAGCACCGACCTGAAGATCGCCATTGTCTATTCTGTGCGCTGATACCCATACAATGGTGAGTGTTGTAGCGTACATAATGAATGTCATGCCGGGCATCATGAAAGCCATAACACGGTTTGTGAAAAGCTGAGTTTTCATGAGGTTCTTGTTGGCTTTATCAAAGCGTTCTTCCTCGGTCTTTTCACGTCCGAATGCACGTATTACCGGCAGACCTGTCAGTATCTCGCGTGATACGAGGTTAAGAGCGTCAACAAGCTTCTGCATGGACTTGAATTTCGGGATCGCAAGTATCATCAGTACGCATACGAGGACGAGTATCGAAGCTACTGAAGCAATTATTATCCAGCTCATATCAGCACCGGTGTTGAGGACTTTTATAACTCCGCCGATACCGAGTATAGGCGCATACATGAGCATACGCAGAAGTATTGAGGTCACAAGCTGTATCTGCTGAACATCGTTTGTACTTCTTGTGATAAGAGAAGCGGTCGAGAATTTGTCCATTTCGGTGTTGGAATATCCCATAACCTTCTTATAGACCTTCTCGCGGAGATCTCTTCCTATCCCTGCACCTACTACTGCGGAGATATAGCCGGCACCGATAGCTGCTGCGAGCATAAACAGTGCCATAAGGAACATTTTTCCCCCCTGCGACCAGAGGTATTTTTTCTGGATAGAGTCAACATCAACTCCTGCCTCCTCGTCGCGATCAATAGCGTAGGAAATAGCCATTGACATCATTGTTTTTGAGCCTACAGTCTGGATGCTTTCTTCCATTTTATTACGGATTTCGGTATTCTGTCCGGAATTTCCGCTGTTGTTCTGAGCCATAGCGAGCATAATCGGACGCATATCAACGTAAGTTTTCTCAACGCCGTCATCATCCTCATCGACTTTGGTTTTAAGCTTGATGTGAAGCTGTTCTGAGATCTCATCAAGGGTGAGAGTCTGGGGATCGAAGCCTTCTCTTGGAGTAAGACTGCTGCGGAACTGCTCTTCCGGAGTGTTAGCGGTCTGATGCGTGAGAATTATCGGTATGAGGAATTTTTCGTCAGCGTCATCGAGACTGCTTTCGGACATTGAACGGCGGACGTACACATCGCCGTCTAATTCGTAGTTATCCATCCACTCGGACTTCTCACTCTCGTCCATGAACAAAGTGGAATATGACATTTCCTCTTTGGTGATCTTTTCCGGGAGAATATGCGAAATGCCGTGGCGCTGTATACCAATGTCGATCATGTCAGATGTGTACTGCGGAAGTGAAAGATCGCAGTAAGCCTGAATGATGAGCAGTCCGAGAACTGCAAGTACCATGTACCAGTAAGGCAGCATATTCGTGAAAATTTTCTTCATCAAATACCTCCTCATAAATTTTCGTCAGCAAGCACAATACAGTATATGCTGATTTGTGTAAGATGCTGAACAGCCTGCTAATCATTATACATTATATACAAACAAAAGTCAAGACAGGCAAGGCAGAATCCTTACGTGTCGGAATCAGTATCCGTTCATATCCGATATGGAACTGCAAATTACAATATGCGTGTCTGAAATCTGATAAACGTATTGAAAAAAATCAGACGCCGTGATATAATAATTAAAAATTCCATATATGAGGAGATCAAAATTGAGTAAGACAGATAATACATCCTACCGTAAGGCAAAACGCCGGACTCATAATATAATACAGATAGGCAACCGAGAAGACTTTCCAAGCTTTGCCTTTGATGTATTCATAGTAATAGTTATCGTTCTGAACATACTTGTCACATTTCTTGGTACATTTGATGAACTCGAAAGGTTCTTCACGGCTTTTACGATCATAGAAGCCATAACTATGGGAATATTCAGTGTTGAGTACGCCCTGAGGATATGGACTGCTGATATTCTCTATCCGAATTGCCGTTCTATCCGCTCACGTATAAAGTTTCTGTTTTCGTTTGACGGAATTGTCGATTTGCTGACCATACTGCCGTTCTTTTTCCTTTCGGGCTTTATAGTGTTCAGAATGCTGAGAGTAGTCAGGATACTGCGGCTTTTCAGAATAAACGCGCAGTACGATTCGTTCAATGTCATAAAGACGGTACTCGTCGAGAAACGAAACCAGATAGCATCTTCCGTATTTATAATAATAGTGCTTATGCTTGCATCATCGCTGGGAATATACAGCGCTGAGCATAATGCACAGCCGGAAGTATTCAAGAATGCTTTTTCGGGAATATGGTGGAGCGTTTCAACTCTGCTCACAGTCGGCTACGGCGATATTTACCCGATAACGACAGTAGGAAAAATAATGGGAATACTCATAGCTTTTCTTGGCGTCGGTGTTGTTGCGATCCCGACCGGTATCATCAGTGCAGGATTCGTAGAGCAGTACACGAAAAATGAGCATTCGCATGAGAGAATTAACGATATAAAGGAAGTCGGAGAAATACTTGTAAACAAAGACAGCCCGTTCAGAAAAAAGTCTGTTTCCGAGATCGAAACAGGCTATGATACGAAAATCATAGTCATTCTGCGCGAAGGACTTACTATAATCCCGAATCCTGATGTAAAAGTAAAAGATAAAGACATTCTTATACTCAGCTGCAAAAGAATAGAGAAGCAGCAATAATTTCAGCGTGTCCGGTTATAATATCAGTGATGATATGCCGGAGGTGCAAAGTGAAAAGACTGCTAAAAATAATGATAATCCTGCTTCTTCTCGAACACGCGGGGATAGTATATAATGAAACAAAAACGCGGATTTCTTCACAAATGAAGAGGTATAGAATTGCAGATGAGATCAACAAAAGAGCTGATGAGGTGTTCCGGGAAATCGGATTTAATGATCCGAAAGGGGAATGATAAACTTTCGTGTGTGCAAAAGGCACAAAAAAAGCGGAAAACAAGGCAGATACTTTTAGTTGACAAAAGAAGGTAAAGGTGATATAATAACATTACTGTCGAACGCGG
>ONAI01000083.1 GCA_900315755.1 uncultured Ruminococcus sp.
TAATTTCATCGAGGCTATGATACACGACTATCTGAACTCGTCAGAATCTGCACAGACTGCTCAGGTGGATTTTAGTGGAAAGGTCGAATTTTCGGAAGATAAAGAAAAAATAGTAGACTTCTGAGGAAGTTTGTGGTATGGTGTGTCGTAGCACCGGACAAGGTGCTGCGACTGCCAAAAAAAGGAGAGTGATTATATGAGAGCATGGCTCTATTACAGACTGTCCCGTGACGAGGACACTGAGATGAACAGCTTACAGAATCAGCGGCAGATACTTGCGGACTATGCAGAACAGAACGGCTACGACATCGTAGGAGAAAGCTTCGATGATAATGTTTCCGGTATGACGTTCAACAGAAAAGGTATAGGTCAGCTCGAGACAGCTGTCGATGAGGGAAAAATAGACATCGTTTTAGTCAAAGACTTATCAAGACTCGGCAGGCACAGAACACAAACTGCGTTGTTCATAGACCACCTGCGTGAGAATAACGTAAAGGTCTACTCGGTGACCGAGGGCATAGATTCGACCAACGAAAATGATGATATGCTCATCGGCTTCAAGCAGCTGTTCAATGACTTCTATGCCAAGGATATAAGCAAGAAAGTCCGTGCTGGAGTCCGGCAGAAACAAAAAAGCACCGGTATAGTTGAAACTTTACCGATGGGATATGCTAAGGATAAGAATACAGGTATGATAATGATAGATGAGGATACTGCGTGGATAGTCCGCGAAGTGTTCCGGCTGTACATAGAGGGCTACGGACTGACTACGATTGCCAAGAAAATGAATGCAGAAGGCATCAAGTCGCCAGACTATTACTTCAACCGAAAACTGAGCGAACATAAGCCTGACATCTCGAAGAAATATCTGTGGGTGCAGACCACTGTGAAACGTATGCTTACAAACGAGCTTTATCACGGTACACTTGTCAATCACAAGACAATAAGCTCAAAGATATACAAGACCATAACAGCAGTACCGGAAGATGAACAATACCGTCATGATAACTTCTGCGAACCTATTATAGACGAGACCACATGGAAACAGGCGCAGTTCATGCTGGAGCAGAGGTCGAAGATAAACCCACGCTCACAATGTGGAAGAAACATTCATCGGTACGCTGGTATCATCAAATGCGCCGAGTGCGGTGCAAGTCTGGTCGCAAGACGCAGAAAGTGGAAGGACAAGGAGTACGTTGAATATACCTGTAACAGCAACCACCGATACGGCAAAGAATACTGCACGCCTCATTCAGTCCGCGAGGAACAGCTTGATTCGCTGGTAAATATCGAGATCGTATCGCTGCTTGAGTTCATACAAAACGAGAGTGCGAAGTACGAAAAAATCGTCAGAAATTGGCTCAAAAAGAAACCTAAGTATGATAAGGAGATACAGCGTAACAATGAGAAGATCAAGCAATGCCGCGATGAGATAGAGCAGCTGATTATCGAACGCATCAATGACCGTGAGCACGCAAAGATCTACAATAATATGATCGAAAAGCGTGAAGCTGAGATACATTCTCTCGAACAGAAGATAGCTGACCTGCGGCATTATGATGAGGTCTGCAAGAAGCGGCGTGAGGAGCTAAAGAACACTTCCGAGCTGATAGAAACTATACTTGCAGACGGACATATCTCGAACGTCAACCTGAGAATGCTCGTCCGGCAAATCACGGTCCACCAGAACGAGGACAAGTCAATCGACATCAACTTCGAGATGAACGGTGCGTTCAATTACAACATCATGGAAGATGTTACAGATGAGATACTTTGATACAAAAAAGGCGCCTCACATTATGTGAAGCGCTGTGTAAGCTGTACATAATTTATGACAGTGCCGTGAGCGAAAGCAGATTAACTCTTTCGTACAAATTGAACGAGTAAAACGAGTGCCCCCGTGGAAGGGGACACAGGCTCTGTGCTGGTGCGGATAACAGGACTTGAACCTGCATGAGCTTGCGCTCATATGGACCTGAACCATACGCGTCTGCCAATTCCGCCATATCCGCATTGCTATAATATTATATCACAAGTGGAAGTATTTGTCAAGTATTTTTTTGTATTTAAATCTGAGGAGAAAAATATTAATAGTTTAAAGATTATTAATTTGAGCAAACACATTTATATAGCCGTTCCAAACTTGCATTCAGTTTATCGTATGGAATAAAACTGACATTTTTTGGTTCAAAAACATATTTCAATAACGTCTGCTGCATGATATAATCTAATCATAAACATTACGTTTTACAGTATTCGGGAGGGATATTAAATGAAAAAAATCGTTTCTGTAATTTTTTCATCTGCACTTATGATAAGTACCGTTCCTGCTGTTCCTTACGGCGTTAACGCCGAGGATAAGCTCTATGAATTTGAAAACGGAACTATTGTAACCTCAGGTGATAACAGCGCAGAGATCACTTCGCTTAATGGTGCAAGCGGAGGCAAAGCGGTCAATCTAAAGGATGCAGGTAATTCTGTCACTGTCACTGTTGACGCTGAAAAAGCTGGGATGCATAAACTGACGATCAGGTACAGTCAGCCATTTGATGAAGGCGGAAAGTATCAGAATATCAGAATTAACGGTGAGAGTATCGGTCAAGTCGGCTTTGATTATACTGAAGAAGGCAGCTACAATTCCGCGAGTATCACAGCTAATCTTAATCAAGGTGAAAACAGCGTTACGGTCGAATCATCGTGGGGCTGGACTTACATAGACAGCCTGACTATTGAAAACTACGAGCCGCCTGTCACAACGGACAAAATCAGCAAACAGCTTTCAAATAAAAACGCTTCTGCTCAGACACAAGCGCTTTACAGCTATCTCTGCGATACATACGGAAACTATGTGATCTCCGGTCAGCAGGAATCGACATGGATGGGCAGTGAAGATTACGAATTCAATATAATCTACAATGCAAGCGGAAAATATCCTGCGCTCCGTGGTCTTGACTATATGAATGATGATTTCGACGGTGTCAACAGACGAGCCAAAACATGGTATGAAAAAGGCGGTATCGTAACGATATGCTGGCATTGCGGCAGTGATTTCAGCGGTTCGCACAGCGAGTCACTGAGCGATGATCTGAACTGGGATGCTGCTTTGACAGAAGGCACAAGTGAGTACAACACGCTTATAGCCGGTATGGACAAGGGAGCAAAAGCTCTTAAAGAGCTTGATGATGCTGGTATTCCGGTGATCTGGCGTCCTTTCCATGAGTTTGACGGCAAATGGTTCTGGTGGGGAAAAGGCGGTGCAGATAACTTCAAAAAGCTCTGGCGCATAATGTACGACCGATACACAAACTACTGGGGACTCGACAATCTCATATGGAATCTCGGCTACTGCGGAGACGTAAGTGACGGCTGGTATCCCGGCGACGAATATGTAGACGTGATAGGTGCGGATACTTACGTTGATCATACCAACTCTCTTGCTAATATGTACTATAAAACAGCAGATGTTGCAAATAAGCCGGTTTGTCTGCACGAAAACGGTCCTATCCCGGATCCTGATAAAATGAAAACTGACGGTGCTAAATGGCTTTGGTTTATGACGTGGCACACTACGTTCATTGACAGCAATGAGTTAAATACCTCTCAATATCTCAAACAGGTCTACAACAGCGATTATGTACTTACGCTCGATGAACTTCCCGATATATACCACTACGAAACTGCTACCGGCGAAGAAACAACATCATCAGTCACCGAGCCGGCAAGGACTGCCGGTGATGTTAACGCCGACGGCGAATTCAATATATCAGATGTCGTATTGTTTCAGGGCTGGCTGCTTATGAGACCTGACTGCGTGCTTTCAGACTGGAAAGCCGGAGATATCTGCGAAAATGACAAACTCAACGTCTATGATCTTTGTCTTATGAAAAGAATGCTTATGAGCAAATAACCGATATACACAGAGCACAGTATAACCTCTCACAATAAACATTATCTTGTCATTAAGGCGTGACACAGATACACATAATAAGCCATAGTATCTCTGTTTATTCAGAAGTACTATGGCTTTTATCTGTTTTGCAGATGCAAAAAAAGACCGCACCAGTCTGAGCTGCTGCGATCTCTGATCTGTCCCCTTCAGATCTTAGTAATAGCAGGAGCGCAGGAGTATCAGTGCAGTAACCCCTGCTGCTTCTATGATTATGATACACCAAATGCGAACAGATTTAAATATCATTTTGTACCACATTATTTGCGTTTCATTCCTTAATCCTTGAAATGCTTTCTGTAACTGGACGGAGTAGATCCTGTCCTTGTGCTGAATTGACGTATAAAGTGGCTGTTATTTGAATAACCGCATTTTTCTGTTATCTGATCGACAGAAAGAGAGGTATTTTCGAGCAGCCATTTGGCTCTGTCTATTCTTGAAGTGATTATGTCATTTTTACAGCTTGTCCCAAAGAGTTCTTTGTATAATCTGTGAAAGTGAGTTTTGCTGATACCAATGCTTCTGGTTATTGTCTCGATGCTCCAATCACTTTCCGGCGATGAGTAAATATTGCTCCTCAGATCAGATAACTGCTCCATATAGCTGACAGTTCCCGAATTAATACTGATGATCTTTCCTTTCAGCAGGTCAGTCATTTCAGATATTATGCTGTCGAATTTCAACAGGTCAGCTTTAGTGATGCTGACAGATAATAACGCAATACGCTCCTGCTTTATCTCAATCGTGCCGTTATAGAATTTGCGTGTGACATCAATGATCCATTGAGCAAATCCCTGTTCAGACAGCGAATTGCACCTGTCTGAAACAACAGCTATGATCTCGTCATCTATGCCTGCAAGAATTGCAGAGCTGTCATTGAGACGCACTGCATTTACTATTGAGTTTATCGGAGGAAAATCAAATCTGACACGCTCCTCCTTGATATATGTCATCAGATGAAGAGTCAGTACAGCTTCACCATTTTCAGTCAGAATGCTCATCAGCTTTCTTATCAATCCGCGCTTATTATAGATACCAAGCGCAGGAACAAATTCAGAAAGCGATTCGATGTGCTTCTTGATATGTTCATTGTAAAGTCTGTTCTGCACGACATTCAGACCGCTGCACACAGCATCGCACCAGTTCATAAAGAAATCATCAAGCATTATATGAAAAGCCTTCTGATATGTAAAACCAACATAACCAAATATCTGACCTTTAAAGTGCATAGATGTCACGACCGTAAGTCTCGGTTCATGCGGAAGTATAAGCGAAGGGAAAACTGCTGATATATTGAATTCACGCATTTTATCAAACACATCACAGTTCACATCAACGGCAAGTATCATATTTTCAGAGAAACCGTTTCGTCTGTAAATAGACTGGTCTTCCATATCCATGCACCAGTCATCACACAGGCACAGCTCTGCGCGCTTTTCAGTAGGTATCATATAACAGCAGCCTATAAATGTTCCGATAACGTCATATATGGTCTCACATTCAGACATTCGCCTGATTATCTCTCCCTGACTGTTTGTTTTACGGCTTTCGAGAATGTCAAAAATCTGTCCGGCATATTCCCTGATATTCGAGAGTGTACCGCTTCTGAATATCCCTCTGGTCTCTCCGCAGCCGCAGCTCTCACCAATAATGAGTTCCGGTGTTATATCAAACGGTTCTGTACTATGTCCAAGCAGCTTCAGCAGTTCTGATACGGCGAGCAGACAGTTGATACGCTCTTGCCCTGCAACAGTAGTAATGGTAGTGCTCTGTATCTGAGAGATAGTATTTCCGTCACAGCCTGTGACTCTTATATCCCCCGGAACTTTTACGCCGTTATCGCTGAAAGTACGGCACACCTCCAGAGCCATAATATCGCTTCCGCAGACGATCGCATCAGGCATTGAAAGTTTGCCGTTTACTATGTCAAGAGCTATCTGATGAGGAATATCCTTCCAGTAACTGCCATAAAAAATACAGCATTCATTATAGTCAAGCTCGGCTTCATCCATAGCTCTGCGAAAACCATTGATACGTTCTTCAGAGGGCTTGTCTCCTTTGTATCCACCTATACAATACAGCTTTTTACAGCCGTGCTCCGTTATCAGATGGCGAGTAGTCATATAGAGCTGTACAGACTCATCAAGTGAGGCATTATAGAAATAAGGCTGTTCATAGGCAACAACAACGCTTGGCTTTCCGCTTTTTCTAAGCAGATCAATGATCGTCCTTCGCTGTCGTTCGCTGCAAGAAATATTTGCTTCAAAAACAAAACCGTCGAAATCTCCGCTGACGATCAGATCATAGATATTAGTCTGACCTTTGCAGTATATCTGATCAAGCATATGATTATGATAGTTCAGAACTCCGGTGATGACGATCGTATCATAACCGTATCCTGCTAATAAAACGTGTACCGCATCGATCAGCTCTACTTCGATATTGCTGTTGATATGCGGAAGTATTAAGCCGATTTTCCCAATACTTTCCATATTCTCACCTCCGGCAGGCTGATAAATCATAAAAAAATCTCTTATTCATAAGACTATACTAATATTATATCATATCACAATTAATACTGCAATAAAATCCAATAAGATTTACTGAATAATAATACTCTAAATAGTTTTACTTTGTTCAGACTTATCATTTTATAAGTAAACACAAAACCGTTCCCACAAAAGTGAGAACGGTTATTTTTACACTATCATAGCGCAATCTGAACCATACGCGTCTGCCAATTCCGCCATATCCGCATTACT
>ONAI01000084.1 GCA_900315755.1 uncultured Ruminococcus sp.
GCTCTAATATCTTCTTAGTGAAATCTCCCCTTCCTGTTTCAGGTTCGATACAATCATGAAGCTTTTGAATGTATTCGGCAAAAAACATAAACCTTCTCCCTTCTGAATATCTGAGGATAAGCAATTTGCGAAAATAAAAAATAATTGATATCAATTGTCTGAGATTATTTTTGCAATTCCAATGTATGTAGCTGTATAATGAGGCTGTAAGATCTTACGAATAAATCTTGTGGGAGCAGCACTTGCTTGTAACCACGAGCAAACACTGCCTCCCACTAAGGAGGCTCAAGAGAAACTTGACAATTAAAGATATTACAAACAGGCTCAGAGATGTACAGAGAATACAGATAGCTGATCCTGATCATGCAGCGGATGAGATTGTCCCTGGAGTCATTAAAAGCGGAGTGCTTTTTTATGATAACAGGACACCGGTCATCAAGATGCAGTTGTATTATCAGCGTATTAAATCCGCTGACGAGGAGGCGCTTGTTTTCAATATGCTCGATGAAAAGTCGCAGCGAATAGTGCCTTTCAAAGAGATCAAAGAAGCTATTAAACGTCTCTGTTACATTCCGGAGCTTCAAATCGATTTGATTGAGGAATTCTGGAATGGTCAGATGCTGGTGAATCTGGCACATGGAGTATACGACATCATGATGCAGGAAATAGTACCAGTGCGCGATGAATATAAGTTCGATTACTTCATTGACATCAGATACAAGCCCAATTGCACCTTGGAAGATGCACCTACGTTCAAACATTACATTGAAACGAGCGTAGGTATGGAGCAACTGGAGTGCTTGTTGAGAGTGCTGGGTTACTGTATCAGCAGTCTGACAAAAGGCAGAAAAGCATTCGTCTTTTACGGAATCGGAAAGACAGGTAAGAGCACGATCTTGAATGTCCTTGAAGCTGTAATCGGCGGAGGTTTGGTATCGCATGAACCTTTTCACACAATGTCCAGCGAGAGAGCAAAAGCTCACTACGAGGGCAAGAGAGTGAATATCAGTCGCGAGACAAGTACCAAGCCGAATCGCAATGAAGAGAGTTTTAAAAGCCTTATCTCATGCGAGTTCACAACAGGTTCCGAGAAGTACGAAAAACAGAAGGATTTCGTTGCAACTCTGAGCTTTGTGTTCGCGGGTAACTCCGATGTGGACTTCACATTCATGGACGACGCTATTCTCGATCGTCTGGTATACATTATATTCAATAAGACGATACCCGAAGATGAGATAGATCTCGATCTGGAGGAGAAGCTGCTCGGAGAGAAGGATGTCATATTCAGTCTTGCTCTTGATAGTCTGAAAGGACTAATCGAGGACAAGTACGATTTCAAGATGGCACCTATCGCTGAGGAACATATCAAGCATCGTAGATACCTTATCCACAGTGCTGAGAGTTTCCTTGATGAGAAGTGCAAGTTATCAGAGACCGGAAAAGTATCTAAGGTTGCGCTTTATGCGGCGTATGTAGCTTTTTGCAAGGCTAATGCGTTAAAACCGGAAGGACGTAATACGTTCTACGATAAGGTGCGTAATTATAATGCATCAATCACTGATGGCAGAGCTCCTGACAGCACTGGTAGCAGTGTTCAAGGCTTCCATGGGATCTCGCTCATCGGTGGGAAAAATCAAGTTACTGATAAAACTCTGCGGGAGAAAAACAAAATCTATATACCGGGGCGATGAGCCCCGGGGTGTAGATATCATTCGGCTGCACCGAGAGGTGTGGGAGTAAGCAATTTATGTGGGAATGACTGTTACAAGTTTAGCATTTGCTCCCACAAGTTCAAACAAAGGAGGTCATAACAATGACTAATGAAAGTAAAATGGATGCAGAGATCAAAATTCGCTGCTATCTTGAAGAAAAAGGATTACTCAAAAAGCAGGCTGATGAAGCAGGTCTCAGCATGAGCAATTTTATACGCTCTCTCATATTTACCAAGGAGAAACTGATATTTCTATCAGAAGGTACCCAAATTGCAAAAAATCTTTTCCTGATTCATACTGACCTCGAATACTTCCGCAGCAGCGGAGGTATTCCGGAAGAATCATTAAGAGCCATAACAGCGTCGCTTGACGACGTAGCTGCTAAGCTTAATGCTGTCTCTGAAAAGCTGACAGATATCCATGCAGACGACAAGGAGGGCGATGCAAATGAGTGAGAGCAACACATTTGCTGCTATCCTAAAATTTATCAACGGCAGCAACAAAGGAAGTCAGTATATGCAGGGCGTTTATGACTATATCACAGCCCCTGCAAAGACTGATAACGGTACTCTTGTAGCAACACATGGATGTTCTAAAGAACATACTCTTGAAGATATTCTTACAAACAAGATAATGTGGCACAAGACACATGGCAAGCAGGGCGAACACTTTGTACTTGCTTTAGCACCATGCGTTGGAAGTAAGTCATCTTTAGAGATACTTAGTGTCGTCAAGGAAATTGTGGCAACAGTTTATCCCGAAAATATGGCGGTTATCGCTGTTCACACGGACAGTAAGTATATTCACGGTCATGTACTGCTCGATGCAGTCAATGCTGTGACAGGCCGTAAGTTCTCTCAGGGACCTGCCGACCTTAACAGAGTCAAGCAGAAGGCTAACAACATACTCAAGAAGCACGGCTTTGAGATAATTTTTGAGATAATTACAGCCAGTGCCAATGAGTTTGTAGACCACACGGACTACTCAAAAGAAGACGGCTTTGACTTCCTCGAACTGGACGAGTCTCAGTTCATAACAGAGTCAAATATCGAGGAAATATCATCGCTGACAGGCTCTGTCAGTCTTCCATACGTTGAAAAACCATTCGAAAGCCTGGACTATCCAAGCTTCGATGACTATTTTTACGGAGGTTATCACATGATTAATAATCACAAATCTCAGTCACAGGCTATACCTGTAACTACATCTGCATATGATACTATGCCTTCAGTTGTTCCTACAGGCACTATTGCACAGCAGGAGCAGTCTGTTTCCGCAACAGTAGAAGCTGTTGGAAATAAATATCCTAATGTTACCCTCGTAACTGCTCCTACGTTTCGTTTTAAGTGTACTCAGGAGTCAAGCTTTGTTGGACTTGGCGAACTTGCTGAGATGTCATCTTGCACTCAGAAAGAACAGCTTAATGCAGCTAACATTGCACTTGCAATGAATCAGCATTGTCAGCAGAATGGTTGCCCAGCGAATGTTGCAGTACTTGCTGCTCCTATCTTTGAATTTGATTCGCCTGGCGGTATCTATCCGCCACTGCCTGAATATGACGACAACAAGTAATGGTGGTGAGGCTCCTCCGGGGCTCTGTATCCACATATATTATACTATTTTTTCAAATAAAGGTCAAGCAGTTCATACATCGGAATTGTTCTGCATACACTTCAAAGGAGGAGGTAGAATAATGAAAGAAAAAATACATACAAAAAGCACATTCAAATCAGCTGATTTAGAACTTTTACGCAAGACTGTCACCGACAAAGTGGAAAAGATCATAAATGAAAAGCTGAAAAAGGTCGGCTGAGTATAACAATACATAGCGAAGGAGGTGAGGTCAATGCCAAAAGTGGCTATATACTGCCGTCTGTCTATAGAGGACAGGGACAAATCCTGCGGCGATAACAGTGCAAGTATACAGAATCAGAAAGCCATGCTCAGGGACTACTGCCGTGATCGTGACTGGGAGATATACGACATATATATCGACGACGGCTACAGCGGCATTGACCGCAGCCGTCCCGAGTTCAACCGTCTGCTTAATGACTGCGAGAAAGGTCGAATTGACATCGTTCTCTGCAAGGATCAGTCACGCTTCTCCCGTGACACTATGGTGATCGAGCAATTCATAAACGACAAGTTTCTCGAATGGGGAATACGATTCATAGGAGTTGCTGACAACGCAGACTCTGACAGCGAAAGTTATTCCACTATGCGACTGTTTACCAGTGCTTATAACGAGATGTACGTCAAAGATATTTCCTCGAAGATTCGGCGTACTCTCGCCTACAAGCGTGAACAGGGACAATTCATCGGTTCGTTCGCTCCCTACGGCTATCAGATCGACCCTGAGGACAAGCATCATCTTATCGTTGACGAAGAGACAGCTCCCGTTGTACGGCTGATATTTAATATGTACGTCAGCGGTGATGGATACCGGAGAATAGTCCAGAAACTAAACGATGAGGGCATAGTAAGTCCCTCTGAATACAAGCGGAGCAAAGGCTCGAAGTATGTAAACTGTAATGCGGATTCGAGCAACTCTAAAGGACTGTGGACGCAGTCTACCGTTGCGAGGATCCTTGCTAATGAGATGTACACGGGTACACTGGTACAGGGCAAGTCCCACCACATCAGCTACAAAAACAAGAAGCGCAAAAAGGTTGAGCAGGCTGACTGGGTGCGTATCCCCAATGCTCACGAAGCTGTTATTGATGCCGAAACGTGGGAGCGCTCACAACAGCGGCTAAACAGTCATACAAGGGTAGGTAAGCGTTCGCAGGAGCTCTCTCCCCTGTCCGGCAAGGTAAAATGTGCCTGCTGCGGACGTCCTATGAAGCGTAACGTATACTACAACAAGGCTAAGACGGTAAAATATTACGGGCTGCAATGTGCCACCTACAAGACAGGAGCTATGAATTGTCCAAACACTAAAACTATCAGCGGTATGGTCCTCGAAAAGCATATTCTTGGCGAGCTGAACTCTATAGTTGAACAGTACTGCCGGTCGGATGAGATAAGCTTTACGGATATCCGCTCCGAACAACTCAGGGAGCTTGAACACAGACTCAGTACACTTGAAGTCAGGCATAAAGCGGCTAAAGAGCGGCTTGTAAAGATGTACAAGGATAAGCTGGACGGCAGCGTTTCCGATGAGGACTACGCTCTGTTCCGTCAGAGCCTCAGTGATGAGGAAACATCACTTTTGGAACAGATAGCAGAGGTCAAAGGTCAGATAGAAGACTGCCGCAAGCGGTGTGATAGTGCTGAAAGTCAGAGAGCTCTCATTGAAAAGTATACTCACTTCGACAAGCTCGACAGAACTATTGCCGATGAGTTTATCGACTTCGTTGAGATAGGTATGACCGCCGAAAGCGGAGAGCGTGAGATACATATACATTGGAAACTTTAGGAGTACGCCTGCACCGGCGTACTCTTTTTGGTTCAAAGACTTGTAATCACGCTGAAATAATGCTATAATAGAACTAACTCAGGACAGAAACGCATATCTGCATTGTTGTCTTAAACAGTCATTTGGAGAGATTACATGGATACTAAGATCTTATATCACGGAAGCTCACAGATAGTTGAGTTTCCGGAAATACGAACAGCAAAATATAATAAGGATTTTTATTATGGCTTTTACTGTACTCTTATGCCGGAGCAGGCTAAGCGCTGGGCTACAAGGTTCACTGGTAAAGGTATATTGAACGAGTACAGATATATCCCTGACAGTGAGCTTAAAATCCTTCAGTTTCCTGAAATGACAGAAGAGTGGCTTGATTTCATTGCTGACTGCCGACTCGGGAAACCACATAGCTATGACATCGTTGAGGGCCCTATGGCTGATGATACTATATTTAACTTTGTGCAGGACTTTGTAGACGAGAAAATATCGAGAGCCGCCTTCTGGGAACTTGCAAGATTCAAGAAACCTACGCATCAGATAAGTTTCCATACTGCAAGGGCACTCACTACTCTTGAATTTTTGAAAGGATATGAGGTGTATGACTAAAAACGATTCTGCTTTATTCTATACTTGCAGCCTTATAGAATTTATGAGCAGACTTCGCCATTTGAAAAGAAACGTTCTTGTGAACCTCCTTGGCGAAACTATAATTGGCAGGATTTATCGCAATTCAGATGTGCTTCACTGTGAAGTCATAGACTCAGTTGCCGATAAATTCATTGAACTTGCAAACATTCCGGAAGGAGACTTTGACAATGTTGCCGCCTGCAAGTACAATATCCCGGACTACTGGACGATAGGTGCGGTTTATGAGAGACTTATCGAAGATGTGTCAGACGAGATAAATGCAAAATCTATTATGACTGTATATAATTCATGGGTAAGTGATGCAATTTCAAATTACAACACCGATTTCTATTATCAACCCCGTGATTATATCAGAGAGTGCTATCTTGAAGGAAAGGTACTTTGAATCAAAGCCGTAGAGTGATGAAGCTCTATGGCTTTTTTAGTCTTGACAAGTCCTGAAATCCGTGTTATAATAAGTCCGCAAAAGGCTATTTTAAGCCAAAACCACAACTTGGTTTTAGTTGATTCGCCACACGGCGCGTCAACTAAAACATAGTTCAAAAAGGAGAGCCGCAAGGCTCTCCTGAATTCTTATATGCATCAATATTGCCCAAAATATAATCTCATCTGTCAACTCGCATTAAATTGTGATCTCGACTTAACAATCATGTGCTAATATGCAGATAAGACCGACTGCTTTCACAATCGGTCTCATCATACACTCTTTTATTACACTATTTTTCGTTTACACAGAATTTGGGATCGACTCTGTTCTTCATTCTGCAAAAAGTGAATTACGGTGCTTTGGATTGCGCTTGTAAGCCTTCTTGTTTTCCTGAGTGACACGGGTGACAGGATTGATACCGTTCCAGTCCCGGCGCTGTGCGGAGTTGATCTTTTTCTGTTCTTTCTTGCTCATTTTCTCAAAAGATACAAATTTCTCCATTATTCCTCACCTGCCTTGAAGTTGTAGATAGGCT
This sequence comes from uncultured Ruminococcus sp., assembly GCA_900315755.1. Classification (GTDB taxonomy): domain Bacteria; phylum Bacillota; class Clostridia; order Oscillospirales; family Ruminococcaceae; genus Ruminococcus. The sequence continues at coordinate 6,738 of ONAI01000084.1, forward strand.
TGATTATTTCGTTTATCTCGACGGTATCGCAGATATTACCAACAATGTCGTCAATAGACTTATACGCCATAGGACACTCGTCAAGTGTCTGAGCGTTTACCGATGTGGTGTAGATACCGTTCATCTGCTTCTTGAACTCCGACACTGTGAAGCTTTCCTTTGCCTGTGAACGCGACATAATACGTCCTGCGCCGTGAGGTGCGGAACAGTTCCAGTCAGGATTTCCCTTACCTGTGCAGATAAGGCTGCCATCACGCATATTTATCGGTATGAGCAGCTTCTCCCCTGCCTGTGCAGACACGGCTCCCTTACGGAGTATCATAGTCTCTGTGTCAATGTAGTTGTGTATCGTTGTGAACTGCTCCTCAACGTGGAGATGCATACCCTTGATTATCTCATCCATCATTGCCTGACGATTGAGCATTGCAAACTGCTGCACTATCTTCATGTCATGGATATACTGCTCAAAAAGCTCACCCTCGCAGTACGCAAGGTGCTTGGGAATATCAGTGAACTTTGTGTTCTTGAGCCTTGTTATCTCAGTCTGGATCTGCTTATTGCGCCCCTCGGACTTCATCTTTTCGATAAGTGCGTCAATATCCTTCTTTGAGCTTCCGTTGAGTCGCTTGTAAGCCTCCTCCTGATAGTATTTTGCAGTTTCTACGCCAAGGTGACGAGAACCGGAATGGATAACGATATAGATGCTGCCGTCTTCACCCTTGTCTGCTTCAATGAAGTGGTTGCCTCCGCCGAGAGTACCTATACTACGCTCAGCGCGAGTGGGATTAATGCGGTCATAACAATAAAGCTCTGTGAGGTCGATCTGCTCGTTATAGCGGTGTGCCTTGTCGCGAACAGCAAATCCCGAGGGGATCTTCTCATAGATGAGCTTGTCAAGCTTCTGTAATTCGATATGCTTTTCTTTAAGTTTTACAGTCTCCATTCCACAGCCAATGTCTACACCAACGAGGTTAGGTACAACCTTGTCTGTAATGTGCATAGTCGTACCTATCGTACAGCCTGCACCGGCGTGTACATCAGGCATTATGCGTATCTGCGAACCAGCGCCCATAGGCTGGTTACAAAGTTCGATTATCTGAGAAATTGCACTCTGGTCTACAACGTCTGTGAATATCTTTGCGGAGCTGTACTTTCCGTTTAATTCGATCATATTTCGTCCTTTCCGAGTTGCCCGAGCGCATAAAAAAGCACTCCCGCAGGAGTGCTTGATAATTGCATATGTGTGAAAAATCAGCACATGGCTGTACACTTCGGGCAAACTCCATGCTTTATAATAATATTAAGTTTTGGCATCTGTGATTTAAAGTTGTTTTTCATGGTGTTCACCGTCCTTTCGTAGAATATGGAATCATTATATACCACCTCCTGCGCTTTGTCAAGCATTTCCTGCAATTTTAATCAGTTTGTAATCTCTTTGATTATATTATAACAGAAGTGATGTCTTATTTTTTGAAAACATAAGCTATTGAAGAATAATAGAGAAAACAGGCTCCAAGAGCCTTCCCGATAAGCGTTGGTGACATTGAACCTGACGTGTCGATAACTGAGTTGTCAATAGTTTTTTGTGATATAAATGAAATTCCTTGAAAAATGTTCTTAACTCATTTTTTCTCACTCGCTTTCTGACAACTTGCCCTCCTCTTAAAGCTCAAAAATATTTTTTGAATTTTATGTCTGATTTGAAATTCTGTCTGCGATTGTATATTATGAAAGCGATGATACGTATCACAAAGCAAAGTCCTCATAGCACCAAAACTATGAGGACTTATTTTCATATATAATATGCTTGAAACTTCTGTCTGAGTCTCCTTCGGGAGGCTCATTTCTGTTATAACGCTCTTTTTATCCACTCCATAAGCACATCGGTGATGTATTCCTGTTCTGCCTGTGTAAGCACCTTTCCGGAAGGAATGTTATGCCACTTCTCAAGACAGCCGCGGCAGCAGCAGGCAGTTGCGTGCTGGGCGATGAAGACCGGATGTCCTTTCATCGGAGTCTGCTTGCCGTCGTTTTCGGGTGCTTCGGATGACAAGCGCTTTTCAACAAAGTCCCTTGCATGACTTCGGATAGTGTCCATACCCTTTTCTCTGACATACGCCTTATCCTTTTCAGTAAGATGGAAACGGCTCCTGAAATCAGAACGGCTCAGCCTTGTGAAAAGCTCATTCCTGTCGGGCAGCTGATACTTTATGGCAGCACCTGAATTACTTCCGGGCGTATAACTGTATCCCGACTTTTTAGCCTGTGGGATATGGAGTTTTCGCTCCAAACGGTATACCTTGCCTTCCTTGATAAAAACCGCTCCAGTCTGCCGGAAAGTGAACGGAACACCACAGCGTATGCACTGACGGCGGACTTCCTGTATCCAGCGCAGATCACAGGGACGTGCATTATCTCCGGATTCACCGCCGCAGCTGACGTGTTCTATCAGACCTGTCGCAAGGTACTTTCCAATATCTATCTCGCCGAGCATAGGCTCTGAGATGATCTCCCTGTGGAGTCTGTAATCAGCTCTCGTCTGATCTTCACAGGTACTGCATATCGTTACATTATCCCAGCCGTTGCCCCAGTCAGAGGGCATACAATCTGCAAAACGGTCTATTCTTTTCGTAATGATATAGAACTGAAGGTCACTGCGCTGACGCATCATATCCCAGCAGCCCTGCCGCCATTCGTCAGCATCTTCAAGGAAGAAATCAGAGGTCATACAGGCAAAAACTATACCGTCATCAGCTGTCAGTTTGTACTGTCCCTGACGGTTCTTTTTAAGCGGCAGGTCATAATCGCCGGTCTTTGTTACGACAGAAGCATCTTTGCCTATGCTCTCATCACGGCGGTAAACATAGCAATTCGCACATCCGGGACTTATCTTGTGACAACCGTGCCACGGATTCCAAACAACCATAATTCACCGCTCCTTTCCAATGCTGCTTCTTCACCGTTTTATTATAGCATACAAATATCACGGATTCAAGCATTTTACAGATCGTTAAACAATGAGAAACGGGAATGGAGTATTGAACTTCATTCCCGCTTTTAGTTTATCCTGTTGCAGTATTATTCATCGAATGAACTGATAAGTCCGAGCTTGAACTTCTGAATGAGAAGTGCGTCAGAGTTGGTAAGGCCTTTCTTGCCGTCAACATCAGCAGCCTTCTCGCCCTCAGAGCTTATGCGGTCGCTGCTTGTACCGTTCACGCCGTATTTTGCAGGGTTAAGAGAAGCCTGCATTACCATTACGACATCTGACATATCAACTTCGCCGTCGCCGTTAGCATCGCCCTTCAGAGTAGGCTGTAATGCTTTTTCAGCATCAGCAAGAGGAGCTATCTCCAGCGGACGTATAACGATATAGTTAACATTGATAGCCTTATCATCAGATGTGATGGCAAGTCTTATACTGCCGCCGTCAACTGTGATCTCGCCGGTCGAAGGAGTCTTACCGTCAGTTGCACAGTTTTCCATAACAACTTTTTCGGAAGATGTTCCGGGGTCAAGAGTTACCTTCGGCTTTGTTGAACAGCTCCACGGGTTGCTGAAGCACATCTCAACTTCGTACCTGCCTTTCGGTAGCGTGAAGCCGTAGTTGAGATTACGCGCGATGTTGTTCTCATACTGGTTCTTGGTGTAACGGAACGATGCTGTCTTGTCTCTTCCGTCACCTGCGTTGTACTCATCGCACCATGTGTTTGCAGTGTAGATACCGCCGCCCTTTGAACTGCCGTTGTACTGGTCTGTCGGATCGTCAATAAGTCCCCATACAGCTCCTGTTACCGGATCAGCACCGTAGAGCTGTTCTGTAACGCTGTTAAAGCTTCCGAGCTTGTCTCTGCCTGTGAGGGTTGAAGTGTCCTGGTCGCCGCAGTCAACGAAGTACGCGATACTGCTGTCGTATTCATAGAGAGGCTTGACAGCTGTCATATAGATGAAATCGCAGACCTTTGCGGATTCTTTGCCGTCATTCGAGGAGAAACCTACTGTAAGCACATCATATTCAGTTCCGTCAGCTGTAATATGTTCAGCGTTCTTTTCGATCAGCTCCGGAGGGATAACGAACTTGACATCGTATACATCTTCATTGCCGCTGTAATCAAGCGTACCGGCATACAGTATCTTGTCTCCGACAGTTATGCGTATCGTCTTGCCGTTGTCGGATTTGCGGAACTTTACTGTGAGCATAGTGTAATCTGCTTCCGGATCGATAGCCATACGATAGCTGAAACTGCCGCCTGCAAGTGCATAACGGTAAGTGCTGTCATCAGTAACGCCCTTTGTATTGTACTCCTGCATATTGTGGAGGTTGTCGTTCTCATACTGACCGTAACCCGGCTGTACGGTATCAGTAACTGTTGACTTTGAACGCGGAGGCTTTTCAACATCTGTACTGCTGCTCTGGAAATTCCAGTAGATGCCGTATCTCTGCTGATACTGACGATAATGAGGTGTAAACGTCAGATCGTGGTCTGTACCCTTCAGGGTGAATTTCAGAGAAGAGCTGTCCTTGACGAGATTGTCATTGATATTGTACATAAAGGTTCCGACAGAGGTCTTTTCATCTGATATGCGGATATTCTCGGAGGGAGTCACAGGCTCTTTCGGAATGGTTACCCACATACCTGTCGAACCGGTGGTCATATTCTGCTTGCCGAGCTCTGCACTCAGTACCACAGGTCCGTATTTGAAGCCGTAGACAGTATTCTTGTCCGGGAGAGGATATGCCTTTACCTCTTCCGGGATAGTAAGCTCTATCTTATCGCCGCTGTTGAAATTTCCTGTGACCTGAGCGTAGCCGTCTATCGTCTTGTAATTGTACTTCTCATTATTGACCTTTACAGTCATATTTCCGGCTTTCCAGTCGGGGATACGGAAACGGAACTCAACTGCACCGCTGCCGTCTATGGTGAACTTCGAGGTATCTCCGTCAGGGATAGAGCTGTCCTGTGTTATTTTCATATTCTTGTCAGCCCAGTTGAGTATGGAACTCTGATACATATTGACATACAGCGTATTATCATCGTGCATATAGATAGTATCACCGAGCTTTGTAAAGCTCTCCATACCGCTTCCTGTACAGCACCAGAACTTATCCCAGCGTGTGCTGTAAACCTTGAAGTAACCGGTAGCCATAGGCTGGAAATAGGTCGTCATACCGCTCTCGGGATTCTGCGACGAGAGAATGGAATTGTAGTACGTTCCCTCATAAAAGTCCATATACTTCACATCGCCGGTTATCTTGAAGAGCTCACGGCTGAGCTTGAGCATATTGTAGGAGTTGCAGGTCTCACAGTTGCAGTTTGTACGCTCCTTGTCGAGGACATCGTCCATGCCGAAGTGTTCCCACTCGCTGTTTCCGCCTGTGATATAGGTATGGTGTGTAACGACCATATCCCAGAATGCTTCGGCGTAATGGAGATAGCGTGAAGCGTCTATCTTCTCGCCGTTTACAGTCTTGCCGTCAAGAGCAATGTAGCGCTTGAGCGCACCGAGGAACTTCGGGATAGTAGTGTTTGCGTGTTTGCCGTTGAGAACATTCGCGCCGCCTTTGAGGACCGCTTCGTGAAGTCTGGTCTCATCAAAGTAATGAGCAGCAACAGCATGATTGTCCTTGCCTGTGATAAGGTAGAGGTCATACAGACAGTCGTTCATGCCTCCGTACTCTATGGAAAGCACGGTATTGCGGGTCTGCTCGCTCCAGCCCTTTGCTCTGTTATACACCCAGTCGCCGAGAGCAGAACCGACATCTTTAGCCGGTCCATAGCCGGTTGCATTGTAGACATCCACCAGGCCGGCGATGAGCTTGTGCATTGTGTACCACGGCACCCATGCGTCATCGAAGATATTTGCCTTGCCCACCTCAACACGGTCGAACTGCCGCTCAACATTGCGGTCCGACGGAACAGGTGCTGCCCACAGGAAGCCGCTTTTTCCCTTTGAATTCTGCTGACATATCTTCATATTGTCAATGAGCGTCTTTATACGCTTGTAAAGAGCGTCCTTCTGTTCAGAGGTAATGTTCGGGTTCTGATAGGCCTGCGCGATCGCAGTGAGGTAGTGGCCGACGCAGTGACCTGCGATATTTGTATTTTCCCAGCCGCCGTAACGTGTTGCACCATTTGTACTTAGTCCGGCATTGTCACGGAAGCCGGCAAGCAGTTTTTCAGTATCAAATGCAAGAAGGTAATCCATTTCCTTTTCAAAAGCATTGACACTGTAATTGTCCTTCATCGTTACATCAGACAGCGCGAAATCCTGTATCTTTGATGAAGCGGCCGCGGTGTCGAGCTCCGGTGAAATGAGATTCGGGAAACCGGCTGCAATAGCAGCAGTTACCCCGAGAGAGATCATTCGTTTGATCAAGTTTATCCCCATAAGAAAACTCCTTTCTATAATATGAATTAATTATACAACTCCGGGTCTCTCATCATCAACCCATAAAACGAATAATAGGTGGATATTGTATATTTTATCTCATCTTTGAACAGAGTTTTTGCATCACGCTCACCAAATCACAGAACGCTCCGGCTTTTTCCCGCAAATCTTAAACTTGTACTTGACAAATAGAAAACGCGTGATATAATATGCTTACAAAAGGCTATTTTAAGCCATATATTCGACTTAGTTTTAGTTGATTCGCCACACGGCGGCATCGACGGCGGCTGTTCCTCGGCGGACGGAGTTCCGGAGAAAGGCATTAACCTCAGTATACTTCTGAAGCTGCGTGATATGCTTGAAATATCCGGCTACGATGTAGTCGTCACAAGGGATACTGACACCTCTATCCACGACAAAGGCATAGAGGGTATAGCACAGCAAAAAAGCTCGGATATGGATAACCGTCTGGCAATTTTCAACGATAACGACAACGCTGTATGTATCTCAATACATCAGAATCAGTTCACTCAGCCGCAGTATCACGGCGCTCAGATGTTCTATTCAGCGACAAATCCGGAAAGCGAATCGCTTGCAAGAGCAATGAAGTCCAGCTTCACAAAGCTGCTCCAGCCCGATAATCAGCGCGAGATAAAGCAGTGCGGCAAGGAACTTTTCCTGTGCTATTTCAGCAAAAATCCGACTGTAATGGTAGAATGCGGATTCCTTTCAAATCCGGAAGAAGCCGCACTGCTTGCTTCGGACGAATATCAGGCAAAGGTAGCTTTTACAATATTCTCAGGTATCAGCGAATTCATAGCATCATCATGAATATCCCAGCTTTGAGTATGTGCTGTACTCATACGGAAGTTTACCTGTAATTTATTGAGGGAAGCCCATTTCCAAAGACTTTTTTTCGCAATGGTATAAAAATAGCCGGAAGTCATAAGCGCGGTGCTTATATAGCAGTTTTATGAGAATTATTGAGGTAAACCATTTTGAAGAAGTATCTACTCAAACGCTGTTCATAGCCTTACTTTAGTT
>ONAI01000086.1 GCA_900315755.1 uncultured Ruminococcus sp.
GGACTGCTCGATGCGCCATTGCTGCAATCTGCTGTGCGGTCTGCGCGAATTTCACGCCGCACTCCTGTTCGATGTACGGCAATATGCGACTAATCCACAGAAAACCGTTTGGCTTATCGTAGCCTGAGGGAGTGGCTTTCCGAAGCCGGTTAAGGCAGTCCATGCCGGTAAGCTTCCATTTATCTACGGACAGCTTCTCAGCACCGGTAATGTCCCAGCGCCCGAGCGGTATGTACTCCGGATCATCGTTTGGGATGTCCACACCGAATTCGAGCACCAGCTCCGCACCGGTAAAGTTTGCAGACGACACGCCGCTCATTCTCACGGTGACTTCCGCACTTCCGACGTACATCTGTCCGAAAGCAAATGTATCATCGTTTTCCATAGCACGTTTTTCAGTGTGAGGACCGCCCTCGATAGCGTTCGTGATGTCCTGCTCAGTGCCGTCAGGGAAGTATATAGTGCCGCGGATGTGCTGCACTGCTCCGGTGTCTATTGCTGTTAAATAGGCTTGTGAAACGGTATACATATTCTCTCCTTATAACTCAATAAGCGTCAGCGTCAGCCTAATACGCGGGACTCCGTCAATGATGATTTCTGTCGGCTTCTCACGGTCGCTCGGATACATAGTCTTCGTGAAATATGTACTATTATCGAGGAATTCGACGCTGTATTGCCTTGTACCACCAGAAGGTGCATATAAAGCTTCTATTTCGCTGATCTCATCAGCTGTACCTACGTATTCAAGTGCGATATTATAAACATCAGTACGGATCAGGTATGGTATGAGGATACCAGTTTCTGCGGAGCGGCTTGTAGAATCCGAATAAAGATCTGACTTTGTAACTTTATATCCGTTAGCTGTCGGCTGAAGCTTATTTGCCATATTGGTACCGTTCACAGTTTTTATCGGTATTAATCTGCTCATTTATGCTCCTTTCCGCTTTTCTTCGTCTCTTACGGCTTTTACTGCTACTCTGCCGATCTCTCGGCCGTCAAGCTCAACGTGGACGTGTATTGTCTGCTCTCTGTTGCCACCTGCCATAGCGTTTCTGACAGCCTGCTCGATTGTGCTTAGCGGTGATACTACCTCCGGTTCGCGCTTGTTATCGCCGAGCATGGCAAGGAAATTACCATAGTTAGCCGGCACGACTGTACCCTGTGCAAGTCGAGGTATTTCCTTAAAGTCGATTGGATCAAGGTCGAATCCAATTGTGCCTACACCCGGAACATCGATGCTTAACTCATTCAACCCATCAACGACTATGTTAAGGGCGTTTTCAACACCGCTTATAAATCCGTTGATAATATCTATTATTTTATTAAGTGGAATTTTCACGATATCGACCATCAGATTCCAGATGTCTTCAAATATCTGCTTGATGTCGTTCCATGCTGCATCCCAGTCCCCCTTGAACACGTCTTCGAGGAATGTAAGAAGGTTGTCAAGTCCGCGAATAATTACGTCTATTACGTCCATGAACCCGCCGACAAGACCGCCTATCACTTCAAGGACTCCGCTGACGGCTATTGCGATCTGCGGTCCGAAGAGGTCAACGAACCAGTTGACCAAAGGCGCTATGAAATTGTTATAAATATCAAGCGCAACACTTGCAAGGTGGGCTGCAAAGTCCAGAAAATGCTCCATAAGCGGCTTCGCATGATTATCCCATACCTCGTCAAGTACAGACATAAGTGTGTCAAATATAGGCTTAAATATGGTCTTCCAGACATTTCTGAACACATCTCCGGTCGCTTGGATAGCCTTCCGGAACTCAGAGAATATTGGTTCGCCCCACTTATCCCATGTCTTTTTCAGGATACCCATTGTATCCGTCCATACCTTAGCGATCAGGGTAAGAGACGGAACAGCAGCATCCTTCCAGAGCATATCGAAGCCCTTCTTGACTTCGTCAAAAAATGTTCCGAATGTAATGACTGCCTGCTCTGCAAACTGAGTTATCAGCGGCAGACCGTCAGTTACGAATTTTTTAAGAATCGGAAAAGCTGCAACAGTCCACACATCACTGAAAACGGTATTGAAGCTGTCGAAAAGACCGGCGAGAATATGTCCGCTCGTCTCAACAAAAGTCCTCAGAAGTGATGTGAAATCGCCATTGAAATAAGATAACAGCGGCGGTCCGAGGGACTTGATGTCCCGGAACACCTGCCCCATATTATCGCCGAAGCGCTCGACTTGCGGACTAAGTTCGTCCCATACCTTTTTAAACGACGGTCCGAAGTTCTTCCTGAGATACTTTTCGAGATTACCAAAGCCTTTTTGAGCGTTTTTTATGAAGCGTTCAAGGCGTTTGCTCACCTGTGGAGTGTTATCCCTGACTTTGATGTCGGGGGTTATCGTAGTTGGCAAACTGCCTGATGTGCTTGTTTTTCCTGCACTTTCAGCTTTGTCCGAAGCGATAACGTTCAGCTTATCGAATCCGGCGAGGCTCTTCGACTCTGCTTTTGCGGTTTCTTCAACTGCGTCTGTAAGATCGTTCTGAGCAGTGACACTTTGAGCAATATTATCAGTAGTCTGGGCGGTATCCTCGATCTCGTGACCGAATACAGCTGCGAGGGTGTTGAACGCGATCTGTGCCTTTTCCGTGAGATACGTTAGTGCCTGAGTTAGTTCCTGTACCCATGACACAGCAAGTTTAAGTATAGGCTGACCTACTACTGCAAGAAGCTGTCTCCATGCTTCTTTGAGGTTGCCTATGACATTTTCCCAGCCCTCAGCCTCACGGGCAGCCTGTCCCTCTGCGCCGGAAAGAGCATTCGCATCCTTGACCATTTGCAGGAGCGTGAGCTGCTTCTGAGCCTCAGAAAGTTCCTGGAACGATTTGCCATACAGCTTGTTAGCGGCGGCATTTCTTGTCGTTTCAGTAGCGGACAGTCCGAGCGCCGCATCATTCGCATAGTTGCCCTTGAGGAAGGACATCAGTGTCTCACTGGTATCCTCCAAAGAACGGTCATAGTACGCAGCTGAATCTGCGGCGACCTGCAACGCTTCCTCCATCATCGTCAGCGCCTGAACGCTGTCCATACCGGACGTTCGTGCAAAGGCATAAACCGATGTGCCAACGCCCTGCAAGCGTGTCTTGACTATGCCGCTTGCATCAGCTACACGTTCCATAGCGTCAACAGCGTTGCCTTCAAGTTCGCTGAAGGTCTGAGACAGCTGAGAGTTTGCAGCGTTTACGGACGCAGCATTTTCAACAGCTTCTTTGCCAAACTTGACAGCTGCACCAATGCCAAAAGCAACTCCGGCAGCCGCCAAAAGACTTTTGAAGCCGCTATGCAGATTTTTAAGGCTATTTTCAATGTGGTCAGCAGAAATGTCCACCTTGTTTTCAGCGGTTTTCGAGGCTTTGGTCACACTGTCCGTTACCTTATCCGCTGTATCCTCCGCTGTATCACCGATGTCGCTTATATCATCATTGATCTTGTCAGCAGCTGCTTCAACTGGCTTCACATCAGCTGTAACAGCTACCGCTTTATCAGGTACTTCCTCGATACTGCGTTCAACTTCCTTGACAGCTTGCTGTGCCTGTGAAGTATCGGCTGTTAGCTTTATATTAGCAGCCTGCTGTATAGTTGCGGAAAGATTTTTCAGTTCAGAGATCAGACTTTCTAAGGCTTTTTCAAATCCACTTTTATCTATCCCTGTATCAAAATTCAGATGACCGTCAACAGCCATAGTCCCTCACTCCTTTCGCGGAGCTTCGGGCACTCTGAGGCACGCTGTGAAGCTACTCTATAAAAATATTCTTAGTCTTGCACCGCCGGCAGACTATGCTTATAATACCGGTGAACTTTCCGGCAAATAGCATTCGTCCACAACGGCGGCAATCGTATTTCTTAATCATATGATAGTTTCGAGAAAAGCTTCCGTTTCGTTGATCGCCGCCTGTTCCTCGGGCGTTATCAGCTTGCAGAGTGCTTTGTTTTTATTCCAGAACTCTCGCTCTGACTTGGAAAGCTTCTCTCCACGGGCTTTTTTCTTGCGTATATGTACTACTGTGCTGAACAGACCTTCACCGATCTCGCCAAATGCTCCGAGGAACGTCCACCAGTGCAGATACGGAAGGCTTCGCACGTCAGCAGTACCGACCGCCTTACTTACAGCAGGCATGATTATAGATTCGTCATGCTTCCAGTCGATAGTGCGTACCTGCTCCGGTTCACTCATAGGGATGTCGCCGCCGCCAATGAACCAGCAAGCCTGCTTGTAGGCTTCATCCATGTGGTAGTATGGCAGCGGCGCAGCATATAGCCGCACAAGGCAGATATATGCCTTTTCTTCATCGGTCAGTTCCGGATCGTTGTATGCCTCGAATATCGTGAGAATATTCCGAAAATCGGCATTTATCGGGACAGCCTGTCCGCCGACCTCCAGATTCTCAGGGAGTGAGCCTATCACGACAGCAGCTGCATTGCCAGCATCTTCTTCTGCTCAGGTGTAAGTCCGCTTATGTCCGGCAGTTCACTGCCATATGGCTTTGAAAGCCCGGCAACAGGCTTGACTGTCGGCGCATCTATGTACTTTTTCACAGCGGGACGTGCTTCTGGCTCATTGATTTTTCTTGTCATCGCCTTAGCCTTGATGTCAGCTTCAAGCTGTGGAAGAAAAGCATCAAAAAACTCGGTAAATACAAAATTTCCGTTGCCTGAAAGTGTAAGAACACTGGAATTGCCGAATACAGGTGTGCAGATGTCTGCATCAAAAGCTTTATTAACTATCTCACGGAATTCTTTATCGAATTCAACTTCACCTTTCTCATCCGGCATTCCTTTATACTTGCTGAGCAGTTCCTTCGTCTCTTTCATCGCTGCTTTGATGCGACTAAGAAGTTTGACGTCGCCGAGCCTGATCCTGATTACTCTTGTCGGATCGTCCGCGATCATGTACTCTTCATAGCCTTCATCGAATTTAATAGACTTCATAGATAGTCTCACTCCTTATCATTATGTTGTTTCAGTAAATGTAGGTACCTTATTTGCGATAGTTACTGTTCCCACTTTACGATTTCCGCAGAATGTCATAGTATATGGGATACGTACACCGCCTGTTGCGCCGCCATAGCTTTTTGGCTTGAGGATCACTTCCTCTACCCAAGCATCATACGGACCTGTCGTCTTATCAATGAGCACTTCAAGTATAAGAGTCTTGCAGTCGTCACCGGTCTTGCGGTTCATTGCAATATCTTTGAGTTCGGTATATATATCACCGTCTGAAGGATCTGCATAGTAGGTTTCTACATCAACCGACGGCGCATAGCCCTTATCTTCGACAGCAGTTTCGTCAAGGATATTCTTTGTAGCCTCAACGTCCGGATTCAGTTCAACGGACATATCCTCAACATTCTTGCCGATCCTGTACCAATCCGGTGATGTCAGCGTCGTTTCAAAAGCAGTATTTACATAGTGTACAAGAGCGCTTCTCTGAAGCTTGCCCATAGGTGTATCAGGCATAGTATCTTCCTCCTCGTTATTATCGTTAGTATTGTCATTATCTTCGTTCTCGTTATTATCGAGAACTTCGTTTTCGTCTTCCGGCATAGTATACCTCCTTACATTTCAACTGTATATTCGGCGATTATTTGCAGCTGATACTGCACGCCGTCAAGCTCGTTCTCCTGTGGTACTGCAAATAGCATACCGTTTGAAGCTGTCAACTTTTCGAGCGTTCCGGTGTAAGTTGTCGAGCCGATAACAGTAGTAATCTCGCTGCCGGTCTGCTTTTCGATCCAAACTCCAAGTTCAAGCAAAGCAGAACTGTTATGCAGTCTTTCATAGTCGTTGATACTGCTGTACGTTGTATAGAGCATAAAGCTGTGTTGACGAAGCTGGTTGCCGAGAACATCTTCCCGGATCAATTCGTCTCCGGTAGAGCTCAATCCGTAGCTTGTCGGCTCAGGATCGGTAAAATCAATATGTATCGAATTGCACACTTCGGAGATTTTCGGGAAGCTCTCCAGTATCGAGCGTACCGTTTCGATTATGTTCATTTGCTTGGCTTACCTCCTATCATTGCAGCTGCTCCGCGGAGTATCGCTTTGCCGTGCTTTTTCTTCATTGTCTCAAACCAAAGAGCCGTCGCGTTAGGATTTCCACCATGTCGGTGATTGACCTTGCGATTATAATAGTCATGACGTGCTTTTTTAGCTGTGTATACAATCTTTCCGCGTGCAGCCACCTTTCCAGAATCTCTGAGTGTTCCGGATTTTTCATACTTTGGCAGACCGACCGGAACATATAAAGTCATCAATCGGAGTGATTCACTGTCAACGTAATCCTGAGCCTTTTCAAGCTGCTTTCTGCGTTCATTTACAGCAGATCTGTTGATAATAAGCTTTGTACTCATGGCATCACCGCCCTGATATTTCAATATCCGGCAGAAGA
>ONAI01000089.1 GCA_900315755.1 uncultured Ruminococcus sp.
AATGCAGGCGCTTACTGGCTCGAACCCTACATCAGCGGCAACAAGAAGGAATTCGTGCAGGCTGAGTTCACCGAAATATTCAAACGGAGGGCAGGACTATGAACTATCTGACATTGCTTGAGGTCACCGATCTGCTTGCAGATATTCTCGATTTTGAGAACGTGACCGCAGGCACTATCGACACCGCTCTGACGGAGACTATCGGCGTTTATCAGCGTGCAGACTTCACTCCGAGGGAGTGCGTCGGCACTGACAGCAGCTACGAAACGGCAAAGCTTCGCGTGCTCATACGCTGGGGAACTAACCCCACAAACGCCGAAAGTAAGGCTGTTGAGGTCGCCGGAATTTTGCGGGCTCTCCGGGATATGCCGACAGCCTCGCACATCATAAAGTTTGCGGACGTGAAAGCCGTCCGCGCCATAGGAAAAGACAAAAAATGCGTCTGCGAGTATGTCGTGGACGCTGATATCATTTACACAGAAAGGAATGAAGAATAATGCCCGATAATACAGTTACAGGAGTATATCCCTGCTATGAGAACCAGTTCAAGGTCGATACTCAGGGGGGAGACGGCTCTACTGCTGCAAATAACAAAACTATTGCCGACATGGAAAGCTTTTCCGTATCTATCGACGGCAATGTTGAGGAGTGGAACCCATACGACACCGAGGGCTGGACACGCCGTCTCGTTACCGGCAAGGCTATTACAATTTCCGTAAGCGGCAAGCGTAATGTCGGAGATGCCGGCAATGATTATATTGCAGGACTTGCCACAAAAACAGGCTCGGACTGCTCCACAACTATCATCTGGACTTTCCCGAGCGGTGCAACTCTCACTATGCCATGCGTAGTTAATGTGACCGAATGGGAGGCAGGCGAAGCGAGAAACGTTGCTCCGCTTGCATTTGATGTGATGAGCGACGGAAAGCCGACTTTTACGCCGGCAGCCTGACGGAGGCTGCACCGTCAGAGCCGCAGGAAGAACCCGGCAGCAATGAAGAAACAACAGAAACAGCGTCCGATCCTGAGTGACCGGGCGCTGTGCGTCTGAATGGAGGAAAATATAATGGCAAAGATGTACACACTTGACAAGAAGCTGCTTATCGGCAGCCCTGAGATACGTATCGGCGATGAGGTTTTCCCGATCGACGACCGTGAAAAGAACGTCAAGAAGATAATGAAGCTTTTCAACGAATCCGGCAAGGATGATATGGAAAAGGCAGATGAAGCGTTCAAACTCGCCTTTGGTGAGAACTACAAGAAGATAGCGGATATGGATATGCCTTTCGCTGCATATCTCGAACTCCAGAAGCTTGTCATCGCTGCGCTCACAGGTGAGGAGCCTGACAAGGATAAGGGCGAAAAGGAGTCCTTTCCGGAGCAGTCCTGAGACTGAAACGTGGTACGATCTCGAACTTGACCGCGACCTGATAATACAGTCGATCGCAAAGCAGTACGGCATAACCCCCTCAGATCAGGAGGAGCTCCACTACTCTGAATGGCTGCTGCTTGTCGGCGGACTTATGGAGGATACTCCGCTTGGGCGCATCGTCCTGATACGCAGGGAAGAGGATAAGGAGCGTCTGAAGCACTTCACGAAGTATGAGCATCGTATCCGCAATGAATGGCGGAATTTCCGCGCAAAGCAGAAAATGAAAGTCGAGAATAAACGTCCTGAAGAGTACGCCGGAGTATTCGAGAAGATGTTTGCAAAAATGTTTAGATGAAATGAATGATAATAATATGGAAGGGGTGAGAAAATGGCTGAAAACGGTTCTGTAGGAATGATATCCCTCGACCTTGTCATCAAGGAAAAACTGACCGAGCAGCTTGACAAGATCAAGGCAAGGGTAAGCGCTCCGGCGGCTAAGGTCGGTGAGACTATGCAGTCAGCTGTCGAGAAGCCGATGACTAAAGTCGGTGAAAAGGTCGGTAAGGCTGTTGAGACAGCTTTAAAACAGGCTGAGTCCTCTATGGACAACGGCATTGGTGACGCGGTAAATGCTGCGATCGCAAGAATGAAGGAACAGCAGAAGCAGCTTGCTGAGACAGTAAGCGAGGCACCTCGTGCCGTAAAAATGGGCGGATATGTCCAATATGATACTGCTAAGATAGAAGCACATATGAATGAAGTTGCAGATAGCATAGGCAAAAAAGCCAAGGAGACAGCTGAGAAGTCGAAGGAAGCGCTTGAGTCTGTAAAGGACGAAGTGAAGGATGTTCCGGAAGTGTCTGTTGATACTGCTAAAACAGTATCTAAGCTGAGCATTATACAGAAGAAATGGCAGGAACTTTCACATTCCGCAGGCAGTGCGTTTTTCGCAATAAAGAAGAATAGCGGCAAGGCATTCGGTTTTCTCAAAAATACTGGTGAGAAGGCTCTCAATTCGCTGAAAAGCCGCTTTTCACATCTTGGCAGTTCGGCACTGTCGGTATCTAAGCCAGTGTCGAAGCTGGGGAAAATGCTCAAAAACTCGTTCAGACGAGTATTCTTTGCTGCAAGCATATACGCCGGATTCAGGGCGATAAAGGACGGTCTGCTCGAAACTGCCAAAGCTGATGAGCAGTTCAGCAAGTCCCTTGCGGAGGTAAAGCAGAATCTTTCAGTAGCGTTCGCACCGATAATGCAGGCGGTAATGCCGGCGCTGAATGCGATGATGTCCGGACTTGCTGCCGTCACGAAGCAGATAGCTGCATTTATAGCCGGTCTTTTCGGAAAGACCTACAAACAGGCTGCCGAGACTGCTAAAAAGCTGAAAGGCGTTACTGACGCAGCTAAGAAGGCTAAACTGTCACTTGCCGGCATAGATGAGATGAATATCTTATCGTCAGGCGACGACAGCGGCACTTCCGGCACCGATCTTAGTAATATCGACACATCAGAGCCTAAGCTGCCGGACTGGGCGGAAGAACTGAAAAATAAGCTCCGTTCCGGCGACTGGGCAGGCATAGGTGCTATGCTTGCGAACGGTATCAATAAGGCGCTTGGCTCGGTCAACTGGGATAAGGTCAGTGCAAAAGTCAACGGCGGCGTTAAGAAGATAACAGACGGTATAAATGGATTTATCGACAATATCGACTGGGATGTGCTCGGCGATACTCTCGCCGGCGGTCTGAATACGCTGTCCGGAGCTATCCTGACTTTCACGAGCCGTGTTCACTGGGATAAACTTGGAGCAGGTATTGCACAGGGACTTAACCGCGCTATAAAGAAGACCAATTGGAAACAGCTCGGAAAGTCGCTTGGAAGTATTGTCCAGAGCATTATTTCCACTGCTTACAGTTTCGCTCTGAACTTTGACTGGTCGGGCTTTGGCAATGCCGTAGGCGACACGATCAATGGCTGGTTCGATGCAGTAGACTTCTCGCAGGCAGCACAGACACTTTCGCTCGGCATCATTGGAGTGCTGCAAACAGCTTCTGTGGCAGCTGACCGCACAGATTGGCTCAACATCGGTAAGAAGCTTTCTGACGCGCTAAATAATATTGATATTGTTGGTATCTCCGGAGAATTTGCTCGCACTCTGAGCAACATCATCACCGGTGCTCTCGATCTCGCTATCGGATTTGTTGAAAACACGAAGTGGAACAAGCTTGCTTCAAAGCTTTTCGACAGTCTCGGCGCGATGCTCAGGAACATCAACTGGGGCGGACTTGTTACCAGAGCATTCAGACTTGCAGGAGCGGCGGTCGCTGCAAAGCTTACTCTTGCCGTTACGTTTGTACGCAAGGTCTGGGACGTGCTTACATCTGCCTATAACAGCGTCAAGAACTATTTCAGCAGCAAGATAGAAGAGTGCGGCGGAAATGTTGTTGAAGGCATATTTACAGGTATACTTGATGCTTTCAAAAACGTAGGTGTCTGGATAATAGACCACATTTTCAAGCCGTTTATAGAAGGCTTTTGCAATGCTTTCGGTATCGCTTCACCGTCGAAGGTAATGGCGGAAATGGGCGGATACCTCATCGACGGGCTGTATAACGCTGTATCTGACGGTATAAAGCGAGTTACTGGTATATTCACAGAAATGCGCGAAGCTATAAAGGGCGTATTTTCAAATATCGGTTCATGGTTCTATGGAACATTCAGTTCGGCGTGGGAGCGCATAAAATCAGCGTTTGCCAACAGTTCGGTCATTAAGTTCTTTGGCGGCGTGAAAGACGATATTATTGAAGCTTTTAAGAGTATCCCCGAAAAACTCGGCAATATCTTTGAAGATGCCTACAAAAATATCAAGGAAATCAGCGATAAGATAGGCAGTACAATTACAGATATTGTCGATAAGATCCCTGGCGCAAGCAAAGCCAAAAGTGTAGCTGGTGGAGTTTTGGGCGATATTGCATCGTTTGGATACGGCGGAATACTGGGGCTTGGCGCTAAAAAGTTCGTCGGTCCGTTCGCAAATGGCGGTACACTTTCACGAAACGGAGAAACGGCGATCGTAGGTGAAGCAGGTCCTGAACTGTTACAGCTGATAGGCGGAAAGGCAGTAGTAACGCCTTTCACATCAGCGCCTAAGCTTTCAATGGTCGGAGCTGGTACAGCTTCCGGTTCAGGTGGCAGTACAGAACTGCTTTCTAAAATTCAGGGAATGATCGGGGCTGATCCAGAGGTAGTTGAACTGTTGCGTCTGATAGTTGAGTTGCTTAGAAGCGGCATGAATATCGAGATCATCAATTATATGTTCAAAAATTCATCAGAATTCAGCCGCGAGGTCGTAAAGGCAGTCGCGGACAATAACGCAAGGAGGGGCAGATAATGCTTGCTATACGTACAATAGGCGGAGTTCAGCTGGCTGTTCAGCCTCTCCGCGACGGCTATCAGGTAATCAAGTCGGATCTGGTATCGGACAGCTCAGGACGTACTGCTGAAACAGGACAGGCACTGAGATATATGATACGTCCGAATACATACAAACTGAATCTGAAATTCAAAGGCACAGTAGCAGAGATAAAACAGGTCGAGACACTTGTGAGCCAGTATTCTTATGAGGTCGAATTCTTGGACGGCACATCCGGAGGAAGCCCGGTCTATGTTACCGGGCATTATTTCTACCCGTCAGACAGAACTGTCAATTATAATGTATTTACCGGCGAATTATCAGTGAATCTGATTGAAATATAAGGAGTGATAATATGTATCCGGTTTCGGATGAGTACATAGCAGCAATAAGTGAGACAGATATTACTGATTACTCTGCACAGCACATCCGCGGTACAATATACTTCCCGGACGGCACTGAGCAGGACATCACGAACGCTATCGAGGGCAGTCCGCGTACAGAGAAACGCGCTATGGAAAACGATGATACGTTTGCATTCGGGCAAATGTACGTCGGCAGCGCTGAAGTTACAGTGCGTATGAGCGGCGTGTCGTCTGCGAACTTTACCGGTGCTGAGCTGGTGCTCGAATTCGGCGTGGACATCCCGAATGATGATCCGGAGTACATACCGCTCGGACGTTGGGATATTACCGGAGCCGAAAAGCTATCCGTTGACCGCTGGAAGCTTACCGGCATGGATAAACTTAACCGGCTTCGTAAAGCCACTCCTTCAGGCTACGATAAGCCTAACGGATTCTTGTGGATTAGTCGCATATTGCCGTACATCGAACAGGAGTGCGGCGTGAAATTCGCGCAGACCGCACAGCAGATTGCAGCAATGGCGCATCGAGCAGTCCCTGCCGTCATCATGGTGGGAATACGTCAGGATGATTGCTGAAATGGTAGGCGGATTTGCGTTTGCTACTCGTGATGGCGAGATCGAGTTCCGGATGTTCAGCAAGCAGCCTTGCAGAACTGTGCAGGCTTCCAGACGTTTTAATTTAAAACTTGCAGAAGTACCGTTCTCGGTCGCAGGAGTGAGATATACAAACGAAAACGGACAGCAGTTTGAGAAGGTAGTCAGTGATGCCGCCGGGAGTGCTGTTCTGGGCATATCGTGCAACCTGTTCCTGCCGGTGTTCGGCAGTGACCTTTACACCTACTATCACAGCCGCATCGACTTCATCGCTGACTACTTTGCCGAC
>ONAI01000012.1:0-4637 GCA_900315755.1 uncultured Ruminococcus sp.
TATATTTGACAATGTTTGAATTTGACAATGGAAATTGAAAGATATGAAGAATGTTAGTCGCTCGACCGACCAAGTTACCGACTAAGATCACAACACTTGCAGACTGAAAAAAGAAACGCTCAGGGACTTCCTGAGCGTTTGAATTATATGAGTTTCCTAAGCAGTTCCAAGTGCTTATCGACCTTCTTCACGATGTTATATCCGTCACCGCTCTACTTGTAGGTTTAGTAATATAATCCATTAGTCGATGTTGCTCCTTTTCAAAAGTTCTAAGATTTTCTGAGCCGTATTCTCGTCGATCTCCCCGAAAGAACGTGCAAATTGCAGAGCAGCATCACGCTGATAAGCAGAAGATCCCGATAAATTCAGCTTTATCTGTGTTTTGGAGTTTTCGATAGCATCTCTGAGTTCAATCTGTTCCTCATCTGTTAGAGCATAATGCTCAACAATAACAGTGAACCACTCGGCTGGAACATTCTTTTTTCCGTTCTCAACAGCAGATAGGAATGGTGTTGAGACACCGAGCAGCTTAGCAGCATCGCCCATAACCTCGTGGTGTTTCACTCTCAATATACGCATAAATTCGCCAAACTTCGTATAAGCCATAGTGACACCTCCTTCTTTACCAAGTATTATATCACAAGCATCACCAATTGCCAAGTATTTTTCTTAATCTTTTTTAGGTTAACTAAGCATTGTGCCATCGGGCATACTCTCGCTTTTGAGAGTATGCCCGATTCTTATAGCTTATCGCAGTATTTCATGAGTTCTTCTATCTTGGCCACAATACGCTTCTGTTCAGCAAGCGGAGGTAGCGGAATGAAAACAGTTTTGTACTTATCTTGTGATACATTGACTTGTTGCTTGTCCATACCTGACATGTTCGATGAATATATAATAAAGCAATAGAAGGCTATGTCTCCAAAACTATTAAATGGAGGCATAGCCTATTTTTTTCTTGAAATAATCTCTCCGATGTGGTATGATGTGGTATAATGATAACTGATACATAAGACTTAACAATCGTGAGGCGATTGTTGTGAATATTGCTATCTGTGATGATGAAACGTATTTTATAAGACAGCTTCATAGAAAGAATGTAAAAAGTATTGAGTCGATTTAATCGAGTTGCTTATATACATCTTTTAACCGAAGCGAATACTCTTCGCTATACCTATTTCTGTATTGCATCGGCGTAAGGCCCGTGATCCTCCGGAACGCCGCCGCAAACGCACTCTGAGTCGAAAAGCCGAGGGAATAGGCAATATCCGAGATAGAAAAATCCGAGAAGGTAAGTATATTCTGTGCGGTCGCCACCTTTGCTTTGAGAATATATGCCTTTATCGGTATCCCCATCTCCTTCGCGAACAGCTTCGACAGGTAGCTCGGGTCGATGTGCTCATGCTCTGCAGCCATTTTCAGAGTCAGCGGTCTGTGAAGATTTTCGTAAATATAGTCCACCGTCCTGCGTATGTGCAGTGACACGCTGTTTTCCTTGCGTATCTCCGACATACGCTTCGCGAAGTCGAGCATCATCGTTTCGGTGAGTTCGATAAGCTCCTGCGGCTCACGGCATTTATCGCCGTGGCGGATATATATGTCGCTCAGAGTGTAGGCAACATTGTGATTCATCCCGCCGTCGATGCAGACGCGGGCGATTATCCCCACACCTATCGCAAAATGGTACTGATTGTTCCGCAGCAGACTGTCGGACAGCATACCTTTGCCCTCATAGTAATGCGCCTTTATCTCTGTGAGGTTTTCACGGACCTTATTAACATCGCCGTTTTTTATGTCATCATAACGTGCGAACTCGCTTCGTATCTCAGTTCGCTTGAATTCTTTCTCCGTCTGGATGTAAAGACGGTAATTGAGTTCTTTGTTCGTGTTCATATAGTCGCCTCCCTCTGTTCTGAGTATACCATATTTTCGACAAAAGTACAATAGAATTGATAGAAAAAAGCTATGCAAAAATGTAGAATAGTTTTAAAACAAAAGAGCAGATGTGGAGTGATATATATGAACGGAAACATTGATTTTACACAAGGTAAACCGAGCCATACGATATTGCGGTTCTTCTTCCCAATGCTCGTGACAGGAATGTTACAGCAGTTCTATTCCTTTGCGGATACGGCTATCGTAGGCAGAGGTCTCGGAGACAATGCGCTCGCGGCGGTCGGAAACATGGGTTCGCTGTGTTTTCTTATAATCGGATTTTCAATGGGACTCGCTAACGGTTTTTCGGTACTTATCGCGCAGAGATACGGGGAAAAGAATTTTCTCGAACTGCGCCGGACGCTTTCGGCTATGGTACGACTCGCGGTCATCATCACAGGCGCGCTGACGGTACTCAGCATCACGTTTTTGCGCCCTGTACTTGCGCTTTTGCAGACGGACGAGAGCATTATCGGCGACAGCCTGACATACGGCTACATACTTTTCGGCGGACTTTCCGCGACGATATACTACAATATGAGCGCGGGCATTCTACGTTCCCTCGGCGATAGCAAAACCCCCCTCAAGGCGATAGTGATCTCCTCGGTACTCAACATCGCAATGGACAGTCTGTTCATTTTCGTATTACGCACGGGCGTTTGGGGAGCGGCGGTTGCTACGATAATCTCGCAGGTGATCTCCGGTACAGTGTGCCTCCGCAGGCTTCGCGGCATCGACTTTTTGAAAAAGCAGAATGTTGAGCCTAAGCCGGACGGCGTGCTTTACGCGCAGCTTATGAAAAACGGTGTGCCAATGGCGCTGATGAACTCGATAACTGCGGTAGGCTGTATGGTGGTGCAGTATTTCGTCAACGGTCTCGGTGTGGCGTACACGTCGGCGTACTCGGCGTGCAGTAAGTACATAAATATGTTCATGCAGCCCGCCTGCACAGCCGGATTTTCGATGTCGGCTTATACGGGTCAGAATTATGGCGCAAAGCGTTTTGACAGAATAAACAATGGGCTTAGGGTCTGCCTTGCGATTGCGATGACAGCGTATGTGATGCTCGGAATGGCAATGGTAATGCTGCCGGAATGGCTTGCCTCTCTGCTGCTTTCGGGCGAGGAGCAAATATCCTACGCTTCGGAATTCCTGCCGATCTGCGGGATGATGCTTTTTGCGGTGGATATGCTGTTCGTATTTCGTAACGCCGTTCAGGGCATGGGATTTCCGCTTGTGCCTATGATCTCCGGTATTGTGGAAATGGTGCTGCGTATAGGTGTTATCTCTCTGTTTATCGGACAGATAGGTTTCAGGGCAACGGCATATGCGGAGGTCTGCGCGTGGGTCGGCGCACTGATACTTAACGCGGCAGCGTACACGGTAATATACTCACGCGAGAGCGGAAAAACGCTTTGCCGCAGAAAAATGCACAAACCTGAAAAAGCACAAACTTGCAGTGCAATAAAATAACAGGAGGACAATATGGAATACTATACTCTTTCAAACAATATGAAAATACCCGTTATCGGATTCGGAACATGGCAGACGCCAAATGATGACACGGGCGTAAACGCAGTGCTTGCCGCGCTTAAAGCGGGCTACCGTCATATAGATACGGCACAGGGTTACGAGAATGAGCAGGCGGTCGGAAAAGCGGTAAAGCAGAGCGGTATACCGCGCGAAGAAATATTCATCACCTCAAAGCTCACCAACTCAATGCACGGATACCGATGAAGAAGGCAAGGTGCTCGATACATATACTGTAAACCCTGATACTGGTATCGGCACAAATGTAGACGGCAAGGAAGTCAATCTTCCACAGACAGGTATGTCGGGCGTTCACAAGACTATTGCAGGACTGGCAGCTCTTATGACATTCACAGGAGTTGCACTCGTTAAAAAGAGCAGAAGAGAAGACGAAGATTAATAGTTCTGTGTGATCATTAACAGGGGCGCTGCTTTCGGGCGGCGCTTCCGCTTTTACGGCACATATTGCACTTTCGGAGAAATCATGGTATAATAAAAACAAATCGAATGAGGGAGTAATATGGAAAAGAACCGAAAAAAGAGAAAGCTGATATTCATTGTCGGTATCATTATGATATTGCTTGGTGTTGGCGTGATACGGTATTACGATATTGATGCATACACTAACATCGAAGGTGTAGTGACTGAGCACAATCCACCATACCGCAGACTCAAGGGCGTCAAGACAGCATCCTTTTTGATGATATCTATACGATAGAGATGCTCGGTAAGAACGGCATTTTTTAGTTGTATAATTGCTGGCCGCCCACCAGGGCGGCTCGACTTTTTTATAGTATTGTTATACTAAGAGGACAGCTTTGAGTAAGCTATACCTTTGTCTGTCCGTTAGTATGCTTTTAAAAGCTACTGCCACTCTGTTAATTCTAACACGATCTGCAATAATAGTCAATCAGCACAGGACGCATTTCTCCATTCTCACTGAGAGATTATTTCAGTTGGCTAATGTGACATTCCTGTCAAAAATATGAAACCTGTGTGAAAATTAGCACTCTCCTCTTGACAGTGCTAATTTTGGGAGCTATAATATAAACAGAACAAAGGAACAGAGAAGCACCAAAGGATCCGGGTGCTGAACCCTCCGTCCCCTTGCTCGAAGCAATGGAAACAATGTTACGAGTAAAAAAGGAGGACTGACCTATGTTGTATCCAAG
>ONAI01000012.1:4658-78427 GCA_900315755.1 uncultured Ruminococcus sp.
TGATTTCTTCAGATTCCCTGATTTTGGCAGAGATGTGGAGAAGAAGCTGTACGGCAAACACGCTGCACAGGTAATGAAGACCGATGTTCATGAGCATGATGACCACTATGAGATCGTTATCGACCTGCCGGGCTTCAAGAAAGACCAGATCAATCTTGAGCTTCAGAACGGTTATATGACTGTCAGCGCCGCAAAGGGACTTGACAAAGACGAAAAGTCCAAGAAGGGCAAGCTGATCCGTCAGGAGCGTTATGCAGGCGCAATGCAGAGGAGCTTCTACATCGGTGATACTGTTACCGAAGCCGATGTAAAGGCTAAATTTGAGGACGGTGTTCTTAACATCTGCGTTCCGAAGGCAGAGCCAAAGAAGCTGGAAAATCACAAGTATATTGCCATTGAGGGATAATACCTCGCTAAGTTCATATCCCCAAATAATACTCCCCGGAGCTGTTCATATGAGCAGTTCCGGGGAGTTTTTTACACTTTAGTGCAGTTTTTGTGCTTATCGGCCTTCTTCACGATGTTATATCTGTCACCGCAGTA
Source organism: uncultured Ruminococcus sp. (assembly GCA_900315755.1). GTDB lineage: Bacteria > Bacillota > Clostridia > Oscillospirales > Ruminococcaceae > Ruminococcus. The sequence continues at coordinate 5,202 of ONAI01000012.1, forward strand.
ATTATCTGCATACGGTAATAAATGAATTTAGGTAAAACCAGTTCAATATTAGGAGTTAGGATTTTCATCGCTGATGATTTAACCTTAAATTCAAAATTGACATATCTGCTTGCTGTTGTAAAATCGTCAAAAATTATAACTGGCAAATCAGTATAAATACCATTAGTTTCATTCGTATATCCAAGAATAAAAGTCTTTCCTGCTGTAAGTACAGGTGTTTTATAATTATCGTCATATTAAAGCAGATTTTATATGCTCTCCATATACGCTCTTATTTCCTTCATCCGATCACTCTGCTCTACCTTAGGTGTTGTAGATGTACTCGGACGCATAATGATTCTTGATGACCTTGTCCTCTACAATGCCCATGCCGGTTTCCTCGACCGCGAGCTTTGCAAGGGGAATTCTGTTCTTGTTTGCCGCAGTTGCCGCCGCAAGAAATATTTTATCGACTTGTTCCTGAGTAAAAGAAGCGAATTTTTTTGTGCCTGTCTTACTCGTTCGATAGCTTTTTCAAGCTTTTCTGTGCTGTCAACAATCTCATAATTCTTTTTATTCATATTTACCTCCTGATTATATAACTGTTATACTTACTATTATCCTCCTTGAATTTGTCTTATTCTCTTTGTTATTCTTTTGTCAATCCTATGATAGCATATTGATAAAGTTTTGTCGATATTCGTTAGACTTGGATAACGATGTTTTGATCATAATCATATTTTTCCCATTATTCGTTAAATTATCCAGCAGCGGATGTTTTTATGTAACGTCGGCGCAATATCTATAATATGAAATAAAGAAAATCGGCGGCACATAGCCGCCGTTCTCTCTATTCTATCATAGATAACAAATCATAAAAATTGTCTTACAGCTTCCAGCTCACAGCTTTTTTCCTGTCCTCAACAAAGGTTCGGTAAATACCGTCCTGCTGCATAAGCTCAGCGTGTTTTCCTTGCTGAACAATTCTGCCGCCGTCGATTACTACTATATTGTCAGCGTGTTCGACTGTTTTCAGGCGGTGTGCTATCATGATTATTGTCTTTTCCTTGGTCAGCTCCTCAATAGCCTTGGTCAGTTCTTCTTCATTTTCCGGATCTACGTTTGCAGTCGCTTCATCAAGAATAATGACCGGGGAGTCCTTCATTATCGCCCTTGCAATAGAAATACGCTGTTTTTCACCACCTGAGAGACTTGCACCGCCTTCACCGATAACAGTATCATAACCGTCAGGCAAACTCGTGATAAAGTCGTGGCAGCGAGCTTTTTTGGCAGCTTCAATGACTTTTTTCATAGGAGCATCAGGTTCTCCGAAGCGGATATTGTTTGCAATAGTGTCCTCGAACAGATACACTCTCTGGAACACAAAGCTGAAATTTCTCATAAGACTGTCAAAGCTGTAATTCTTGACATTTTGTCCGCCGAGGAGTACCTCGCCGTCTTGTACGTCCCAAAATCGAGTCATAAGATTTGTGAGAGTTGTCTTTCCTCCGCCTGAAGGACCTACAATTGCAGTAGTGGTGTGTTCGGGAATTCTTAGGTCAATGCCGTTGATTATAGTTCTGTTTTCGTATGCGAATGTAACGTTTTTCAGTTCTATATCATGGCTTGCAGGTTTGATGTCGTCGCCGTTTATATCCATTTCGGGTATGGAGAGTATCTCACTTGCCTGTTCAACGCAAACTCCTACACTGCGTATGAGTGCGGAAAATCCTGCCATAACGTCAAGGCTTTCATAAACCATAAATGAACTAATCATCATCATTATACAGTAGAGCAGTGACATACTGCCGTTGATATAAAAATACACAGATGCGGTACACATCAGAACGCCTGTCAGCTTCGTGACGATCTCCTGCAATGTGATGAATGGGATAACATCGAATTCAAGATGAGTATCGCTGTACTGCTTTGCTTTGATCGTTTTTTCAAGTTTCTTGGCACGTTCACTCACGAGATTGTAATTCTTAACTTCTGCGATACCTTGAATGAATTCGATAACAACTGATACAAGTTCTCTGTTTGCTTTCTGTTGTATGGGTGCGCCTTTACGTGTTTTTTTCTGCATAGCTGAATTTATCAGAGCATAGACGGCAACTCCTGCTGTCAGAAGAAGTCCTATACGCCAGTCAAAGATGAAAACAAAAACTGTGATGACAAATGTTGTAAGTATGCCCTGAGTTGTGAGCATAACGACTCTTGTTGCTACGTCTGAGAGCGCCTCCATAGTGTTTGTTGTTACGCTTGTGATATGTCCGAGACTGTTATCGTTGAAATATCCCATAGGCAGATAGCGCAAATGCTCTGCAATTTCGATACGCTTGTGTGAGCACGAATGATAGCCTGCCTCTGTCTGGAGCATGGTAGTTTTCAGATTGATTAAAAGCTGTCCGAGCACCGATGCAGCAAGAATCACAACAGCGAGCCATATATTCTTATCTGACATATTATCATCAAGTATTCCCATTACTACTGCGCCAATAGCCGTTATACGGAGTGCAGCAAATATCGCCCTGACAACGCCGAGACATATTGCGGTGTACAGCTTTTTTCTGTCCTCGTTGTTACAGAAATCAAAAAAGCGTTTGAGTGTAGTAAACATTATGCTTCCTCCTTTACTGCCATGTGAGCGTTCCACATCTGAGTGTAGAGCGGTGATTTTTTGAGAAGTTCCTGTTGTGTACCCACAGCTTCTAACTTTCCGTTATTTATCACTATTATCTGATCGGCAGAAGCGATAGTTGAAAGTCTGTGCGCGATAACGAGCAAAGTTTTTCCCTGCACCAGCTTTGCGACAGAAGACTGGACAAGTGCTTCGTTTTCGGGATCTGTATAAGCTGTCGCCTCATCAAGTATAACAACAGGGGCGTTTTTCAACATTGCTCTTGCAATGGAAATACGCTGCCTTTCACCGCCGGAAAGATGTCCGCCTGCACCGCCGACAACCGTGTTATAGCCATGTTCGAGCTGCATAATAAACTCATGGCAGCCGCAGGCTTTTGCTGCGTTGATAACATCTTCATCGGAAGCGTTTGGGTTGCCCATTCGTATATTGTCCATTATTGTCTCGTCAAAGAGGTAGTTATCCTGCGATACATATGCGATATTGTTATTGTAATGCTCCAGCGGTATCTTTCGTATATCAACTCCGCCGAATGTGATACTTCCGCTGTCAGCGTACCAGAATGAAGCGATGAGCTTTGCGATAGTAGATTTTCCCGAGCCGGAAGGACCTACAAGTGCATTGACAGTATCGACACTATCCGAAGCAGCAATAGTCAGCATAAAGCAGATAAAACAAAATCGCCCAGACCTCTTGAAAAGTCGGGCGATTTCGTTTTATATATCTGAAAATCCTGATATTAGCATAAAAAAATTTTCATCGTTTCTGAATATATTTAAATAGCAGGGGCGATGGTTATCTTGCAGCCGGTGTTTTCATCAAAATCGCTGATCGTGATCGTGATGCCCGGATCGACCGTCCGGTCGCCGTTTTCATCATACCACGCAAAGTCGTTTGTCTCATTGTTAATAACTTGGCCTTCATTGAAATACATATTTTTGTAGTTGATGCCCCGCAGCACACGCTGTTTCTTGTTGGTGCGGTCATATAACTTGCTATTAATACACCATTTAAACATCTTGCCGCTGCTGATTTCACTAAGCTCGGCATTGCAGTGAAGTACACGCACACCGCCTTGCCGGAACAGAGGTATCCGATTATCCCCAATGACCATCGCTGAATCGTTACCGGTCGGGGTGTTGAATTCGACTATGAAATATTCGCTGTGGAAGCCGTTCAGATCGCCGCGTGGGATGAGTACACAGTTAGGAGCGTCCTGCAGCGATCTCAGCTCGTAGGTCTGAGTGCCGCCAGTGTAGATCTGTAATTCATTGCCGGTAAACCAGCCGTACATCAGCTTTGAGAAGGCTGAAAAATCGCCCCAGGAATCATCCATCATCTCCCAACCAGTCTGACCGATCAGACCTTCCTGATCGTTCGGGTTGTTGGTGATAACCCGATAGTAGTCCGGCAGTCCCATCGCGTGACCAAGCTCATGGATCCATGCGGAGTTGAATTTGGCGGTTGTGCTCAGATCGCGTGCGCCGATGCACATTCTGACCGGCTTGACGTCATCATATTTCGCATTACCATTGTAGTAGCAGTGGCAGGGGACCCAGTCCTCTTTGCCGTCCTTGTCGGAATCCCTGTTTATAGCCTCCTTAGGCAGCGCCAGAATGACAGCATCAAGAATTCCGTCCTTGTTGACATCATAATCATTGTAGTCAATGACATCGTCCAATGCTTCAAGCGTCTCCTCCAGAAGCTCGTCGCGTGTGCGGTAATCGGCCTCCCGATAATTAGTCTTCATGTAGTCGTTGATCTCATATTTTGCGGTGTAGGTATAGACTTTGCCGGTCAGGTTCAGTCTGCCGTAAGAGGCACGGGAATAGTAAGCACTGATGCTCTCCATAGGATACTGCAGAGACTGCGGATCTTCAGGACCGAAGCACATATTTTGTATTTCCCCGGCAGAGAAATCATGCTGTGCATCAGGGAAGCTGACCGCGATCATCAGTACACGCGCTTCGCCAACACAGGGCATGGTCGGACTGACTGCGCTGATGGGCGGCGGGATAAGCTCGCTGCCGTCTTTTTTGTCTTTCGCAAACAATGCACGCTTCATCAGGCAAAGATCGAACGCATCTAATCTCTCATTCCTGCTGAGATCAGCTGCTTTCCAATTAGCGAGATCAGTATCAGGAACGGCAAGCAGCCATTTCTGGAGCAGCACCAGATCTGCTATATCAAAGCTGCCGTCAGAATTGACATCACCGCTGATGTACGAGTCTTCGATTTTAGGAGCAGATATCGCTTCAGCAAAAACTGTCTGTTCATTTTGAGTGTTATAGCTGCTATTTACAAGTAACAGAGTAAAAGCAATGATTCCGGAAAGTATACAGGCTATGCCCTTGAGTGGTCTATTATTCATTATAGTAACCTCCTGAGCTGTCCACATAATAAGCCGTTAGGGCTTATTTTGTGTGTCTTTTTGATTCGGCGGTATGTGACGCGGTTAAGAATCAGTTTTTCTTAGGTTGCAGGTTTATAATTTTTAGTCAAGCTCCTTATCTAATCATTATAGCACAACTATATTCTGTTTTCAAGAGCCTGTTCTAACAAAACTAACCGCTCAGGGTCACTCCTGAGCAGTTATGTTATGGGCGCAGGCAATAAGCTCGATCCTACGGCGTTCCGCGTTGCAGATATTTACAAGACCAAGGTCTGTCCTCTTGCAAAGGTAATGCGTATCGAATGCCGCAAGCGCAGGGTAAAAAAGCTGAAGGTCGTATATTCAGAGGAGCAGCCTACACGTCCAATAGAGGATATGTCTATATCATGCCGTACACACTGTATCTGCCCACCGGGAGCACAGCACAAATGCACCGAACGCCGTGATATACCCGGAAGTACAGCCTTTGTGCCGTCGGTTGTCGGACTTATAATGGCATATCGTGATTATGTTACTACTCCGGTAAGTACGGGCTATCAGTCGCTGCATATCATATTTTATGACGATCTTGCAAGGTGATATACGGAATTGCAGCTGCGGACAAAAGATATGAACTACTTTTTAGAGACTGTCAGAACCTGCCTTTCGAGCATTTGCCACGCTTTCAGAATGATCTTATTGATTAACAGCAATTGAAATATTCTATAATATTATACATTATCTTACAGTTGCCAGAATTACAAAAGTATGGTAAAATAGAAATATGATATTAAAAATGAAAGATAATGGAGGAATTAAAATGTGGGCTTATGAAAGCGTATTCTATCAGATATATCCGCTCGGATTCTGCGGAGCACCGTTTGAGAATGACGGGATTCAGCAGTCAAGGATACTAAAAGTGATCGACTGGGCAGACCATATCAGGAAACTGAACTGCAATGCAGTCTACTTCTCACCGATATTTGAGTCGGATTCTCATGGCTATGACACAAGAGATTATACGAAGATTGACTGCCGTCTTGGCAGCAACGAGGACTTTGCAAAGGTCTGCAAGGAACTTCACAGCAGAGGGATAAAAGTCGTTCTTGACGGAGTATTCAATCATGTAGGAAGAGGCTTCTGGGCGTTTCAAGACGTTCTGCGTAATCGTGAGAATTCGCGCTATAAGGACTGGTTTCACATTAATTTCGGCGGGAATTCCAACTATAACGACGGTTTATGGTATGAGGGCTGGGAAGGTCACTACGAGCTTGTAAAGCTCAACCTCTGGAACAACGAAGTCGTTGAGCACATTTTCTCCTGCATCAAGGGCTGGGTAGAGGAATTTGATATTGACGGTCTGAGGCTTGATGTGGCATACTGTCTTGACAAGGAATTCCTGAGAAGACTCCGTGGCTTTACAAATGGACTGAAAGATGATTTCGTGCTTATCGGTGAACTCCTTCACGGCGACTATTCGCAGTTTGTAAACAACGATATGTTACACTCCGCAACCAATTACCAGTGCTATAAAGGTCTGTATTCAAGCTTCAACAGCATGAATATGTTTGAGATATGCCATTCCCTCAAAAATCAGTTTGGCCCTGAGCCGTGGTGTCAGTATAAGGGAATGCATCTGCTCAGTTTTGTTGATAACCATGATGTTTCAAGAATCGCCACGATACTCACGAATAAAAATCACATTCCGCTTGTCTATGCGATAATGTTTGGAATGCCGGGAATACCGTGTATCTACTACGGAAGCGAATGGGGCGCGGAAGCTGATAAAAAGGACGGCGATCCTGCGCTCAGAGTATCATTCGATAACCCGACAGAAAATGAGCTTTCGGCGTATATCTCAAAGCTGGCAAAAATACACCGTGAAAGTAAAGCATTATGTTACGGTGATATAAGTGTGCCTGTGCTTACCAATAAGCAATGTATCATTCAGCGCAAATGTGACGATGAGAGGATACTTATTGCTGTAAATGCGGAAGATCAGCCCTTTACAGCTCACTTTGACGCAGGCTGCGGCATGGCTGATGAGCTGATAACAGGTACAAAGCATGATTTCGGCGGCGGAAGTGAGCTGCCTCCTTATTCGGCACAGATTTGGAAAATGGAAAGATGAAATTCTGTATTATTCACCAATTCTGCTTCGACAGTCTGAAGCTAAATGTGTATGATACGCTGAATTTCAAAAAAGCTATTGACAAACTACTCACGAAGGTCTATAATGGCATTGTAAACAGCAAGGGAGCTGCGGACGATGAGTCTGCAGCTCTTTTTTTGGTTTATAGCGCTAATTCCATACACGAAGGGGTGTATGAAGTCTCAGGACTTCTGCGCCCCTTTATTTTATACGCTTCTCATAACAATGGCGTTTGATGAATCAGTATAAAAATGCTGTATAATTTAATTCAGGAGGTATTTTTATGGACTCTCAGACAATTTTACAACAAGCTTCCGAAAACACTGATAAAACGATCTTCGGCGTATGGTTCCTTATAGGTGCTGCTCTTGTATTCTTCATGCAGGCAGGCTTCGCAATGGTGGAGACGGGATTCACCCGTGCAAAGAACGCCGGCAATATCATCATGAAAAACTTAATGGACTTCTGTATCGGTACAGTTGTCTTCATACTCATAGGCTTTGGTCTTCTCTTCGGTGAGGACCTTGTAGGCATCATCGGCAAGCCGGGATTTGACATCTTCACTTCCTATGGCTCATTCGACTGGTCAAACTTCGTTTTCAACCTTGTATTCTGTGCAACGACAGCAACAATCGTTTCAGGTGCAATGGCTGAGCGTACAAAGTTCCTTTCGTACTGTGTTTACTCCGCTATCATTAGTGCAGTTGTTTACCCAATTGAAGCCCACTGGGGCTGGGGCGGCGGCTGGCTGAGCGAATGGGGCTTCCACGATTTCGCTGGTTCTGCACACATCCACATGGTCGGCGGTATTGCAGCTCTCGTAGGTGCAGCTATCCTCGGACCAAGAATCGGTAAATTCCACAAGACTAAGGATGGCGAGATCAAAGTAAATGCTATCCCCGGTCACAACCTTACAATAGGCGCTCTCGGATGCTTCATCCTCTGGTTTGGCTGGTACGGATTCAACGGTGCAGCTTGTACTTCAATCGACCAGCTTGGTTCTGTATTCCTTACAACAACAGTTGCTCCAGCAATTGCAACAGTAACCTGCATGATCTTCACTTGGGTAAAATATGGCAAGCCAGATGTTTCAATGTGTCTTAACGCTTCACTCGCAGGACTTGTTGGTATCACAGCTCCTTGTGACGTAACTGATTGCCTCGGCGCTTCTATCATTGGTATCGTTTCCGGTTTACTCGTATGCTTCGGCGTATGGTTCCTCGACTACAAGCTTCACATTGACGATCCTGTTGGTGCAGTAGCAGTTCACATGATGAACGGTATCTGGGGTACAATTGCAGTTGGTCTCTTCGCAAATCCTGACGTTCCCGGATATGCACTCGTAGATCAGGATGGCAACGAGCTCGCAGGTGTATTCTACGGCGGCGGCGCTGATCTCATTATCAGACAGCTCGGCGGTTTCGCAGCTATCGCAGCATTCACAGCAGTTTCAATGGCTATTGTATTCTTCGCTATCAAGAAGACTATCGGTCTCCGTGCTTCCGAACAGGAAGAGATTATCGGTCTTGATGTTACTGAGCATGGACTTATTTCCTCTTACGCTGACTTCGCTCCCGCACTTTCAGACATCGGTATGAAGGGCTACACAAAGGACGATGCTAAGAGCGTGAAGAAGGTAGGCACTCCCGGAACACCGGCAGTTCCTGTTGACAAGGCAGTTGAAGTTGAGAACTATTCTGTTCCTTCACCGGACGGTGCTACAAAGCTCACAAATATTGTTGTTATATTCAAACAGCAGAAACTCCAGCAGTTCATTGAGGCTATGGAGGCTATCGACGTAAAGGGTATCACAGTTACTAACGTCCTCGGCTGCGGAATGCAGAACGGACAGGTAAACTACTATCGTGGTACAACTGTTGAGATGAACTTGCTTCCTAAGGTAAAGGCTGAGATCGCAGTTTGTGCAGTACCTGTTGAAAAGGTGGTTGCAGCTGCAAAGGCTGCACTTTATACAGGCAACTACGGCGACGGTAAGATGTTCATTTACGACATCGAGAACGTCATAAAGATCAGAACAGGTGAGGAAGGCTACAACGCTCTCCACGATTCTGCTGAGTGGGAAAAGGCGTAATACTGAACTTTCAGAGCTCATTGATGAAATGGATGCTGCAACGACTAAGCTCGAAAAGGTAGTTGCTGATTTTAAGAAACAGGATGTCATAATCACAGCATCTGAATTTGTTCGTGATTCTATGCTCCCTGCAATGGATAAGTTACGTGCCGCAGCGGACAAGGCTGAAACATTGACTGCTGAATCATACTGGCCGTTCCCTGCATATGATAAGCTTCTTTTCGGAGTATGATAATATTAGCTTCTGAGAAAAATCTTTTATAGCCAGCCCCTTGAAATACAGCATAAACTATAAAGCCAACAGTATATAGCTGTTGGCTTTGTAGTTTTTATAAAGGAAAAATAGAAAGAACTATTCCGGATAAGCTGCTGTTATCTCATACAGCATATTTTTTTACATTTCAAATTTGCACTAACTAACAAATAAGGTTAGTGGTTACTAATAATATTTGTTGGCATATACAAACTTAATGGATTTTGATTGACAAACCAGACATGAAGTGATATATTATAAATGTTATAAAGCACTAACAAAACGTTTTCAGAATGGAAGTGTTGAAATGATGCCGCTCAGTATGGCAGATCAGGAGAAAAAATGTATAATCCGCAAAATAGGCGGAAGTCCTGAGGTCAAAAAGCACCTTGAAGATCTCGGATTTCACGTTGGCGGAGCTGTAAGCTTGGTTTCAAGGCTCGGTGAAAATGTGATCGTGAAGGTCAAGGAATCGAGAGTTGCAATAAGCGAAGAGCTTGCGAGAAAAATTATGGTATGAGGTGGAGAAAATGAAAACATTGAGAGAAACGGCTATCGGCAAGACCGTAAAGATAGTCAAGGTTCACGGTGAGGGCGCTGTCAGACGCCGCATTATGGATATGGGTATCACAAAGGGAACTGAGGTAACTGTCCGCAAGGTCGCACCGCTTGGTGATCCTATTGAGGTAACTGTGCGCGGATATGAGCTTTCCATACGCAAAGCTGATGCAGAAATGGTTGAGGTCAACTGAGAGACCTCTTTATTATTGAATATATGTTAGCTTAGACTATCTCGAAAGGAAGAATATACAATGGATATACGCATTGCCCTTGCAGGCAACCCGAACTGCGGAAAGACTACGCTGTTCAACGCTCTGACGGGCTCAAATCAGTTTGTCGGAAACTGGCCCGGAGTTACAGTTGAAAAGAAGGAAGGAAAGCTTAAAAAGCACAGTGATGTCATCATAACTGACCTTCCGGGAATTTACTCTCTGTCGCCTTACACACTTGAAGAAGTCGTAGCGAGAAACTACCTCATTGGTGAGCGTCCGGATGTTATACTTAACATCATCGACGGTACTAATCTTGAACGTAACCTCTACCTCACAACTCAGCTCACAGAGCTTGGTATACCGGTAGTTGTTGCCGTGAACATGATTGACGTGGTGAAGAAAAACGGTGACAAGATAAATATTACTGAGCTTTCAAAGCAGCTCGGCTGTATGGTAGTGGAGATCTCAGCGCTGAAAGGTACGGGCATACAGGAAGCTGCTGAGGCAGCTGTAAAGGCTGCAAAGAATGAAAAGACAGTTCCTATGCACACTTTCTCAGGACCTGTTGAACACGCTATCGCTCACATTGAGGAGGCTGTCGTGCACGATATGCCTGAGGAGCAGCAGCGCTGGTACGCATTGAAGATTTTTGAGCGTGATGACAAGGTCATGGAGAAGCTGAACCTCTCCGAAAATGTGAAGGCACATATCGAGGAGGACATCTGTGCTGCTGAGAAGGAGCTTGATGATGACGCTGAAAGTATCATCACAAACGAACGCTATATCTACATAGCTGACGTTATCAAGTCCTGCTATAAGAAGAAAAGCAGCGGCAAGCTTAACACCTCTGATAAGATCGACAGAGTTGTAACTAACCGCTTCCTCGGACTTCCTATTTTTGCACTCATTATGATAATCGTTTATTACGTTTCAATCTCGACTATCGGTACGGGTATGACCGACTGGGTAAACGATAACCTCTTCGGCGACGGCTTTATCGTTTCGATCTCAGGTAACAGGGAGTACAACGACGATAAGGAAGAGTGGGCAGACAAGTATGTATTTACCGATGAAGTTGAAGCTGTTATTGATGCCGCCTGTGAGGATGAGGAGATTCACGGTGCAGAGGACATCAGAGACGCTTTTGAGTCCGGTGAGTTCGACGATTTCGAGGAGCAGTACGGCTTCTATCGTGACGAATTCTACAAGAAGGCTGAGTATGCTGAGGACGAGGAAAATATCCTCAATCCAGAAGCAGTTTACGATATTGATGCTGCACTCGGCGAAGCTCTCGATGAAGAGGGCGAGTTTACAGCTCCTGATATGGCTGACTACAAGGGCTATGTAAAGAGCATTCCCGGAGCTGCTGAGGATGCACTTGATGATGCCGGCTGTGCAGAGTGGCTGAAGAGCCTTATCGTTGACGGAATCATCGGCGGTGTAGGTGCAGTTCTCGGATTTGTACCGCAGATGCTTGTGCTTTTCATCTTCCTTGCATTCCTTGAAGCCTGCGGATATATGGCAAGAGTTGCGTTCATCATGGACAGAATTTTCCGCCGTTTCGGTCTCTCAGGAAAGTCATTCATCCCGATCCTTATCGGTACAGGTTGTGGCGTTCCCGGTATCATGGCAAGCCGTACTATCGAGAACGAACGTGACAGACGTATGACTATCATGACTACAACATTTATCCCGTGCGGAGCAAAGCTTCCTATCATCTCGATGATCGCAGTTGCACTCTTCGGCGGTGCATGGTGGGTAGGTTCGAGTGCTTACTTCCTTGGTATGGCAGCTATCGTCGTATCAGGTATCATGCTCAAAAAGACAAAGATGTTTGCCGGCGATCCTGCACCTTTCGTAATGGAACTTCCTGCATATCATATGCCCACAGTGAAGAATGTTCTGCGTTCAATGTGGGAGAGAGGCTGGTCGTTTATTAAGAAGGCAGGAACGATCATCCTTCTTTCTTCAATCGTTATCTGGGCAACATCTACACTCGGCTGGTCTGACGGATCATTCGGCTGGAATGCTGATCTTGAACTCGAAGATTCTCTCCTTGGTCACTTCGGCAATGCAGTCAAGTGGATATTCGCTCCTCTTGGATTTGACGATGCTGCTGCAACTGTTGCAACAGTTATGGGACTTGTTGCTAAGGAAGAGGTTGTCGGAGTATTCGGTGTCCTCGACTTCGAGGGCATGACAAAGCTTGCCGGATATTCCTTCCTCGCTTTCAACCTCCTCTGTGCACCTTGTTTTGCGGCTATCGGCGCTATCAAGCGAGAGATGAACAGCCCTAAGTGGACTTGGTTCGCTATCGGCTATCAGTGCGGATTTGCATATGCTGTATCGCTCATCATCTATCAGCTTGGCTGCCTGTTCACTGGCAATGTACACATCATCGGACTTATCTTTGCACTCGCACTTATCGGACTTTTCATCTATCTCCTCGTAAGACCTTACAAGGAGGCTACAAGATTCGGAAAGAATGTGAAGATAGGCGAGTCACACGCTAAGGCATAAGGAGAAATTATGGGTACTGTAATTGTTTTGCTGATCCTTGTTCTCATTGTAGGAGCAGTCGTTTATTCGATGATACGGGATAAAAAAAGCGGCAAGGGCGGCTGCGGCTGCGGCTGTAAAAACTGTGCAATGCACGGTCAGTGCCATAAAGAATAATCAGAACATCGGGGCGGTGTTTACATCGCCCCATACATCAAACTATATGTTAGCGTATACTAATAAAGGAGGTATTATGAGTATCGTTATAGTTGGCGGTAACGACCGTATGGCTACCCGCTATCAGGACATCTGCAAGTCATTCAATCACAAGTCAAAGGTATTCACTCAGCTTCCGGCAGATTTTGAAAATAAGATCGGAAGTCCTGATCTCATGGTGGTATTCACCGGAACGTGTTCCCACAAAATGCTCGGTACAGTAAAAAAGAGTTCACAGAAAAACGGTGTGCCTGTTGAGCACGTTCACAGTTCAAGCGTCAGCGCATTGAAGCAGCTTTTATCCGATATAAAGGTGAAGAAATATGTCCGAACTTGAACGCACAAGCATAGACGGCATACTTGCATTTCACGGTGCGCCGACACTTCTCGGAGTTAAGTGTGCGAATCTTATTTCATTTGACAGGAACGAGTGCACAATGTCGGAATATCTGTGTGAATATGCAGATAAGCTTGCTGAATGCGGACTTTGCGCGAAGCAGCTTTGCAAGTGCCGGGATAGAACACTTGTCTATATCTACAATGAGAAAATGCTTGGCGCGTGGCTGAGTATGCAGAAAGTACGGAATTTTCTTGCGGAGTATGGCTATACTTCGGATATGGATACAGATACAATGCTCGGTGTGCTTGCAAGCCGTATAAGCTGCGGCAGTTTTCCGCATGAGATAGGCGCTTTTCTCGGCTATCCCATAGCAGATATAAAAGGCTTTATCAGTAACAGCGGCAAAAACTGTCTGCTGTGCGGATACTGGAAGGTCTACAAAAACGCCGGAATGGCCCAGAAGACATTTAAAGCTTATGATCGTTGCAGGAATATCCTGTTCGATAGATTAAAATCCGGTCTGGACTTGTTTCAGGCTATTTCCAAGGAGGAAAATATATGAAAACAGCAGTTATTTATTGGAGCGGCACTGGCAACACCGAAGCTATGGCTAAGGCAGTAGCTGAGGGGGCGAATGCAGAGCTTTTTGCAGTTTCAGATTTCACAGGCAATGCAGCAGATTATGATGCATTCGCTTTCGGCTGTCCTGCAATGGGCGCAGAGGTGCTTGAAGAAGAGAAATTTGAACCGTTTTTCACCGGCATCGAGAGTTCGCTCAGCGGCAAGAAGGTACTTCTTTTCGGCTCTTACGGCTGGGGCGACGGCGAGTGGATGCGTAACTGGTACGACCGCACAAAGGCAGCCGGCGCAGAACTTATCGGTGATGAAGGATTTATCGTGAATGAAGCTCCGTCCGACGATGACCTCGCAAAGCTTAAAGAGCTTGCTTCACAGCTTGCGTAAGGAGGAAAAATGAAAAAGATAATTTCACTTATCAGTACGGCGGCCTGCATGGCTGCGTTTACTGTTGCTTCACTCCCTGCAAATGCTGCGGATGGCGACAAGGTATACGGAACGATGAATATTCCTTATGCTGACTTCTATTCGGCTGAGATAGAGAACGCATATGAAGTTGATGCTGTATCATCAGCTACTACAAGCAAATGGGCAATGAATGAACCCGGCAAGCTTGTTGCCGGCACTTACAATGACGGAAAGGGTACTATTCTCGGTGTGACATATCCTGTTGAGGTCGATGCTTCGGACGTTGAAAAGCTTGCAAAGTACGATTTCAAGGCACTTGATGAAAAGCCGGCTGCGTACAAGGAGGTTTCGGTTTCAGGCGATTCACTCACTGTTTCCAAAGTCATTGACACAAACGGCGAGCAGAATGTCAGCGGCTCAGCCGAGGTCTCTACCGCTGCAAGATACGGCGATTATCAGCTCAACGTCAAGGGGTATCCTGAGGACGCTGATCTCTACGGCGTTATCGCGAATACTAAGGAGGGTGACAAGTATGCGCTCCGTCACCTTGAAAATATCTGGCGCGCCGGACAGCTTGCGTGGTCGGCAGGTATCACCACAAAGGAAGGTCACGGCAATGAGCTGAAATTTGAAAATTACGCAAACTCAATGGGCAAAACTGTCACTTCTGTAACGTTTATCACTCTCGACGGATATACGAATGTTGACATCGGTGAGAATTATCTTCCGGTCAAGTTTGCAGGGGAGGTCAAGGCAGAGGATTCTGCTGCAGGTACCGGCAAGACTTCACTCACACTTACAGGCTTCCCTGAGGATTATCAGAAGAATATCACTGTCGGTGAGGGCTTCACAGTGAATGGAACTGAGATATCCTACACGAACGCAAAGCCCGGCAAATATACTGTAACAGTCACTGATGAAAGCGGAAAGTATGCTTCTATGACAAGTAATTTCATACTCACAACTGAGGATATTCCCGTGAAGTATGAGGACGGCAAGCTTGTAAAGGCAGACGGCTTCTCTGATGATGACGCTGCAAACTTCATCAAGAATATTGCAAATGCTGAGGTGAACGGAACTACATACAATGCTGCCGGAAAGCGTTCAGTTAAGATCATTGGCGAGGACGGAAGTATCGACTTTGCTGCGAAGTCCGGCGAGAACAATGTATTCGACGGCAGCGGAAATTACAGTATGGCTGTCACAGCGACCGGCTACACAAAGCCTTACAGCTTCGAGATCAGCTCCGTATCTGAACCGGATGAGGATGCAGCCACAACCACAACAACTACTACAACTGACACTCAGACTACTACCACAACAACTTCAACGACTTCATCTGCCGGCAGTTCCGACAGTCCTAAAACCGGCGATGCAGGTGCAGGAGTTCCTGCTGCTATATTTGCACTTGCGGCTATGACCGCAGTCGTGATGCGCAAAAAGAAATCCTGATTTTTTCCTTTCCATAATATATGACCTCTGCGGCTTGCGGCTGCGGAGGTCAAATGCTGTAAAGAGGTTATTCTATGTTGTTTATTATTTCACTTTCAATAGTGACTGCTGCTGTAATTTTGCTTGATAAGCCGTTGAAAAAACAGCCGTCAGTATTCTATGTGGCAGCGGCAGTTCTGACCGCATTTTCGATAGTTATCGACCATTCGGACATCGCTGTGAGCAGCTTTGTTAAGGATAATGTGCTTGCAATATTCACTCGCGGAGCTCTGGGAGCGGCTTTATGGGCAGTTGTCATGTGGACGGGGGCACTTCCGAACGGCTCTGCTGCGATAAAAAAGCTTATGCCTATACGCGGCGAGCTTTCAATAACTGCGGCGATAATTACGTTTTCTCATATCGTACGAAAACGCCCGGTTAATCACGATCACCAAAACAATATTTACACCTTTATTATTCACCGCTTGCACCATAGTTAGAGAGAACACGCGCAGAAGGGTCGTTTACATTGCAGCCTTCCCAGTCCTTGTTTGGCATCCAGAAATCTACCACCATTTCGCTGTTATCGGGGTAATATTTCTCGAATATCTCACGGTAGAGGAGAGATTCCTTTGTGAACGGCTTTGCGTGGGAATATTTAGTGCATTTCAGCTCGAACTCCTCGTCAGAATAGTAATTCTCAGCATATTCCTTGAGATAGTCGACCATTGAGTGACCAACAGCATCCGAGAATGCAGCCTTTTCACGGTATAGAATATCATGCGGCAGATAGTCTCCCTCAAATGCGTGACGGAGGAGGTACTTACCCTTGTTATACTTGTTGAGTTTCATCTCAGGATCTATTGCCATGACGTACTTCACGAAGTCGAGGTCACCGAACGGCACACGCGCTTCTAGTGAGTTTACAGAAATGCAACGGTCTGCACGGAGTACATCGTACATATGCAGTTCGTGGACGCGCTTTACTGATTCCTGCTGAAATTCCTCTGCTGACGGGGCGAAGTCTGTATACTTATATCCGAAAAGCTCATCGGAGATCTCACCTGTGAGAAGCACACGAATATCTGTCTGTTCATGGATAGCCTTGCAGAGAAGGTACATTCCCATGCTTGCGCGGATAGTTGTTATGTCAAATGTACCGAGAAGATGGATAACATCTTCAAGAGCCGAGATAACATCGTCGCTTGTTATGATGACCTCGGTATGGTCGCTTCCGATGTAGTCTGCGACCTGCTTTGCGTATTTCAGGTCGATAGCATCGGTATTCATACCGATAGCGAAGGTGCGTATAGGTTTATCACTTTCACGTTGAGCAATAGCGCAGACAAGTGAGGAATCAAGTCCGCCTGAAAGCAGGAAGCCTACCTTTGCATCAGCATCAAGACGTTTCTTAACGCCTGCGACCAGCTTATCATGGATATTCTTACAAACAGTATCAATATCGTGGTAAAGTACGGTATCAACTGCGGTTATGTCACAGTAGCAGTGGAATTTTCCGCCCTTGTAGTAGTGACCGGGCGGAAACGGCATGATTTTTTTGCAAAGCTTTACGAGGTTTTTAGCTTCGCTGGCAAATAACATTGTGCCGTCCTCGGATTTGCCGTAGTACAGCGGGCGTATGCCTATCGGATCACGGGCAGCGATGAATTCGCCTGATGCGTCATCGTATATCACGCAGGCAAATTCCGCGTCCAGCTTTTCAAACATATCCGTACCATATTCACGGTACATAGGCAGAAGTATTTCACAGTCGCTGTCGCTTCTGAATACATATCCCTTTGAGATCAGCTCATCGCGGAGCTTTCTGAAGCCGTATATCTCACCGTTGCAGACAGCAAAATCGCCGTCCAGTTCAAATGGCTGCATTCCCTCAGGAGTGAGTCCCATTATGGAAAGTCTCTGAAATCCGAGAACTCCTCCAGCGACTTCCTGTATTCTCTGATCGTCAGGTCCGCGGGAGACAGTTGCTTTCAGTCCCTCAGTAACCTTTTCCATACCGCCAACACCGCAGTATGCCATTATCGTACACATAGTATATTCCTCCGAATAATAGGTATATCAGCTGCTGCACATCGCCATTGATGTGCGGCTTTTTATTTGTGAATTTTTTCGTCAAATTTGTTCTTGCTTCCTGCACCGGAAACGTCCACAGGATAATTACCGGTGAAGCAGCCTTTGCAGTAGCCGAAGCGTTTATCAATAAGTTCACCGAGGCACTCGACCGGCAGATATGCAAGGCTGTCTGCACCTATATATCGTGAGATCTCCTCAGTGTTACTGTATTTGCCGGCGATGAGATTTTCCTCCGAATCAATGTCTGTGCCGAAGTGGCAGGTGTGAAGGAAAGGCGGCGATGAGATACGGACGTGTACCTCTTTAGCACCTGCATCACGCAGCACTTTTACTATTCTCGCACTTGTCGTTCCGCGGACTATCGAATCATCTATCATTATCACGCGCTTGCCCGCAACGCTCTCGCGGATAGCATTCAGCTTTATCTTTACCGCATTCTCACGCTGATGCTGTTCAGGCTGAATGAAGCTGCGTCCGATGTACTTGTTTTTGATGAAGCCGATACCGTAGGGGATACCGCTTTCGTTCGCGTATCCGAGAGCAGCATCAAGTCCTGAATCCGGAACGCCAATGACTATATCTGCGTCTACGGGGCTGTGCTTCGCAAGAAGCTGCCCTGCTTTCAGACGTGCGTGGTGTACTGATATTCCCTCTATGACAGAGTCCGGACGTGCAAAGTAGATGTACTCGAAAATGCAGATATTACGTTTGCTTGTACAGTTGGTACGTATGGAATTAAGACCGTCTTTTCCGATGACGATTATCTCTCCCGCGTCAACATCGCGCAGGAACTCCGCACCCACTGTTTCGAGGGCACAGGACTCGGAAGCGACCACATAAGCGCCGTCTTGTGTCCTGCCGATACACAGCGGACGGAAGCCATCCGGATCGCGGAAAGCTATAAGCTTTGTCGCTGTCATCAGTATGCAGGAGTATGCGCCTTTGATGAAAGGCATTGCGCGTTCAACAGCCTGCTCGGTAGAACTGCTTGTCAGACGTTCACGGACTATGGAATAGGCTATCGCCTCCGTATCGGAAGTGCCGTGGAAGATCGCTCCCGACATCTCGAACGAACGGCGCAGTTCAGGCGCATTGACGAGATTGCCGTTGTGAACGAGAGCCATATTGCCCTTGATATGACGTATTACAAGTGGCTGGATATTATTGTGGTTATGTCCGCCTGTGGTGGAGTAGCGGACGTGTCCCACAGCCATATTACCGCTGCCCAGCTTATCGAGTTCCTCTTTGCTGAACACCTCTGAGACAAGTCCGTCCGCACGTTTATGCCTGAAGATACCGTCATCGCAGACAGTTATGCCACAGCTTTCCTGACCTCTGTGCTGGAGCGCATAAAGCCCGAAATACACTGATGCTGCAACGTCTGAGGCCTTGTTTTCGTATATGCCGAAAACCCCGCATTCTTCGTGGATACTGTCAAACATTTTCTACGCCTCTCTCATAAATATTGCTCGCTCAGCCTATCTATTATTGCCAATGCCGCAATACTTTTCTTCTTGCGCTTGTTCATGGCGTACTGTTCAAGATAAGCGTGTGCTTCATCCTCGGTCATACCCTTGTACTGCATGAGCATGAATTTTGCCTTGTCTATTGCCTGTATCTCCTCGATCTTCTGTTCAAGCCGCCGGTTCTCATCGTAAAGCTTCAAGGAACGGTTCACAGCAATGTCGATCGTTTTGACCAGCTGATAGAGCAGAGTCCGGCTGAATGGCTTCCCGACAATGATGATACCTGCCTTTTCGGCACGTCCTGCGATCTTTTCGGTCTGCTCCTCCTTTATCATGAAGATACAGTTTGCGGTAGTATTTTCGATGATGTATTCCGCGAGTTCAAAGCCTGATTCGTCCATAAGAGGTGAGTTTATCACAGCGAGTTCTAAGGTAGGATCTGCATCGAAAACGTTTTTCGCCTGATAGGCTGATTCAACGAGCTTCGGAGTACAACTGAACGAATCGCGGAGGAAATTCACAAGAGCTTCAGCGGCATTTTTGTTACTTGAAACTACAAGAATTTTTTCCAAAGTTAACCTCCGTCAGAGACTGTAAAAGTATTGTTTTTCCTCGAATGCTTCCTTGTCGTATGAAGAAGAGTACCTGCGCCACTCATCGCGGCTGTAATTCAGCAGGACCTCAAGTATATTTGCAGGCACATATTTCTTTACGAAATCCGAGCTTTCAGTGCAGCTGACAGCTTCTTCCAGTGTAGACGGAAGGCGCTCTGAGCCGTTGCTTTTTTCAGGGAGCGGAAGCTCTTCCTCTATTCCTTCAAGTGCTGAGTATATCATCAGCCCGAGCACAAAATACGGATCACATACGCAGTCTGCCGCACGGAGTTCAACGCATGAGTTGTCGCTTTCCGGGTTCATACGGATAAGCTGAGAGCCCTCCTCGTCCGACCAGATAATGTCGCGCGGAGCGGTGAACTCACCGAGCCTTTTATAAGAATTTACAGTTGAGTTGGTGAAAAGTGTGAACTCACGGATATGCTTCATTATGCCGGCTGCGGCATTTCTGAGGAGCTCGTTATCATCGGATTTCGTTTCCTCAAGCATATCATTATCGAGGAAAATATTGAAGCTGATGTGCATACCGTTTCCGCAGTCGTTTCGGAGCGGTTTCGGCATAAAGCTTGCATGAACTCCGTGAGTTTCGGCAACTGATTTAACTGCGGACTTGAAGCTGAGGAATGTATCAGCAGCTTTCAGTGCGGACGATGCGTTGAAGTCTATCTCGTGCTGACCGCAGCCGCTTTCATGACGTGATGATATAGGGTGTATACCCATCTGTTCGAGAGTGAGACATACATCGCGGCGGATATTTTCGCCTTTGTCGTCGGGAGCAACGTCGCAGTAGCCGGCAAAATCATGAGGAGTTTTTGTAGGCAGACCGCTTTCATCCTTGTGGAAGAGAGTGAACTCACATGAAGTTCCGAAGCGGAAGCAGTATCCTGCTGCAACTGCTGTTTTCATTGCCTTTTTGAGGAAATATCTGCCATCGCCTTCAAATGGAGTTCCGTCAGCATAACGGATATAGCAGAACATTCTGATAACTCTGCCCTGCTGAGGTCTCCACGGGAGAACGGTCATAGTCTGAGCATCGGGGAATAGGAAAAGGTCCTTTCCGTTTGCAGCCTCGAAGCCTGCAATTTTCTTTGCGGTGATGCGTACTCCGCGCTCAAATGTAACTGCGAGTTCCGATGAAAGAACAGATATATTTTTAAGTCTGCCTTTCATATCGCAGAATGTCAGCTTTACGAATTTAACGTCGTTTTCCTCGATATACTGCAATATCTCATTTTCTGAATATATCATTTTAGCCTCCGTATCATAAATTGGTATAGCCCATAAGGTATTCGTCGACTTCTGCTGCTGCATCGCGTCCTTCACGGATAGCGCGGACTACAAGCGACTGTCCGATATGCATATCACCAGCGGTGAATACCTTTTCAATGTCTGTGGAATGTTTGCCGGGAGCTGTTTTAACATTAGTGCGCTGATTGAGCGATACGCCGAAAGCATCCGCGATATACTGCTGACAGCCTAAGAAGCCTGCCGCAATAAGACACAACTCGCAGGGGAGGATCTCTTCACTGCCCTCGATTTCTTTCATAGTACGTCTGCCGGTTGCGGGATCTGTACCAAATTCGAGCTTTACTGTCTTTACAGCCGAAAGCTTTCCGTTTTCATCTTTGATGAATTCCTTTACCGTTGTGCAGTAGATACGCGGATCATTACCGAATACCGCAATAGCTTCCTCCTGACCGTAGTCTGTCTTGCATACTCTCGGCCACTCTGGGAACGGATTGTTCTCGGCTCTCTCATCGGGGAGCTTCGGCATCATTTCAAGCTGTATCACTGACTTGCAGCCGTGGCGGACAGAAGTTCCCACGCAGTCGTTACCGGTGTCACCGCCGCCGATGATAACAACGTTCTTATCCTTTGCGGAGATGTACTTTCCGTCTGTAAGGTCTGAATCGAGCAGACTTTTTGTGGTTGCTTTGAGGAAATCAACTGCGAAGTATATGCCCTCAGCATCGCGTCCCTCAGCCTTTATATCACGCGGATTTGAAGAACCGCAGGCAAGTACGACTGCATCGAAGCTGCTGAGTATTTCATCAGCTGAAACATTTTCGCCAACGTTTGCATTTGTTCTGAATTCAACGCCCTCAGCCTTCATGAGTTCAACACGTCGGTCGATGATATGCTTTTCCAGCTTCATATTCGGGATACCGTACATCAGAAGTCCGCCGACACGGTCGGAACGCTCGAAAACTGTTACATTGTGTCCGCGCTTATTGAGAGTGTCTGCAGCGGCAAGTCCGGAAGGACCAGAGCCTATTACTGCTACACGCTTGCCGCTTCTTACAGTTGGTATCTGCGGCTGCATAAGACCGTTTGCGAAGCCGAATTCGATAATAGAGTTTTCGTTCTCTTTTGTAGTTACCGGTGAATCGTAAACTCCGCAGATACAAGCCTTTTCGCAGAGTGCCGGACATACCCTCGATGTGAATTCGGGGAAGTTATTGGTCAGCAGCAGACGGCTCAGTGCTTGCTCTTCCTGACCGTGGTAAAGCAGATCGTTCCACTCGGGAATGAGGTTGTTGAGCGGACATCCGGATACCATTCCGCAGAGCATTTTTCCGTTCTGGCAGAAGGGAACACCGCAGTCCATACAGCGTGAAGCCTGTTCACGGCGCTGCTCCTCACTGAGAGGCATATGGAACTCATTAAAGTCTTTTATACGTTCGAGCGGTTCCTTTACCGCTGTTTCAGTCCTTGCATATTCAAGAAATCCTGTTGTTTTTCCCATTGATCACGCCTTCTTTCTGACATACTCAAAGGCTTCTATTTCAGCCTGTTCACTGTTCATGCCCTTTAATTCAAATTCAAGTACAGCATTGCGGATCTTAGCATAATCATGAGGTATTATCTTCTTGAAGCATGGCAGATAATTCTCAAAGTCTGCAAGAATCTTTTTTGCCTTTTCTGAACCGGTAGCAGCTTCGTGTTCTTCGATAATACTTTTCAGTTCTGCTATATCAGTCTTTTCGCTTACGCTTTCAAGTGATACGAGTTCTTTATTGAGACGGGTATACAGATCATGTTCCTTGTCGAGAACATAAGCGATACCACCAGACATACCGGCAGCGAAATTTTTACCTGTGTGTCCGAGGATAACAGCTCGGCCGCCTGTCATGTATTCACATCCGTGGTCTCCGACGCCTTCACAGACTGCCGTAGCACCTGAATTTCTTACGCAGAAGCGTTCACCTGCAACGCCGTTGATGAAAGCCTTACCGGATGTTGCACCGTAGAGTGCAACGTTGCCCACGATGATATTCTCATCAGCCTTGAATGTTGAAGTTTTGGGCGGATTCAGGATCAGCTTGCCGCCTGAAAGTCCCTTGCCAAAGTAATCGTTGCTGTCGCCAGTGAGTTCAAGCGTAAGTCCCTTTGGTATGAATGCTCCGAAGGACTGTCCGCCGCTGCCGTTGCATTTAACGGTGAATGTATCGTCAGCAAGCACATTTTCGCCGTGGATACGTGTTATTTCTGCACCTGTAAGTGTACCGACAGAGCGGTCAGTGTTCACAACATCAATGGAAACAGACTTGGAAGTTCCGTTTTTCAGCGCACTTCCCAGCTTCTTTATTATAACACGGCGGTCTATGGTCTTGTCAAGTTCAAAATCGTAAATATCATCAGGATCGAAGTGTTTTTTGCCGTCGGTAATGCTGTTTGCAAGGATATTTGTGAAATCAATATTCCTGTCGGCTGCACTATCCTTAATGCTGAGAAGATCTGTACGTCCCACAAGCTCGTCTACTGTGCGGATGCCGAGCTTAGCCATGTACTCGCGGAGCTCCTGTGCGATGAAGTGCATGAAGTTGACTATGTACTCCGGCTTGCCGCGGAAACGCTTTCTAAGTTCGGGATTCTGTGTAGCTATACCCATAGGACAAGTGTCGAGGTTGCACACTCTCATCATTACACAGCCCATTGTTACCAGCGGAGCAGTTGCGAAGCCGAATTCCTCAGCACCGAGAAGTGCTGCAACCAGTACATCACGTCCTGTCATAAGCTTTCCGTCAGTTTCTATGCGTACACGGGAACGAAGTCTGTTGAGCATAAGCGTCTGGTGAGCCTCGGCAAGTCCGAGTTCCCAAGGAAGTCCTGCGTTATAGATGGAGCTCTTAGGAGCAGCACCTGTACCGCCGTCATAGCCTGAAATAAGTATTACCTGTGCGCCAGCCTTAGCAACACCGGCAGCAACAGTACCGACACCTGCCTCTGATACGAGCTTTACTGAGATACGAGCCTTATCGTTGGCATTTTTGAGGTCATAGATAAGCTGTGCCAGATCCTCGATAGAGTAGATGTCATGGTGAGGCGGAGGCGAGATAAGCCCAACGCCTGCTGTGGAGTGACGAGTTTTTGCTATCCACGGATATACCTTGCCTGAGGGGAGATGTCCGCCCTCGCCGGGCTTAGCGCCCTGAGCCATTTTGATCTGAATCTCCTGAGCGGAAACAAGATATTCTGATGTTACACCGAAACGTCCTGAAGCGACCTGCTTGATAGCAGAGCACTTATCCGATTTCAGACGTTCCGGACTTTCACCGCCCTCACCGCTGTTGGACTTTCCGCCGATACTGTTCATAGCCATTGCCATGCACTCGTGGGCTTCCTGCGAAATAGAACCGTAAGACATTGCACCGGTCTTGAATCGCTTGCAGATACTCTCAACGGATTCTACCTCATCAATTGGTATACCGCCGTTTTCATCGAAATTGAAGTCGAGCAGACTGCGGAGTGTGATCTCGTTATCCTCGCGTGTGAGCGCCTCAGAATACTTCTTGAATGTATCGTAGCTGCCGGTCCAAGCAGCCTGCTGGAGCAGATGGATGGTCTCGGGAGTGTAAAGATGCTCGCTCTTTCCGCTGCGGAGCTTGTGGCTGCCTGCACTCTTGACCTCGCTGCTGACATGAAGTCCGAGCGGATCGTAAGCAGCAGTGTGGAGAGCCTCTGTGCGGCGGCTTATATCAGCGAGTCCGATACCGCCGATACGGCTGACAGTACCCGCAAAACAGCTGTTGATGAGTTCCTGTGAAATACCCACAGCCTCAAACAGCTTACTGCCCTGATAGGACTGAATGGTCGATATTCCCATTTTGGAAGCGATCTTTATAATGCCGTGGAGGATTGCACTGTTGTAGTCGTCCTCGGCAGCGTAGAAGTCCTTGTCGAGAGAACCGTCCTCGATGAGTGAACGAATAGTTTCATGTGCAAGATAAGGATTGACAGCACACGCACCGTAGCCGAGAAGTGCAGCAAAATGGTGTACCTCTCTCGGTTCGGCGGATTCGAGTATCATAGCAACAGCTGTGCGCTTTTTAGTAGAAACGAGGTGCTGCTGAAGTGCAGAAACTGCAAGGAGCGAAGGTATCGGGCAGTGGTACTCATCCACACCGCGGTCGGAGAGGATAAGGATAGAAGCGCCATCGTGGTAAGCCTTGTCAGCGTCAATGAAAAGGCGCTCGATAGCCTTGTCAAGAGATGTTCCGATGTAGTAGGTTATCGGGATAACTGCACTTTTCAGACCGTCCGCATGAAGATTCTTTATCTTGAGCATATCAGTCTCGGTCAGGATAGGGTTCTCGATTTTGAGGACGTGGCAGTTCTCAGGACGCTCCTCAAGGATATTTCCGTCCTTGCCGATGTAGACACTTGTGTCGGTAACGACTTCCTCACGGATAGCGTCAAACGGAGGATTCGTGACCTGTGCAAAGAGCTGGCGGAAGTAGTTGAACAGCGGAGGTGACTGCTTGTCAAGCGGCGGGAGCGGGATGTCGCTGCCCATAGATGCAATAGGCTCAGCACCTTTTTCAGCCATCGGCAGAATAGATGTGCGTATGTCCTCATAGGAGTAGCCGAATGCTTTGTGAAGTTTTGAAAGTTCGTCCTTTGAGTAGGTCTGCACACCCTTGTTGGGAATATGCAGATCATGGAGGCGTACGAGATTAGCATCCAGCCATTCACCGTATGGCTGACGGGAAGCGTACATTGACTTTACTTCATCATCCTCGATGATGCGTCCCTGCTTTGTATCAGCAAGCAGCATTTTTCCGGGACGTAGACGGTCTTTCTTCACGATCTTCTCAGCAGGGATGTCGATACAGCCTGTCTCGGATGAAAGGATCAGGAAGCCGTCGTTTGTTATGCAGTATCTCGATGGGCGCAGACCGTTTCTGTCAAGGACTGCTCCCATGACATCACCGTCAGAGAAAAGTATTGAAGCAGGACCGTCCCACGGCTCCATCATTGTTGCATAATACTGGTAGAAATCGTACTTTGCCTTTGATATGGTCCTGTCGTTTTTCCACGGCTCGGGAATGGTTATCATGACTGCAAGCGGAAGCGGCATACCGGACATGACCATGAATTCGAGTGCATTGTCAAGTCTTGCTGAGTCAGAGCCGTTTACGTTTATTGCAGGGAGTATCCTGTGCATATCGGCACTGAGAGTGTAGCAGGTCATTGTTTCCTCTCGGGCAAGCATCTTGTCGGCATTGCCTGTGATAGTATTTATCTCGCCGTTGTGTACTATGAAGCGGTTAGGATGAGCTTTCTGCCAGCTTGGATTAGTATTCGTGGAAAAACGAGAGTGTACCATTGCAATAGCAGATGTGAAGTCTTTGCACTGGAGGTCTGTATAGAATCTTCTCAGTTCGTCAACGAGGAACATTCCTTTGTATACGATAGTGCGGCTTGAAAGTGAGCATACATATGTATCCTCATTTGAGTGCTCGAATTCGCGTCTTGCAATGAAGAGCTTACGGTCGAAGTCAAGACCTTTATTGCAGCTGTCGGGACGCTTTACGAATGCCTGCATTATGCATGGCATACTGTCGAGTGCCTTATTACCGAGGATAGAGGGTGAAGTCGGAACTTCACGCCAGCATACGAACTCCATACCGTTATTGTCGATGATCTTTTCAAAAAGCTTTTTTGCGCGGTCGCGTCTGAGTTCGTTTTGTGGAAAGAAAAACATACCAACGCCGAAGTCACCGTTATTTCCGAGGTCAGCGCCCAGCTTCTTTGCTTCTTTTATAAAGAAGCTGTACGGCATCTGTACAAGTATTCCTACACCGTCGCCAGTTTTGCCCTCAGCATCCTTACCGGCACGGTGCTCCAGTTTTTCAACGATAGTGAGAGCATTTTCCACAACATATCGTGACTGTTCGCCATTGATGTTCACTACTGCTCCGATACCGCAGTTATCATGTTCAAATCTAGGGCTGTAAAGTCCCTGCTGCTGGTAAGGGGCGTCTGTTCTGAAATTGTCCATATCATTCACTTGCCTTTCAGGTAATGCTCGCCATTGAACAATACCGATGAATAAAAAAAGACGCTCATACAGACAGTAAGCCTGTACGAACGTCGTTGTTGCTAAACACATCTTATCACGTTAAAGCGGAAATGTCAATAGGAAAATCAGGCATTTGGACGGTTTCGTGAAAAATATACAGTTATTACAGGCTAACGCGAGTAGAAAAATATGCGATACGTCAAATTTGTAAAAAGCTATTGACAAATTTCTCACTAAGGTCTATAATAACAATGTAAACAGCAAGGGAGCTGCGGATATGGTATCCGTGGCTCTTTTTTTGAGCTTGTAGTGCTAATTCCATACACGAAGGGGTGTATGAAGTCTCAGGACTTCTGCACCCCTTTTTTATTTAATATGGTTCTTATAACAATGGCGTTTATGAATCAGAATAAGGAGAAAATCATGTCAAAATTCATTTTTGTAACAGGCGGAGTCGTTTCGGGACTCGGAAAAGGTATCACGGCTGCTTCACTGGGCAGACTTCTCAAACAGCGCGGCTACAAGGTCACAATACAGAAGTTTGATCCCTACATCAACGTTGATCCGGGGACTATGTCGCCGTTCCAGCATGGTGAGGTATTTGTTACGGACGACGGCGCTGAGACCGATCTCGATCTCGGTCACTATGAGCGTTTCGTTGACGAGAATCTTTCGGTACATTCAAATGTTACCACAGGAAAGATCTACTGGAACGTTATTACGAAGGAACGACGCGGCGACTATCTCGGCGGTACGGTGCAGGTGATACCTCATATCACCAATGAGATCAAAGACAGAGTTTACAGTGCGGCAAATGAAGCGAATGCAGATGTGGTGATCACCGAGATAGGCGGTACTGTCGGAGACATCGAGTCCACGCCTTTCCTTGAGGCGATAAGGCAGGTCGGTACAGAACGCGGACGCGAGAATGTATGCTACATACACGTCACACTTGTTCCGTATATCGCAGGCTCTGAGGAGCTTAAATCCAAGCCTACTCAGCATTCGACCAAGGAACTCCTTTCAATCGGAATTCAGCCTGATATAATAGTATGCCGGACCGAGAAGCGCATCAATGATGACATGGCTGAAAAGATAGCCCTCTTCTGCAATATCCGCAAAGAGGACGTTATCCAGAACCTCACAGCGCCGTCGCTTTATGAAGTTCCGCTGTGGCTTGAAAATGAAGGACTTGCACATTCAGTGTGCCGTCACCTCGGACTTGCGGACAATGCTCCCGACCTGACAGAATGGACGGAAATGGTACACCGTGCAGAGAATGCTCACAAAACTGTTACGATCGGACTTGTCGGAAAGTATGTTGAGCTCCATGATGCATACCTTTCAGTAGCTGAGGCTCTTCGACACGGCGGTATCATCAATGATGCGGCAGTTGAGATAAAGTGGATAGATTCTGAGAACGTCACTGCGGAGAATGCAGCCGCGACCTTCAAAGACTGCAACGGTATTATTGTTCCCGGCGGATTTGGTCACAGAGGAATAGAGGGCATGGTCGAATCTATACGCTATGCCCGTGAGAATAAAATCCCGTTCTTTGGTATATGTCTTGGTATGCAGATGACTGTCATTGAATACGCGCGGAACGTTTGCGGACTTGCAGGAGCAGATTCTGCTGAGTTCGGTGAAACTCCGTATCCTGTGATCGACATCATGGACGAACAGAGGAACATCTCCGAAAAAGGCGGCACGATGCGTCTCGGACTTTATCCCTGCAAGCTGACTGAGGGTTCAAAGTGCCGAGAGATATACGGCGAGGAACTCATATATGAACGTCACCGCCACCGCTATGAATTCAACAACGCATACCGGAAAATACTCACATCAAATGGACTTATGATCGCAGGAATGTCACCGGACGAAAAGCTTGTTGAGATAGTTGAGCTGCCTGAACATCCGTGGTTCGTAGGAGTTCAGTTCCACCCGGAATTCAAATCACGTCCGAATAAACCGCAGAAGCTCTTTGCGGACTTCATCAGAGCTTCGCTCTTGAATTAATGGTATCGTCTAACGGCGATGAATTGAGAACTTTAAATCTTTCCGCCTAAGCGGACACAAGTAATTATGTATTATGAATTTTATAACCGGAGGTTAACATTATGGAAAAAGTAACAGAATATTTTGGTTCAATGGTATTCGATGAGAGAGTAATGAAGGCTACTCTTTCCGAGAAGGTATACAAGTCGCTGAAAAGGACTATCGACAGGGGAACTCCTCTTGATATATCTGTTGCAAACGTTGTAGCGGCAGCTATGAAGGACTGGGCTATTGAAAAAGGTGCAACTCACTACACACACTGGTTTCAGCCAATGACAGGTGTTACCGCAGAAAAGCACGACAGCTTTATAACTCCCGCTCCCGATGGACGCGTAATCATGGAATTCTCAGGCAAGGAACTCGTAAAGGGTGAGCCGGATGCTTCCTCATTCCCCTCAGGCGGACTTCGTGCTACATTCGAGGCAAGAGGCTATACTGCATGGGATCCGACCTCTTACGCTTTCATCAAGGACGGCACACTCTATATCCCGACTGCTTTCTGCTCCTATACCGGCGAGGCTCTCGACAAAAAAGTACCGCTTCTGCGTTCAATGGAAGCCCTTAACAAGCAGGCGATGCGTGTACTTAAACTCTTCGGCAACGAGAGTGTAAGAAGCGTCCGCTGCTCAGTTGGTCCTGAGCAGGAATACTTCCTTGTAGACCGTGAAATGTGGAAAAAGCGTAAGGATCTCATCATGACAGGACGCACCCTCTTTGGTGCAATGCCTCCTAAGGGACAGGAAATGGAAGATCATTAC
Source organism: uncultured Ruminococcus sp. (assembly GCA_900315755.1). GTDB lineage: Bacteria > Bacillota > Clostridia > Oscillospirales > Ruminococcaceae > Ruminococcus. Next base: position 35,226 of record ONAI01000012.1, read on the forward strand.
TTTGGCTCTATCAAGTCAAGAGTAGCAGAGTATATGGCAGATCTCGACAAGGAGCTCTGGAAGCTTGGCATCCTTGCAAAGACAAAGCACAACGAGGTCGCACCTGCACAGCATGAGCTCGCACCTATCTACAAGACCACAAACATCGCAGCAGACCATAACCAGCTCACGATGGAAGTTATGAAGAAGGTCGCAGAGCGTCACGGACTTGTTTGTCTGCTTCACGAAAAGCCTTTCGAGGGTGTGAACGGTTCAGGCAAGCACAACAACTGGTCTATTTCTACCGATACAGGCATCAATCTTCTTTCTCCCGGCGAAACTCCATATGAAAACGCACAGTTCCTGCTGTTCCTTACAGCAGTCATCAAGGCTGTCGATGACTATCAGGATCTGCTGAGACTTTCAGTTGCAACAGCTGGCAACGATCATCGTCTCGGCGCTAATGAAGCTCCGCCTGCAATCATTTCTATATTCCTCGGTGATGAACTCACAGCCATTCTCGAAGCTATCGAGGCCGATAAGCCATACGGCGGCACTGCAAAGGAGAAGATGAAGCTTGGCGTTGACGTTCTTCCGCAGTTCAGCAAGGACACTACCGACCGCAACCGTACCTCTCCGTTTGCATTCACAGGAAACAAGTTCGAGTTCCGTATGCTTGGCTCATCCAACAGCATCTCCTGTGCTAACATTCACCTCAATGCGGCTGTTGCTGAGGTGCTCAGACAGTTTGCAGATAAGCTTGAGAGCGCTAATGACTTCAATAAGGCTCTCCACGAGCTCATCAAGAAGACTATCAAGGAACACAAGCGTATCATCTTCAACGGCAACGGCTACGATGACGCATGGGTAAAAGAAGCTGAAAAGCGCGGACTTTCCAACCTCAGAACTACTGCTGACTGTATGCCTAAGATATGCGACAAGAAGAATGTCGAGATGCTCACCTCTCACGGTATCTTCACAGAGGCTGAGATATACTCACGCTGCGACATTATGCTCGAAAACTATGTAAAGTCCGTAAACATTGAGGCTCAGACAATGGTTGACATGGCTCGCAAGGAGATAATTCCAGCTGTTGCGAAGTTTGCGTCTGATACTGCATCTGCTGTTGCAGTAAAGAAGAGCGTAGCTAAGGCAGCTTGCAAGTATGAAACAAAGCTTGTTACAGAACTTTCAGAGCTCATTGATGCAATGGACGAGGCAACCACAGAGCTTGAAAGTACAATATCAGGGCTGAAAGAGATTGGCGAGATCATTCCGGAATCCGAATTTGTACGCGATAAGATGATACCTGCAATGGATAAGCTTCGTGCAGCCGCTGATAAGGCAGAGACTATTACTGCCGAGGATTACTATCCATTCCCGGCTTATGACAAACTTCTTTTCGGAGTGTGATATAAATGAGATTTACCAAAATGCACGGCTGCGGCAATGATTATGTTTATGTCAACTGTTTTGAGGAGAGCGTAAGCTCTCCCGAACAGCTTTCAAGAGCAGTCAGTGATCGTCACTTCGGCATAGGTTCGGACGGACTTGTTCTGATACTTCCAAGTAATACAGCGGACTGCCGTATGCGGATGTTCAATCCCGACGGCAGTGAATCAGAGATGTGCGGCAATGCAATACGCTGTGTTGCGAAGTACGTCTACGACAAAAACATCATCCACAAGCCTGTTGTCACTGTGGAAACTCTTGCGGGAATAAAGACTATCGAAGTCCACACCGATGAAAACGACATTGCCCGTACACTTACAGTAGATATGGGAGCTCCCGTTACTGAGGCGGCAGAAGTGCCTGTTATCGCGGAAGCTTCACCTGTTACTGACCTTGCGCTAACGGCTTATGGCAGGGAGTTCATCTTCACCTGTGTATCAATGGGAAATCCTCATGCTGTTACTTTCATCAGTGAGGATGTGAGCGGTTTTGAGGTTGAAAAATACGGAAAAGTATTTGAGTGCGATGAGCATTTCCCACGCAGAGCAAATATAGAATTTGCTGAGGTGATCTCCTCGGATCATCTGAAAATGCGTGTCTGGGAGAGAGGAACAGGCGAGACTCTTGCCTGCGGAACAGGTACCTGTGCAACAGTCGCAGCGGCTTGTCTGAACGGCATATGTCCGCGTAAGCCCGTGACCGTTGAACTTCTCGGCGGTGAACTGGTGATCGAGTGGAAGGAATCGGACGGACATATATATATGACAGGTCCTGCTGAATATGCATTTGAGGGAGAATACTATGGCAAAGTTTAATGAAAGATTTCTTGATCTGAAGGAGAGCTACCTTTTCAGCGAAGTTGCAAAGAGAGTGAGCACATTCAAGGAAAAAAATCCTGATAGGGATGTTATAAGGCTCGGTATCGGCGATGTGACACTTCCGCTCGGCAGATCCGTTGTGCAGGCTATGCACTCGGCAGCTGATGAAATGGGAAAGGCTGAAACGTTCCGCGGCTACGGTCCGGAGCAGGGCTATGACTTTCTCAGAGAGGCTATTGCAGGACATTACAAGGAAATTGGCGCTGATATAGACGCGAATGAGATATTCGTTTCTGACGGTGCGAAGTCTGATACCGGAAATATCACAGACCTCTTTTCTGCTGATAATACCGTACTCATTCCAGATCCGGTATATCCGGTCTACGTGGACACAAACACTATGAACGGAAGAAATATCGTCTATATGAATGGAACAGCCGAGAACGACTTCCTGCCTATGCCTGACAGGAGCGTTCATGCGGACATAATATACCTTTGCTCCCCGAATAACCCTACCGGTGCCTGCTATAATAAGCAGCAGCTGAAAGAGTGGGTTGACTACGCTCTTGAAAATGATGCGGTGATCCTCTTTGATTCAGCTTATGAGAGTTTTATTTCTGACAGTGAGCTTCCGCGGACTATATATTGTATCGAAGGTGCAAAGAAGTGTGCAGTGGAGTTCTGTTCGCTGTCAAAAACAGCCGGTTTCACAGGTACGCGCTGCGGTTATACGATAGTTCCAAAGGATATAAAGTCTGTAACTGATGATGGTCGTGAAATGAGTCTGAACAAGATGTGGAACAGGCGTCAGACCACTAAATTCAACGGCGTTCCATATGTCGTACAGAGAGCCGCCGAGGCTGTTTTCAGCGAAGAAGGACAGAGAGAATCAAAGGCTATGACAGCCTGCTATCTCGAAAATGCCCGTATCATCTCTGACACTATGAATGAGCTTGGAATACGCTATACGGGCGGTATCAATTCGCCTTACATCTGGTTTGAGTGTCCATTTGGCATGGACAGCTGGACCTTCTTCGACTATATGCTTGAAAAAGCAGGCGTTGTAGGAACTCCTGGTGCAGGATTCGGTAAAAACGGCGACCGCTGGTTCCGCCTGACAGCATTTAACAACAAGGAAAATACGATCGAAGCTATGAAACGTTTCAGAGGACTGTTTGAAAACAAGTAATACAGCCAGAAAAAGTATTGCCGTAAGTGCGATAATCTTAGCGGAACATTGAATGATCAGAACAAATATGATAAGGCGATGCCAGCATAGAGTTGGTATCGCCTTTTATAGTTAATGTTTGCTCAACAACTTGTCGTACCGCAATTAAGTGAGCGATATTTTCAGTTCTTCATCTTCTGACGACTCCTGTTCAGCAAAGCATGACAGGTAATCGTCAACGATTTCAAACATGGTACAAATGAAAAACTTTCTGAACGTACTGGTTCAGAAAGTTTTAGTCATATTATATGTAATGGTGAACCGATTTAGATACGGTATGAAACGCGGAAAAAAATTCGCGGCTCAGTAAAACTAAGCCGCGAAACTGCGCGCAAAAAATTCGCGGCTCAGTAAAACTAAGCCGCGAAACTGCGCGCACCCGCTTGGCGCTGGTTGGGGTGGAAGGATTTGAACCCTCGAAATAACGGAGTCAGAGTCCGCTGCCTTACCACTTGGCGACACCCCAATAAATATACGCTGAATGATTCAGCTTTATTATTATATCACTGTTTAGAATAAAAGTCAATAGGGAAAATAAAAATTTATTTTTTAATTATATATCAGGAGTATTGAAAAGCATAAGAAAAGAAGATATAATAAGATATATAGGGATTTGGAGAAAAATATCAGTATTTTAAGAGTGGATGGGTGAGCATCATGAAGAAGATGTATTTCATAGTGAACCTTGTTGCAGGAAAAGCAGCTATCTCCGAAAAACTTGGAAAGATCCTTGATGAGTTTACAAAGGCTGAATTTGAGGTTACGATTCATATAACACAGAGCGGCAATGATGCGGCAGATATGGCGAAATATGCCTGTGGGAATGGATTTGACCTACTGGTATGTGCAGGCGGAGACGGAACTCTCAGTCAATGTCTGCAAGGGATAATGAACAGCGAACACCGAATACCTATCGGTTATATACCAGCTGGTTCGACAAATGATTTTGCAAAGAATCTTTCGATCCCAAAGGACACTATTTCAGCTGTGAGACAGATAATCAACGGAAAGCCTATACCTTGTGACGTAGGCGGTTTCAATAACGAGTATTTTTCATATATAGTGGCTTTTGGCGCGTTTACGAATATAACATATGAAACTCCGCAGAATTTTAAGAATATTCTTGGACACGTTGCGTATTTTCTTAACGGACTAACCCAGATAACAAGTATAAAAGCCAAGCGTATGAGAGTTGAATATAACGGTATTGTTATTGAGGACGAATTCATTTTTGGTATGGTAACAAATACATCATCAATAGCGGGAATGCTTTCCATGAAGGATTTCCAGCTTGATGACGGTCTGTTTGAAGTTGTGTTGATAAAGAAGCCGAGCAATCCTATACAGCTTCAGGGTATAGTGCGTTCGCTGCTGAATATCAAGGGCAATCTTGATACTGAATACCTAAAATCGTTCAAGACCAGCAAAATAAAGTTCACATCGCTCTGCAACGGTACTGTTACATGGACGCGTGACGGTGAATATGGCGGAGACTTCATATCAAATACTATCGTGAATCATCCACGCGCTGTGTCCTTTATCGTGGACGAGGAAATGATAAAGAAGGAGACTTTCTCTTCTGATGATGCAGCTAATGAAGAGCAGAAAATAGAACTTCTTCCGGAATATGTTGATGGCTGAATAAATAACGGCACACCTGATATGGTGTGCCGTTTGTTGTTTTATAATGTGTCGATAAGCTTGAGTGAATAGCGCTGGATAATGAGGGCATCATTTGCGGTGAGACCTGCCTTTCCGTCGACATCGCCGGCTTTTTCACCTTCTGCTGTTATGCGGTCTTCGCTTGTACCGTCAACGCCGTACTTTGCCGGGTTCAGATATGCCTGCATTACCATTACAACGTCCGACATATCTACGCCGCCGTCGCCGTTGGCATCGCCGGATTTGTGAACGGGAACTTCATTAAGGTCGACAAAGGTACTGTTGTATTTTTCAGCGTATGCCTCGGCAGTTGAACCGGCGTAGCCTCTTATTACGCCCGTGAAAACACTTCTTTCATGTTCACTGTCATATGAATTCGAGATCGTATCTGAGTAGTCGGAAATGTCACAGTTTTTATTGAGAATTGTTATTGATTCAAGACTTTCGCAGTTGCCAAACGCTCCACTTTTAATGCTTTTAACAGAATTCGGGATAGTTATTGATTCAAGACTTCTACATTTTTCAAACGCAAAATCACCAATGCTTGTAACAGAATCTGGAATAGTTACTGATTCAAGGCTTTCGCATTCATAAAACGCTCCACTTCCAATATTTGTAACAGAATCAGGGATAGTTATTGATTTAAGTCTTGTGCAGTTGTAAAAAGTACCATTTGCAATATTTGTGACAGAATCCGGTATTATTATTGATGTTAAGTTGTTACAATATCTAAATGCATACCATTCAATATATGTAACAGAATCAGGAATAGTTATTGATTCAAGGCGTGTGCAGGATTCAAAAGCATATTCTCCAATACGTGTAACAGAATCGGGGATAGTTATTGATTGTATGCTATCGCAGTAAGCAAACGCCTCATTACCGATACTTGTAACGCCATTTTCAATTATAACATTCTTTACATTTTTTAAAAACCAAGGTGCCTGATTTGTTTCATAATCAAACATTTCGCCTTCGCCTGAAATAATTAGTGTACCATCATAATCAATCTTCCATGTAAGATTTTCTCCGCAGGTGCCGCTGAGCATTTTTATAATCTCTTCAAACTGGTAATTGTATTTATATGCATATGTCTCGGCATTTGAACCAGTGTAGGCGTGAATAACACCACGGTATAAGTAAGGACCATTGCCATTTCTATAACTAATTGTACCTGCATTGTCATATATTACGCACTCAGGATTTAAAATAGTTATTGACTCAAGACTGTTACAGGAAGCAAACGCTAATTTGCCAATACTTGTAACTGAATCAGGGATAGTTATTGATTTAAGACTTGTACAGTTGCAAAAAGCACTTTCCCCAATAATTGTAACAGAATCAGGGATAATTATTGATTCAAGGCTTGTACAGTTGTAAAAAGCACTCTCTTCAATATCTGTAACAGAATCAGGGATAGTTATTGATTTAAGATTTGTGCAGTCGCTAAAAGCACTTCCCCAAATAATTGTAACAGAATCAGGGATAATTATTGATTCAAGGCTTGTGCAGTTGGAAAAAGCAGCAGCTCCAATAATTGTAACAGAATCAGGGATAATTATTGATTCAAGGCTTGTGCAGTTGGAAAAAGCAGTAGCTCCAATAATTGTAACAGAATCAGGGATAATTATTGATCTAAGACTTGTGCAGTTTCTAAATGTGTTTCCTTCAATACTTGTAACAGAATCAGACATAGTTACCAATTTAAGGCTTTCGCAGTTGTAAAAAGCATCTCCTCCAATATCTGTAACAGAATCAGGTATAATTACTGATTCGAGGCTTTTACAATTCCCAAATGCGTCCTCGCCAATACTTGTAACAGAATTTGGAATAGTAATTGATTCGAGGCTTACACAGCTGCTAAATGCGCCCTCTCCAATGCTTGTAACAGAATCCGGAATAGTTATTGATTCAAGACCTGTACAGGAAAACGCATTTTTTCCAATACTCGTAACAGAATCAGGAATTGTTATTGATTTAAGGTATTCACAGAATTCAAACTCATATTCGCCAATACGTGTAACAGAATCAGGAATAGTTACTGATTCAAGACCCGAATAAGCAAATGCACCATCTTCAATAGTTGTAACAGAATTCGGGATATTTATTGATCTGAGACTTGAACATTCCTTAAACGCTATTGCACTAATGCTTGTAACAGAATCAGGAATTTCTACTGATTCAAGGCTTGAACATTGGTAGAAAGCACGCCAGCCAATACTTTTGACAGAATCCGGGATAGTTATTGATTTAAGACTATTGCAGAGCCAAAATGTATCATCTTCAATACTTGTAACAGAAGCAGACAAGGTTATTGATTTTAGACTTGTGCAGCCGGCAAACGCGCTTTTTCCTATACTCGTAACAGAATCTGCGACCGTTATTGATTCAACACTGTAACAGTTTACAAATGCACGGGGATCGATAATTGTAATGCCGTTTTCTATTATGATACTCTTGATATCTTCGCCCCAAGGTTTATTAGTCCAATTATAATCAGGCAGTTCGCCCTTGCCTGAAAAAGTAAGAGTTCCCTCATCATCAAATGTCCAAGAGAGTTCTTCGCTGATGTCACCGCTGTCAACTATTTCAACTGCGCTCGCCGTTATAGCGCACTCCGGCGTACTGCTGTAAACCATAGGGAGAGTACCTCCCAAGATACAAATTGACATAATTGCTGCAATTAATTTTTTCATGGTTCCACCTCGCAAATAAAAAACTATAAACATATTATACTATATTTTCTGCAAAATGTCAATGCGCAATGCGGATAAATCAATTCATTCTGCGAATACTATCAATGAGGTGATGAATTTGAACGGCAATAACTGGCAGGCTGAGAAACTATCGACATCGCTCAGTGGAAATATCAAAAGGATAAGGGCTATCTCCGGCGGCTCTTCGGACATTCTCGTGAACCGCTTTGTTACGGGCGGCATAAGCTGTGCGCTCATCTGCTGCGACGGTATGGTATCAACTTCTGTCATAACTGAACTTATTTTCGAGCCGATAACCGGTATTGAGCAGCAGAAGAATGCTTCCGCGCTTTTTCACTATATTCAGGAGCAGCTTTTGCTTTCGACTGATCGTCCCGAAGCTGAGGACATGGGGAGTGTATTCCGTCTGATAGATTCCGGCTTTGCGATACTTATTGCTGAGGGCATGGATACTGCGCTCGGTTTTGGAGTTCAGGGGTATTCCACCCGCGGAGTTCAGGAGCCTTCCGGCGAGGGGAACATCATGGGAGCACATGAGGGCTTCACCGAAACTATCCGTACCTGTATGTCGCAGATACGCCGCAGGATCAAGAGCCCGGAGCTCGTTATGGAGATGATGCAGAAGGGGTCTAAGAGCAATACCGATATATGTCTGTGTTATATGAAGGATCGTGTTCCGTCCGGACTTATGACGGATATACGCCGTTCGCTCGAACGGATCAAGCTTGAATCCATCCTTTCCACCGGATATATACGTCCGTTTCTTGAAGAACGCCGTTTTGAGGTGTTCAGTTCAACAGGAGTTACCGAGCGTCCGGACGTTCTTTGCTCGAAGCTTATTGAGGGCAGAGTAGCAATTCTTGTGGACGGAGTTCCCTTTGCGATAGTTGTTCCGAAGCTATTCTGCGAGAACTTCCAGACACTTGATGATTATGCCTATAAACCGTACTATGCAGTGTTCATACGCTGGCTGAAATACGGTGCATTTATCATGTCGGTACTGCTGCCGGCGCTTTATGCGGCGATAGTCATGTATCATCCCGAACTGCTTAACAGTACGCTTTTCATGCTGCTGGTAGATTCCGAGAAGAATGCACCTCTTTCGATAATGACAGAATCGTTGTTCGTACTTCTGATGTATGAGGTAGTTCGGGAAGCCGGAGTAAGGCTTCCGAAACCTGTTGGCGGAGCAGTGAGTATCATCAGCGGACTTATTATCGGAGACGCTGCGGTAAAATCCGGACTTGTCAGTACGCCTCTTCTTACTATGACAGCACTTGCAGTTCTTGGCGGATTAGTTGTTCCGGAACTTAATCCTCCGATAACAGTTCTCAGGTTTGCATTTCTGATAGCAGGCGGTCTTATGGGGCTTTTCGGGATAAGTCTGCTTGCGTGTGCAGTTCTTGCGAATATATGCGCCACTGAGGATTATGGATTTCCTTACACGGCACCGCTTTCTCCGTTCAGAAGAAGCGGCATGAGCGATACGCTTATCCGTGCAGACATGAAGAAAATGCAGGAGCGCGGATTCACAGTGGAGGAATATCATGAATAAGATCAGCGGGAAACAGCTTTATTCAGTGGCTATGATAGGGGAGATATTTGCTATATTCTGTCTTCAGGGGAGCATAGGGCTGCTTACTGCTGCCGGATATGTAGCGGCTTCACTGATAGTATGTGCTGTTGTAATGCCGTTTGCATGGGCGTATAGGTCAGGAAAAGAACTGCCTGAGGCGGTAGAATTCTTGCTGCTTCTGCTAATAATAGCATGGGGAGGAAGTCTGTTTGCGATGCAGTGGTCTGCATCGGAAATGATATATATTCCCTACGAAAATCATGGCATATCAGGAAAACTGCTCATATCAGGATTGATCGCGCTGGTATGTCTGTATATATCGTCAACAGGGATCAAGTCACTTGGAAGAGCAGCAGTGATAGCGGCAGCGATAGGAGCAGTTTGTCTTGCGGTAGTGGTAATAAGTACGCTTTCAAAGCATGATTGGCAGAATATGAGCCATAACGGAAATGAACTCACCTTTGCAGGCGAATTTGTTCGCGGACTGCTCATAAGCGGAAATGCAGCTGCTTTTATAGTTTTGCTTGGCATGGACAAAGGAAGTACCATTCTCAGTACAGGCATATTTTTTGCGGTCAGAGCGGCGGTAGGTGCTGTTGTGATAGTTACGACTGTACTTGCAGTCGGAGATATTATGCCGGCAGTTGAACTTCCGGCTGTAATGGCAGCGCGTCTTGCACAGCCTTTTGCGGCACAGCGTATAGATTCGCTGTTTATGATAGTATTCGCTGTGTATGCTGTGTTTTCGATAGCAGTACAGTCAGCTGCGGCAGTATGCCTGCTTGGCAAACTGTTCCCGAAGATCAGGCGTTTCAGAAGCCTTACAGTTCTTACACTCATGCTGTCATCAGCACTTATAATAAATAATGTTCGGTAGCATCAAAAAACCGCTCACAGCACTGTAAGTTGCCATGAGCGGTCATATTTTTATCTGATTTTTGAGCCTACCGGGATACTGTCGTCAACAAAGATAACTTTAATGCCGTCCGGAGTGTCAGCGGCGCATATCATTCCGTTGCTGTCTACACCGCGGAGCTTGACCGGCTTGAGGTTTGCGATCAGCTGAAGCTTCTTTCCGATAAGATCCTCAGGCGAGTAATACTGAGCGATACCTGAGACTACCTGTCTTCCGCCCATACCGTCATCGAGCTGTAAGCAGAGCAGCTTATCCGATTTCTTGACTTTTTCACAGGAAATTACCTTTGCAACTCTTATCTCGACCTTTGCGAAATCGTCGATAGTGATCTCAGGTGCAAGCTCGATAGGTGCTGCGGACTCTTCGCCCTTTTCCTCAGCTGAAAGCTTAGCCTGAGCAGCCTCCATGTTTTTAGTGAGGATAGCGTTGAGTTCGTCGATTTCCTTGTCAACATCAATTCGAGGGAAGAGTATCTCTCCCTTGTGTACAGTTACGTCAGCCGGAAGAACATCGAATCTGCCGAGGTTCTCGTACTTGACATCCTCTGCGGAAGCGCCGATCTGTTCCCATACCTTTGGCATAGTTGTAGGCATGAAAGGTGCAAGCAGAGCAGATGTTATTCTGATAGCTTCGAGGAGATTGTAAAGAACAGCTGCGAGACGCGGCTTCATAGCCTCGTCCTTGCCAAGCTTCCACGGCTCTGTTTCATCGATGTACTTGTTAGCGCGGTTCACGCCCTCGAAAATAGTTTCAAGAGCCTGCTTTATCTTGGTTTCATCAACATATTTATCTACCTCAGGAAGGAGTCCGAGGATAACCGATCTGAAATCGTCGTCAATGGCAGCAGCTTCTCTTTCAGCCGGAAGAGTTCCGCCGAAATACTTATCAGCCATAGCAACGGTACGCGAAACGAGGTTTCCGAATCCGTTTGCGAGATCGGAATTTATACGGTTCATCATTATCTCGTTTGAGAAGAGGCTGTCAGCGCCAAGAGCCATTTCACGAAGAATGTGGTATCTTATCGAGTCGCAGCCATAGCGCTCGCCGAGAATGAACGGGTCAACAACGTTTCCGAGAGACTTAGACATCTTTACGCTTTCGCCGCTTTTGCTCTGCATTGTGATATATCCGTGAACAGCAAGGTGCTTAGGAAGCGGAAGTTCAAGTGCCATGAGCATTGCCGGCCATATAATAGCATGGAATCGCATGATGTCCTTAGCAACCATGTGTACATCTGCCGGCCAGAACTTTTCAAAGTCGCTGTGAGCATCGTTGAGATAGCCGAGAGCAGTTATATAGTTTGAAAGTGCGTCTATCCATACATAGACAACGTGTCCCTCATCGAATGTTACCGGAACGCCCCACTTGAAGGTAGTTCTTGAAACGCAGAGATCTTCAAGGCCTGGCTTTATGAAGTTGTTTACGAGTTCCTGTGCGCGTGTCTTCGGGCGGAGGTAATCGGTCTCAGTGAGAAGTTTTTCTATTCTTTCTGCGAAAGGAGACATTTTGAAGAAGTAAGCCTCTTCTTTGGCGAATTTTACAGGTCTGTGACACTCAGGACAGCAGCCGTTCTCATCGAGCTGAGAGTCTGTCCAGAAGCTTTCGCAAGGAGTGCAGTATTTTCCTGAATACTCGCCTTTGTATATATAGCCTCTGTCATAGAGTTCCTTGAATATCTTCTGAACGCTTTCAACGTGGTAATCGTCTGTTGTACGGATATAGCGGTCGTAGGATATGTTCATATATTTCCAGAGTTTCTGGAACTGTTCAACGATAACGTCAACGTATTCTTTAGGAGAAACACCGGCTTCGGCAGCCTTCTGCTCAATTTTAAGGCCATGCTCATCAGTGCCGGTAAGGAACATTACATCATAACCCTGCATTCGCTTATAACGTGCGATAGAATCGCAGGCTACTGTTGTATAGCAGTGACCGATATGCGGATTTCCCGATGGATAATAGATCGGTGTTGTGATGTAAAAAGGTTTCTTTGACATTATAATCGCTCCAATCATTAGTGATAAATATATTATACACCATTTTTTTCGATTTGTCGAGAGGTATTTTATATTTCGTGTAAACTCAATAAACACCTTATCGCAGGCATTGTTATGAAATATCTAAAAAAGCCCCGTTCATATGAACGAGGCTTTGACGTTTCTGAGTCTTTAATTATTTCCTTTTAGCCCAGTATTCTTCGATAGATACAGGCTCCTGACCGTTATTTAAGCTTGAGAGATAAGCTGTATATGAAAGTATTTTTGTAGCATCGGCAGTAGTCCACCTGCCGTTTTTGTCAATATCGGCAGCTTTCTGCTGAAGCTTTGTAAGGATAGACTTCGGAGCAGTTGGATTTGCAAGTGCGCCGACTTCTCTGAGAGCGAGAGTTGCATCGGCAGTAGTATACCTGTTATCAAGGTTAACATCACCGTAGAGAGTGCCGGCAACCTTTTTGTAGGTCTCAAGAGCGACCTCAGGATAATTATTCTTGTCTTTGAGTTTGCTGAAGAGGTTTGTGTAAGTATTGTTTCCGAAGTGAAGATCGCCTATGGTATCAAGGATAGCAGCGGCGATAGCAAGGTGACCTTTCTGGTTAGGATGAAAATCCTTCTGATTGCCTGAGAGCTGGATATTTGTGAAATAGTAAGAATGACCGGGATCGTTTTTATTATATTCACCTGTTTCAGTAGCTGTGAATTCATAGAATACATCTGCTACCTTTACGTTGTCGGCTTTTTCGGCATTACTATTGAGTGTTTCGCGGAATGTATCAAGTACCTTATGGAAGTTCATGCTGAGAATGTCAAGGAGATCTTTATATCCGGCAGAATTACCGAAACGGTTCTGAATATATGAAGGATCAAACTGTAAAGGCTGATAGATAGTCTGAAGGATTATCTGTGCGTTGCTGTTTATGCTTCTGAGTTCGTTGATAGCGGAATTGATATTCGGTATAATATCAGTAGAAATAACGCATGGCTCATCAATTGTTCCGGGAAGACCTATTTCTCCGCAGATCCTTTTTATCGGTATATCGCCGGCTCTATTGTAGTCGATCTTGCCGTCTTTCATGATATAAGCCTTGATCTTGTTCAGATCTATGAGTTCTAAAAGTGCGGAAATCCCGGGAGTTTCCGGAATATCAGCAGCTGTTTTGCCGTCTGTGAGGAAGTTCTTTTCAACTGCGTATTCAAGGAATTCCTTTGAGGCATGGCGCATCATATCGTTACCGCCTATGGAGATGACGATATATTCAGCGTCCTTTACCTTTTTCTTTTCTGAGTCATTAAGATTCTTGATAACTTCGAGCATATCCTTGGAAGTATCACCTTTATGAGCGAAGTTATCGACATTGCCGCCGAGGTAATCAGCACAAAGCTGACCGTAATTGTATTCTGAGCTGCTAAGACCATATCCGGCTGCGATACTGTCGCCGAAAAGTACAAGATCATTATCGGTATCCTTTGATTCACCGGCAGCACATACATTGATCGAAGCCACAGAAGCAGACATCATAGAAGCTGCAAGTAAAAATGAAATGATTTTTTTCATAAATAATTATCCTTTCGTATAAACGTTGGCATTATATTGTAAAGAATTTGCACTCTCCGAACGGAGTGCAGGGCAATAACCGTCTTATAGCGGTTGTTGAATACAGATTAATTATAGTTCATGAGATGCGAAAAGTCAATAGGAAAAAGCCTCCTGATACTCAGCAGCAGGTGACAGCCGCTATTGAAATATTGTCTTTGCTCTGGTTTTCAGAAGCCTTATTAAGCAGCATTTCAAGACGCTCCGGAAGACTTTTCGGCAGTTCCATTATCTCTTCCATATCATAGGTTGAAACATAATCGGAAAGGCCATCGCTGCACAGTATCAGGACGTCACCGAATTCAACGCCGCCTTCAATAGGGGATATATCAACTTTAGGCGGAGTATTGACATTGCCGAATGCAGGGAAAATGATATTGCGGTGAACGTGGGTGCGACGTTCCTCTAAAGTTATCGTGCCTTCTTCATAAAGCAGCTGTACAAGCGACTGATCGCGTGAGATCTGGGTTATTCTTCCGCCGCGAAATCGGTAAAGTCTTGAATCTCCGACGTTGAATGTTGTGATAATGCCTTTTTCGTCAACAGCTATACCGCAGAGAGTAGCCTGCATATTATGACTGTCGGGATTTTCAGCACTGAACTGTGCGAGCCTTTCGTGGATAGCAAGGAGCTCAGCTGAAAGATCAGTACGGCAGTTGTAGTGTATCTCACGTATCATTTCAAGACACATTTTTGAAGCTAATTCGCCGGAAAGTTCGCCTGAAACGCCGTCTGAAACGGCGGCGAAGAAAGGCGGATCGAGTTCCTGTTCGGAAGCACCTGAATCGAATACCTCCTTGCCGATGAGGAGAGCATCTTCGTTATGTGGCATTATGCCTTTACTGGTTATACCGCAGCAGTAGTACATATATAAAACCTCTTAGTGAATATCGTAGAATTCCATACCATTGCGGCAGGTAATGTCGAGCAGTTCCTGAACCGGGATCTGTTTGATCTCGGCGGCTTTCTCAGCTGTACAGGCTATCATTGAACTGTCGCAGCGTTTTCCGCGGAATGGTACAGGTGCCATATAAGGACAATCCGTTTCAAGGAGCAGTCTTTCGAGAGGAACGGCTTCAAGAGCGCGGATAGCTTTTTTGGCGTTGTTGAAGGTAAGCACACCGGTGAAGCCGATATACATACCGAGAGAGATTATTTCAGCCGCAGTTTCAGCAGAGCCGCTGAAACAGTGCACAACTCCGCGCGGCTTGTATTCGCGGAGAATATCAACAGTATCCTGACAGGCATCGCGGCTGTGAACTATTATCGGAAGATCGAGTTCTTTTGCAAGTTCTATCTGTTCACGGAAGAGTTTTATCTGCTTGCCGCGGTCGTAGCCGTCGTAGTGATAATCGAGACCTATCTCACCGACTGCTTTCATTTTATTGCTTCCGGTTATTGCGTTCCTGACTGTATCGAGATAATCTGCCGGAGTTGAATCAGCGACTTCCGGGTGAACACCGGCTGCTGAGAATATATATCCGTACTCCTCGACGATAGCGGCATTTTCCGGAATATCATCAACTGTTGACGAAGCGAGCATTACGTAGCAAACTCCTTTTTCGGGAAGAGTGCGGAGAATTTCTGCGCGGTCGCTGTCGAAAGCATGATCTGCGTAATGAGCGTGAGTATCAAAAATATTGTTCAATCGTCATCCCTCGATTTTCTGGTAGGTTCTTCAATAACTCCGAAATATTCTTCGGGCAGATTGCTGATGAAGTTTGAGCTTGGTATGAAGTCCTTTTCCGAATCTTCGCCGTCAATGATGATGGCGACAGAGATATTTGAGCCGAAGTTGAACATATACTTGATGGCATCCTTGTACTTGTCGTAGTCAACGGCAGTAATATCGGTTGAAGTGGTAGCGTTGATGACCTCGGCAAAGTATCTGTCGAAGCTGCCTGCAATACGGTCGCCCTCAGAGCCGTTTATCATATAGCTGATGATCGTAGCGGCTTTGAATGAGCGCTCGGTCTCGCCGCCTTTGAATTTGTTGTAGGTGAGGTATTTTCTTATGTCCTTGGAATCAAGAGTCTGAACGGAGCCGTCGTTCTTATATCCGCCGAATTCGATGTCGACCGGATAGCTGACACCGCCGAAAATATCACAGACCTTTTCAAAGGTCTCAGGGGTGAATACCATATATTTGTCGATGTTTACGCCTATTACGTTCTGAACGAACGAAACGGCAGCCGGACCGCCGCCGGTCTCATATGATTCTTTCAGTGCTATCTGAGCATTTTCTTCCTGAGAGTAGTATATAGAGTTTGAAGGGATTCCGACTAAAAGCATATGCTTTTTATACGGAACTGAACGTACAAGCATGAAGGTCGCTGAAGCTTTATTAGCTTCCGGATCGTCAAGAATGAACAGGAGTGTGTGGCTGTCTTCCGGGGAAATAGAGATACTGCCGTTCCTTGGCTGAGGCTCGCTCAGTTTTTCTTCGCCTTTTCTGAGGTAGTTATAGTAGATGAAGTAAGCTGCCCCTCCTATGATTATCATACCTATGAAGATAGTAACGAGGAAAGGGATAGCGATACTGCCGGTTTTCTTTTTAGGTGCGTCTGACATTTTTGTTCTCTCCTTGTATTATTATTGATGTAAATAGTCAGTTCAGTGGTGCTGAACGTATTATTGACATAAGAAATTACGATTTGTATATCAAAGATATACTTAAATTATTCGTTTATGAATGAATAAAAAATATTTACAATGGATAAGTGTTTAAAACTAAACTGCAAAATACCATTTATCAACAAACTTTTCAACGCTTTCAACATGGAATAATACCGCTGAATGTTTAAACAGACAATTCAACAGTCTGTTGAAAAGCGAACAGACTTTCATTCAAAAACATACAAATCAGCAGAAAAATAAATTTTAATGTGTTATTTTAGGTAAATAAAACTTGAAAAATTCTGCGGATGTGTTATAATATTCATTAGACGTTGCTTTTTAGCCGATGAAAATATTTGTCATCTCATTGATATATTCGCGCAGAGCATTAACATCATTGCCGGTTATGTCGATGATCTTGTGAACATCCTCACAGTCGAAGCTTGCTATGCGGCAGTTGTTGTTTTTCATGCGGGATATAGTCTGACCTGTACCGGTACGCCATGCGTCCTTATTGAAGAATGCAATAGCAGTAGATGAATTGTCTGCCATGAAGAAATTACGGTCGCGGTAAAGATTCTTTGCCAAGCCGTTCTTCATATAGACCATATCCGGATCAGTGCAGGTGCACAGCAGAACATCACAGGAACGTTCAGTTTCTGTCAGAACAGCAAGATCTTTCTCACGGAAGAATAATGCGTGTTTCCGGAATGGCATAACACCGATGATACGAATTTCCTTGCCCGCTCTCTTCATATTCATTAGATGAGCGGCTGCCCAGAGATCGGTTCCGGTAGCAAGTCCGTCGAAGAAGGTAGTATAACCGGCATCAAAAGCCATGTCGATATATCTGTTCAGCAGATACCTTACTCCGGCTGCGGTCACTTTTAAATAAGAAGGATCGTTGTCGTAAGGGATGATGCTTTTTGCACGGTGCCCGGTTATGCAGACTGTTTTCTGCGGCTCGGGAATGAATTGTTCGGGTGAAGATACCCAGATTCCTGAATTCAGAGATCTGAACAATTTACCACCTCCAAAAGATCATTACACTAAATTATAACATACAATAAAATATATTTCAAGGCGTTTTTACATATGTAATGAAATTTTTTGCTGAAAACGTTTTGTGGACGAAAGGAATTGATAACAGAATGAAACCGTATCTGAAAAGAGCATGGGCTGAGGTCTCTCTGCCGCAGCTGAGAAAGAATATGGAGATAATACGCGGTCTTAATTCTGAAAAAACGGAGATAATGGCTGTTGTTAAGGCGGATGCATATGGTCACGGTTACGACAGGGTATGCCGCTGTCTTACTGAGGATTGCGGGATCAGGTATTTTGCAGTTTCAAATCTTGATGAGGCTATCTCTGTAAGGGAACTTTGTCCTGAGGCTGAGATACTGATACTTGGCTATACTCCGCCGGAATATGCTCATGAGATCTCTGAATACAACATCATACAGGGCGTTGTATCTATGGAATATGCTCTTGCATTGTGCCAAAATAGTCCTGAAAGGGTACGCTGTCATGTCAAGATAGATACGGGCATGGGCAGAATAGGTCTGAGGTATGGAACACCGGCTGAATGTGCTGAGGAAGTCGTAAGAATGTGCAATATTGAGGGGCTTTCAGTTGAGGGTATATATACTCACTTTGCTGTTGCCGACAGCGATTCAGCTGATAATATCGCGTTCACGGATCATCAGGAGAAGTTCATAACGGATACTTATGATGAGCTTGTAAAGCGCGGAGTTAAGCTTCCGCACGTACATTTTATGAACAGTGCGGCGACCTGTTACCGCAATACGCCGAAGAGCACTCTTTCGAGAGCAGGGATCATTATTTATGGTCTGCATCCTGATATAAGTCTTGATATACCTGAGGGACTTTCACCTGTTATGGAGCTTAAAGCCGTTATCTCACAGGTCAAGACAGTGCCTGCCGGAACCTGCATAAGCTACGGAAGGACATTCGTTTCCGAACATGAAATGCGAATAGCAACGGTAACCATAGGATATGCCGACGGCTATTCGAGACTTCTCAGTTCAAAGGGGGAGATACTTGTTCACGGAAAGCGCTGCCGCATTACAGGAAGAGTTTGCATGGATCAGCTTATGATCGATGTTTCTGAGGTTCCGGAAGCAAGATCCGGTGATATAGTTACCCTTATCGGAAGAGACGGGGATGATATGATAACTGCCGATGAGCTTGCCGCAGTATGCGGTACTATCGGATATGAAGTAGTATGCGGTATCTCAAAGAGAGTGCCTCGTATATATATCGACAATAAATGATTTAAGGAGAATAAATGCAATGGATGTTATGGAACTTACAAGAGAACTCGGAAAGGCTATCCAGCAGGATGACCGTTATATCGCTTATAATCTTGCAAAACAGGTGAATGATAATGATGCTGAACTCAATGCGGATATTGAAAAGTTCGATGCTCTCCGCAGTGAACTCAACGAGATCATGCGAAAGGACGTTCAGGCTGAGGATACCGATAAGCTCAAGGAACTCGATGAGAGCATCAAGGCTCAGTACCAGAAGATAATCACAAACAAGAATATGGTAGTATTCCAGGCTGCACAGAAGAGCCTCGAAACACTTATCAATAACATAAACCAAATCATAACCATGTGCGCTAACGGTGAAGATCCTGAGACCTGTCAGCCTACAAGCGGCTGCTCGGGAAGCTGTGCGACCTGCGGCGGATGCGGCTGATAAATGCTGCGGCATACCTTAAAAACGAATTTCTGAAAAGGAGCATACGTGCATGGAAATAGACAGAAGTAAGATCTCGCCTATGATGCTTCAGTATCTTGAGGTGAAAGACAAATACGAAGACTGTGTACTGTTTTTTCGTCTTGGCGACTTTTACGAGATGTTCTTTGACGATGCTATAAGAGTATCAAAAGCACTTGAACTGACACTTACCGGCAGAGACTGTGGACTTGAGGAACGTGCGCCGATGTGCGGAGTTCCTTATCATGCTGCGGATATATATATCAAGAAGCTGATAGAACTCGGCTACAAGGTAGCAGTTTGTGAGCAGCTTACCGATCCGGCTGAGACAAAGGGAATAGTGATCAGAGACGTTATAAGAGTCGTGACTCCGGGAACTCTTACTGACAGCAGTATGCTTGATGACGGCTCGAACAACTTTATTTGCAGTATTTTCTATGATGAAGAGACTAAGGAGTGCGGAGTTGCATCGGCGGATATTTCCACCGGTGAGGCTGCTGTTATACAGTTTTCAGGCAAGGATCTTGAAGCCGGAGTTATCAATGAACTCAGCCGCATACGTCCGGCGGAGATCATTTTTACCGATTCTTTTCTTTCACTTAAAAACGTATCGGATTTTATTAAAGTAAGGCTCGGCTGCTCAGTTACGCTCCGTGAAGCTGAAAGCTTCACACCGTCTTCGGGCAGCAGTACAGTAGCAGGACTATTCAATGTGAAGACGGTGTCCGAGCTGGGGATCAGCTCGGACGGAGCTGACTGTGCAGCCGTTTGCGGACTTTTCGATTATATCAACGACACTCAGAAGTCCTCAGTATCGAGATTCACGAAGCTTAAAATACTTGGCGGAGAGCAGTTCATGGGACTTGACCTTAATGCAAGGCGCAATCTTGAGCTTACTGAAACTCTCAGGAACAAGGAGAAAAAAGGCTCGCTGCTGTGGGTGCTTGACTCTACAAAAACTTCAATGGGCAGAAGAATGCTCAGGAACTGGATCGAGCAGCCGCTGAAAAGCCCTGCAAGGATAATCGAAAGACTTGATGCTGTTGAGGCTTTTTACAGAAAGAGCGTAATTACCGGTGATATTGCCGAGCTTCTCGAAAGAGTATACGACCTTGAAAGACTTATGACCAAGGTCATGTACAAGACCGCAAATCCGCGCGATCTGAAGTCACTTTCTGCAACGGCAAAGCAGCTGCCGCTTATCAAGGCTGAACTTGCAAAGTTTGAGGGGGCAAAGCTGCTGGATTCGCTGAGAGGCGAAATATCAGATCTCGAAGATATAGTGAATCTTGTCGAGAATGCTGTTATGGACGATCCGCCGATCACAGTAAAGGACGGGGGCGTTATCAAGGAAGGCTTTAACGAGGAACTTGATGAGCTTCGTCATATCATGAATAACGGCAGAAGCATAATAGACGAGATTGCTCAGAGGGAACGTGAATCAACAGGCATAAAGGGACTTAAAATAGGATTCAACAGGGTATTCGGATATTATCTTGAAGTTACACGTTCTTACTACGATCTTATTCCTGAAGGCTGGATACGCAAGCAGACTCTTGCCAATGCTGAACGCTTCATCACCGAAGAACTCAAAAATGCTGAGAATACAATTCTTGGTGCAAAGGACAAGGCACTTTCACTTGAAGCTGATATTTTTGCAGAGGTACGTGAATTTCTCGCAACCAAGCTTGAACCGGTACAAAAAACTGCTTCGGCAGTTGCTGCGGTTGATGTTCTGTGTTCATTTGCAGAGGTCGCGCTGCGTAATCAGTACGTCAAGCCTGAGATCGCAATTGACGGCGCTATCGACATAAAAGCCGGCAGACATCCTGTTGTTGAACTGATGCTCAATGATGAGGTGTTTGTGCCGAATGACATACATATAGATAAGAAGTCCAACAGGATGTCTATAATCACAGGACCGAATATGTCCGGTAAATCCACATATATGCGCCAGACAGCTCTTATTGTGCTTATGGCTCAGATTGGAAGCTTTGTTCCGGCAGATTCAGCAAGAATATCTGTTGTTGACAAGATATTCACCCGTGTCGGCGCGTCCGATGATCTTACAGCCGGACAGTCCACATTCATGGTCGAAATGAGCGAGGTCTCAGACATCCTGAAAAATGCTACTCCGGACAGCCTTGTCATTCTCGATGAAGTCGGACGAGGTACTTCAACGTTTGACGGTGTAAGTATTGCCCGTGCGGTCGCAGAGCATATATGTTTATCGAAAAAACTCGGCTGCAAGACGCTTTTTGCTACACATTATCATGAACTTATCGGTCTTGAAAACGAGATCGAAGGCGTTAAGAATTACAGTATCGCAGTTAATAAGCACGGCGGAACTATACGCTTTCTGCGAAAGATAGTCCGCGGAGGCGTTGACGAGAGCTATGGCATTGATGTTGCAAAGCTTGCCGGACTTCCTGCGAAAGTTGTCAGCCGCGCGAGGGAGCTTCTTGAAGAAATGGAGAAGTCTCATACCGGCGAGAACAAGATCAGCGAGAATACTTCCGGAGGACAGATGAGCTTTGGTTCGGTAAGCAGCGAAAGTGCTCTTTCAATGCTCAGAAAGACCAATATAGATGAACTCACAGATGCGGAATGCCGTGAGCTTCTCAAGGATATGCTAAATACAATGGAGGTATAAAAATGCACCTTATATCAAATGAAGATGTTATGAGAGGTGATCTCTCAAAATTCGGTGTTGAATACAGATCTCCCTGCTACATCTCTATAAACGACTTCTCAGGTTTTCTGGCTTTAAATGCAGGTATCCGTCCTGGATTTGCTGCATATACCGATGACGGTTATCTGCTCATCTATATCGACGGCATTACCGGTGCTGCACAGATAGCTATAACAAGTGACAATGTTACATCTCTGGATATAAAGAAGCTTCCGCTGCTTCCTGAACATTCCATCAAGATCAAGGGAATACAGGACGGCAATAAGTTTTACTACAAGCTACTTCTTCCGCATAAATCGGGAAAGAGCTTTCCTTCACAGAAGGAGAATACAGCCGATCTTATCAGCTTCCTTGAATACTGGAAGTGAGCAGAAACGGTGATATTAAAAATATAGAACGGAGGTAATACAATGCCTGCATATTTCAGCATATATATTGAAATGAATCATAGTCTGCTCGACTATACAACGGTCGATGAGCTGCACTTTTATATGAAACACGCCGGTCTGACTTTTAAGAAGGGCTGTCAGTGGGCAGAAGGGCTTACTGAAAAAGAAATAATCGAGCATAATCAGAAGCTATTGCTCGAAAATTTTGTGCCTGATACTGACCAGAGTCCGGAAGGCGGCTATGCACAGTCCGAGTTTGAGACAGAGGGATTTTCGGGAGTGAGAGGCTTCTTTCTGAACAGATTTCCGGAGGACAAGGAGTTCGTTTACGAACTTGTCATTCCTGAGGAAGAGGTCTTCGGCACTGAAAAGAATACCATAAAAAAAGAAGCTGCCGAGAGGATAAAGCATCTTCTTGAATGGATATGGCATATGCCTACATTGAAGTCTTTACAGACATCCGGCGAAACGGGAAGCTGTGTTTCTGAAATGAGTTTCGGAAAGGATAGCCTTCCGAGCGCAATGCCTTATGCTTTTGTGTCTGAGGAACAGTTCAGCAGACTTGATACTGAAGGATTTGAGGCTGAGCATCTGCCGACAAGCGGTGTTTTGCTCACAAATAAGAAATTTAAACTTGTGCAAGAGGGAAAAACAATGAATAAAGCTATGACCATTTCATATGAGGTAGGTAATAACCTTTACCTTAATTTTACGAATAAATGTCCTTGTGCCTGCACATTCTGCATAAGAAATAATGCAGACGGCGCTTATGGATCTGATCCTCTCTGGCTTGAACACGAGCCTTCTATGGATGAAATAAAGGCTGATCTTGATAAGCGTGATATAGCCGGATATGATGAGATAGTGTTCTGCGGCTACGGTGAACCTACCGAAAGGCTTGAAACTGTCATCGAAGCAGCTGAGTATCTCAGGGAAAAGGGCTGTAAAAAGCTGCGTATCAATACCAACGGTCTTGGTGACCTTGTGAACGGCAGAAGCATTGCCGGAGAACTCTGCGAGGCTGTGGACGTTGTTTCCGTAAGCCTTAATGCCGGTACTGAGGACGAGTACATGAAGGTGACACGTCCGAGATTTGACAATGCCTTCGCAGCAATGCAGAATTTTACTGCGGATTGCGTAAAGACCGGCAAGGCTGAGGTCGTAATGTCAGTAGTCGATGTTATCCCACAGGAGCAGATCGAGGCTTCAAAGAAAGTTGCAGAGAGTCTCGGCGCAGTGCTCAGAGTAAGAAAATATGACTCTTAATGTGCGTTGTTCACAAAAATCAACAGCGGTTTTTGTGCAGGATTTTATTTAAGCACTATGGAATTTTTTTGAAAAATATGTTATAATACCCATTAGGAATGTGTATTATTGCACACTTTAACTAATGTACCATGACTGGAGGAACATAGTATGAAGCACGGAAAGATAATAATTGCCGCAGCAGCTGTTACTCTTTGTACAGCAGGTCTCACAACCGCCTGCATAGTCGTTTGCAGGAGACTGTTTGAGAAAAACTATATCTCGGTCAGTGATAACAATAGGTTAAGTTAATATTAAAAAAGAAGGTTGAAGTAAAATGGAAATCAAATTTACCAAAGCAGACAAACTCAAGAATAAGCCGCAGCCAGGTGATAAGCTCGGATTCGGTCATATCTTCACAGACTATATGCTCGTTATGCCTTATGACGCAGGTCAGGGCTGGCATGATCCTGAGATCCTTCCTTACGGAAATATAGATCTCTCACCTGCTGCTATGTGCTTCCACTATGGTCAGGAAGTTTTCGAGGGCTTAAAGGCATACAGAACTGCTGATAATAAGGTACAGCTTTTCCGTCCTACTGAGAATTTCAAGAGACTCAACAAGTCAAATGAGAGACTCGTTATCCCGGAACTCCCTGAGGAACTCGGTATGCAGTGCCTTATGGAACTCCTCAAGATTGAAAAGGACTGGGTTCCTTCAAAGGAGGGCGAATCACTCTATATCCGTCCGTTTATCATTGCAGTAGATCCTTTCCTCGGCGTAAAGCCAGGTGATCACTACCTCTTCATTATCATCCTCTCACCTTCAGGCGCTTACTATGAGAGCGGTCTCAATCCTGTTAATATCTACGTTGAGAGCAAGTATGTCCGCGCTGTAAGAGGCGGTATGGGATTCGCTAAGACAGGCGGT
Organism: uncultured Ruminococcus sp.; assembly: GCA_900315755.1. Lineage (GTDB taxonomy): Bacteria > Bacillota > Clostridia > Oscillospirales > Ruminococcaceae > Ruminococcus. The sequence goes on from ONAI01000012.1 coordinate 59,783, forward strand.
AACTACGCTGCTTCTCTTATCGGTCAGGACGAGGCTCACAAGCAGAATTACTCACAGGTTCTCTGGCTTGATGGCGTTGAGCAGAAGTACATAGAAGAAGTAGGTGCTATGAACATCTTCTTCGTTATCGACGGAAAGGTAGTTACACCTATGCTTCAGGGCTCGATCCTTCCTGGTATCACAAGAAAGTCTGCTATTGAAGTATGCAAGTCCAAGGGACTTACCGTTGAGGAAAGACGCATCACTATCCAGGAGATCGCTGATGCTTATGATGCAGGTAAGCTCGATGAAGTATTCGGCACAGGTACAGCTGCTGTAATCTCACCTGTTGGTCACCTCAAGTGGAACGACAAGGTTATGGAGATCAACGATAATAAGATCGGTAAGATCTCGCAGATGCTCTATGATACAATGACAGGTATCCAGTGGGGCAAGATCGAAGATACTTTCGGCTGGATCGTACCGGTTGAATAATCGAATAATAATGAGGACGGTTTTTATACCGTCCTTTTTTATGTGCAAATATGAATAAATTGTAAACTTTTTGTGAACAGGGTTGATTTTTAGTGTGAGAAGTTATATACTTGATTTAGCACTCAAATGCGGAGAGTGCTAAAATTTATCATGGAGATGTTTTAAATGGAAACAAAGCAGTTCAAAGCAGAGTCCAGAAGACTCCTCGAAATGATGATCCACTCGATCTATACTCACAAGGAAATATTCCTGAGAGAACTTATATCAAACGCCAGCGATGCTATTGATAAGCTTTATTTCAAGTCGCTCACAGATGACAAGGTAGGTCTTAACAAGGATGATTTCGCTATCTGGATAACCTCTGATAAAGACGCTAAGACGCTTAAAATAACCGATAATGGTATAGGTATGACAGAGGAAGAGCTTGAGAATAACCTCGGTACTATCGCAAACAGCGGTTCTTTCAAATTCAAGAATGAAAACAAGCTTGAAGAGGATAACCAGATCATAGGACAGTTCGGTGTAGGATTCTATTCTGCATTTATGGTCGCTAAGAAGGTAACTGTTATCTCTAAGGCTTATGGCAGCGATAAGGCTTTCAAGTGGGAGAGCGAGGGCGTTGACGGTTATACTATCTCTGAGGCTGAGAAGTCAAGCACCGGTACTGAAATAATCCTTGAAATGCTTGATGATACTGATGACGAGAAGTATTCCGAGTTTCTCGACCAGTACAGAATCAAGTCGCTCGTTAAGAAGTATTCCGATTATATCCGTTTCCCTGTAAAAATGGAAATGTCTCATAGCCGTCCGAAGGAGCAGTCCGAGGAGGACAAGAAAGCAAAGAAGCCTCTCGAATATGAGGACTTTATCGAAGTTGAAACTCTCAACAGTATGGTTCCACTCTGGAAGAAGAACAAGAACGAGTTAAAAGAAGAGGATTACAAGCATTTTTATACTGAGAAATTCTACGATTACAATGAGCCGTTGAAGTATTCTCACATCAGCAATGAGATGCCGGCTTACAATGCACTGCTCTTTATACCGTCAAAAGCGCCTTTCGATTACTACTCAAGGGAGTATGAGAAGGGACTTCAGCTTTACTCAAATGGTGTTCTCATTATGGATAAGTGCGCTGATCTTCTTCCGGACTATTTCAGCTTCGTTAAGGGACTTGTTGATTCCGAGGACCTTTCACTCAATATTTCGCGTGAGATGCTCCAGCATGACCGTCAACTGAAGGTTATCGCAAAGAGCATCGAAAAGACTATCAGCAGCGAACTCAAGAAAATGCTCAAGAATGACCGTGAAAACTATGAGAAGTTCTGGGAAGCATTCGGTTTACAGCTTAAATACGGTGTTTACAGTGAATTCGGCATGAATAAGGACAAGCTTCAGGAGCTTCTTATGTTCACATCCTCAAAGGAGAAGAAGCTTGTAACTCTTGACGAATACGTTACCGGTATGGGCGAAGAGCAGAAGTACATCTACTATGCAACAGGCGAGAGCATTTCACGTATCGAACAGCTTCCACAGACAGAACTCATTCTCGATAAGGGCTATGAGATACTTTACCTCACCGACAGCGTTGACGAGTTTGCAGTAAAGGCGCTCCACCAGTATAAAGATAAGGAGTTCCGCTCGGTATCTGCCGAAGACCTCGGACTTGATACAGAAGAGAAGAAGGAAGAGCTCAAAGCTAAAGAGGAAGAAAACTCAGATCTTCTCAGCGGACTTTCAGAAGCGCTCAGCGGTAAGGTAGCAAAGGTAATCCTTTCGCAGAGACTTCGTTCACATCCTGTATGTCTTACAAGTGAGGGTGAGATCTCTCTTGAAATGGAGAAGGTACTCAATTCACTTCCGAATAATGAGAAGATACAGGCACAGAGAGTGCTTGAGATCAATCCTGAGCACGAAATATTCAATAAGCTGAAATCAGTAAGTGATTCCGGTGATAAGGATAAGCTCGGCAAATACGCAAAACTTCTTTACGATCAGGCACTTCTTATCGAAGGACTTAGTATCGAAGATCCGGTAGAATTTTCTAATCTCATCTGCGAGTTAATGTAATGATGATTCAAGAGCGGACATATGTCCGCTCTTTTTTTAATATGCTTATGAGATTTTTACAAAAAATATTGACAAATACGTTTGCGTATGATATGATATAACCATAATAATAAGCTCTAAGCTTTTGGAATGGAGGAATCATTATGGCACAAATCAACGCAAATGTTAAAAGTATCAACACCATTGGCAAGGTATTCCGTATTGTAACTATTATTGCTAAAATACTGGTAATTGTCGGTTTTGTAGTTTCAATGATAATCGGAATAGCCGTACTTACTGTTCCCAACGATGCAATAGATATCAATGCAAACTGTAATGCCACTATCAGTATCGACAGAGATGATATTCCGGATAGCTTGATAAAAGTTGAAGAAAGCAATGATAAGTGGGATATAATGGGGATCAAACTGAAGCTGAAAGTGAGAGATACAAAAATTGATGACAATAACAGAGAGATCACCGTGGCGGGTACTCTTAATGATATGACTGCTAAAGAACTAAAAATAATGATCGCCGGAATTTGTTTTGCAGCCGCTATTACTTGTGTGTTCCTGTATATAGCACTCATTTTTGGAGGAAGTCTTGCAAAGGCTCTTGCAAAGTGCGAAACTCCTTTCAGTGATGAAGTTATCAAGGCAATGTGTTCGTTCGGAAAATCACTCATTCCGATCGGCGTTATCGCTGTAATGTGCGGCACTGAAGGTATCGTAGTAATGCTGCTGGTACTTGTTATACTTCTGTTCATTCACATTATCAAATATGGTACAGAGGTTCAGAAAGGCACTGATACGATGAATGCTGCTGACAAACCAATGGATTAATTTCCGTTACAGAACATTCAGGTCTTGGATAAGATCATCAAACAGTAGAAAGGACTGCTTCAGTCAGCTGCCCTTAGCGGAAAAAGTGGGTTACCGAGTCCGAAAGTATGGACTCGGTAATTTTATGCCGCGATTCCGCCGGAGGTGGCTACTCTCGGCAGTCCTTTTTTATTGCGTAAATACTTGCAACAATGCTGAAAATATGATATACTAATTATGTATGTTTAAAAACGGAATTGTCAGAACCGGATAAGAGGTGCAGATTTGAACGATAACAGTGTAATAATAAATGAGATCAGAGAATTATACGGCAATAGACCGCATATAGCCTATGTACGCAGCTTTGGCTGTCAGCTGAATGTTTCTGATGGTGAAAAGATCAAGGGGCTTCTCAGCAGTATGGGTTTCGGATTTACCGATAACGAGAACGCTGCCGACCTTATCATACTTAACACCTGTGCTGTCAGAGAATCGGCTGAGGACAGGGTTTTTGGCATAGTTGGCAGCATGAAAAAGCTGAAGGAAAATAAGCCTTCTGTCATAATCGGTATCGCGGGATGTATGACAGCTCAGAGCCACATCGCTGAGAAGATAAAGAAATCATATCCTCAGGTGGATTTTGTGCTGGGAACTTCCGCTATAAACGGTCTGCCGGCACTTCTGAGGGATAGCCTCAGAGGCAGAGGATTCGGTGCAGACATCTCTGAATATGACGACTTTTCAGCTGTTGTTCCTCAGCTTCGTGACAGCAGCTTCAAGGCATCTGTACCTATAATGTTCGGCTGCAATAATTTCTGCACCTATTGTATCGTTCCCTACGTCCGCGGACGTGAGCGCAGCCGTAAACCGGAGGATATAATCTCAGAGGTAAGAGAGCTTGTAAGCAGCGGCTATAAGGAGATAATGCTGCTTGGACAGAATGTCAATTCATACGGAAAAGACCTTGAAAATTCTATGAGTTTTCCTCAGCTTCTAAGGGAGATAAATGCGATAGAAGGCGATTTTATCGTTCGGTTTATGTCATCGCACCCGAAGGACGCTTCAAAGGAGCTCATCGACACTATTTTTGAGTGCGATAAGATAGCAAAGCACCTTCACCTGCCTGTACAGAGCGGAAGCAGCGATGTTCTCAGACGAATGAACCGCCGTTACAGCGCTGAGGATTACCTCAGCATTGTTGACTATATTTACAGTAAAGATCCGGATTTTTCACTCACTACTGATCTGATAGTTGGTTTCCCTGATGAAACAGATGAGGATTTCAAGGAAACTCTTGATATAATTAAACGTGTAAGGTATGACAATATCTACTCGTTCATTTACTCGAAGCGATCGGGTACAAAGGCGGCTGAAATGCCGGATGCTGTTTCTGATGAGATCAAGAGCAGACGTATGCGTGAGCTTCTTGAAGTTCAGAGGAATATTTCTACCGAACACTATAAACGTTTCATCGGCAGACGCATGAGAGTTCTCGCTGATGATGTATCCAAGAAGAAAAAAGGCTGTATCACCGGAAAAAGCAGCGAATTCATCATAGTCGAATTCGAGGGCGATGAATCGCTGATAGGACAGTTTGTAGATGTTGAAGTGACCGGTTCTATGAACTGGGCTGTTACCGGAAGGATAGTTTGATATTACCGCAGAAAAGGAGTTTGTATGCCAACTATCAATGTTTTGGATAAGGAAGTCTCTGAACTTATCGCGGCAGGCGAGGTCATAGAAAGACCTTCGTCGGTGATAAAGGAACTGGTTGAAAATTCCGTGGATTCAGGTGCAAAACATATTACCGTTGAGATAAAGAACGGCGGTACTACATACATGAGAGTTACCGATGACGGATGCGGTATCTCCTTCGATGATGTTCCAAAGGCGTTTCTTCGCCATGCAACAAGCAAGATAAGTGACAAGGCTGATCTTGATAATATCCTTACGCTCGGTTTCAGAGGTGAGGCTCTGGCTTCGGTAGCAGCTGTATCATCGGTAGAGGTAATGACCAAGCCAAAAGATGAGACTTACGGAACTCTTTACAATATAGAAGGCAGTGTTGAGGTATCGCATGAAAAGGGCGGTTGTCCGGATGGTACTACTATAATCATACGCGATCTTTTCTATAATGTCCCTGCACGTAGAAAGTTCATGAAAAAGGACGTAACAGAGGGAAACGCAGTCAGTCAAATACTCCAGAAAATAACGATGTCTCATCCTGATATAGCGTTCAAGTTCATACGTGATAACCGTGTTGAGTTCAATTCAAGCGGTGACGGCGAGCTCTATTCGGCAATATATGCTATTTACGGCAGGGATTTTACACGCAGCCTTGTTGAGACGGATTATGAATATAACGGTGTACACGTAAGCGGGTATGTTGTAAAGCCGCTGTATTCGCGTACTAACAGGTCTTTCCAGAATTTTTTCGTGAACGGGAGATATGTCCGTTCAAGGATCTGTACATCTGCGCTTGAAAATGCGTATACAAATATGATAATGGTCGGAAAATTTCCGGCTTGTGTAATGATGATAGACCTCTCGCCGTCGGCTATGGATGTTAATATCCATCCCGCAAAGGCAGAAGTAAGATTCACTGATGAGAAGAATGTTTCGGACGCTATATATTTTGCGGTCAAGAATGCTCTGAGCGAGGACGGCATGGTGTATGAATTCCAGATGAAACCGCGTGTTGACTGGACTAAAAAGCCGGAAGAGCCTCAGGAGATAAAGCAGCAGGAATTCATTTTCACTCCTGTTGACAAGATAGCAGAGGCTGAAAAGAGTATTGAACAGCCGCAGAGTGCTGAGATTTCTGCGCCGGAGCCTGAAACTGCGGATATTGAACCATTTTCTGCATATAATAAGCCTGCTGAAAGCGAAAAGACTGAAAATGCAGAGAACATTGAAGCTCAGCAGCATTCCGTAATGGAGACAGGATTGACTGTTAATGTCAGTGCTGATGAAGAAAATACTGAGCCTGAGGAAAAAGAGGAAGAGATTCCGGAGATCAAGCCTGTTGAGGGATTCAGTTATATCAATTCAGCAAGCTTCAAGAAAGCTCCTGAGCCTGTTATAATTTCGGATGAAAACGGTGAGGCATTCGGAGTATATATCGTTGCCGAAACAGATGATAAGAAATTTATACTGATAGACAAACACGCTGCACATGAAAGAATAATTTTTGAGGAATTAAAGAGCCGCAATTGCCGGCAGTACAGCCAGATGCTCATAAACGGAGTTAAAGTTCTGCTTGCCGGAGACGATTTCAGTGCGCTTGAAGAGAATACGGAAATGCTTGCGGATATGGGATTCAGCTTTGATTTTTCGCAAAAGCCCTGTGCTGTTGCAACGGCTGTTCCCACATTCATCATGGAACTCGATATGGAGGAGATAATCGCGGAAATAGCTGTGAATCTCAGGATGAACAGGCATGATCCGCAGTCGCATTCGCTTGATGACCTGCTTCATACAGTTGCCTGCAAATCGGCTATCCGCGGCAATGACAAGAACAGCCTCGCTGAATTACAGGCGCTTGCCGACAGAGTTTACAATGATGATACGATACGTCACTGTCCTCACGGCAGACCGGTAATGTTCACAATGACAAAATCAAACATAGATCATCAGTTTGGAAGGACATAAGCTTACTTGGAGGATAAAATGTCGTTTTTATGGAGTAGAAAGGTCAGATTTATGCTGATCTCATTTGCAATAGCCTTTGTTGTTGTAATGGGACTTTTTATCATAAGACCGGATATAGTAAAGAGTAAAAATAGATTTGTAAGAGGCTTCTTTGCTTTTGCACTTGTATTTATCCCCGGAGTTTTTGCGGCTTCGGTATGTGCTGCAACGATAACTCTCACATATAAGAAGCTGTTCAAAAAATGCGAAAACAAGGAAGAATGCAGTAATGATACGCACTGAGTGATGTGCATTCTGCGGAAGGATATGATGCTTTATGACTATGACTTTATCTGGAACTGAAAATATTATTGATAGCTTTTTCAGCTCTATGCTGATGATATTTGTTGTCATATTGCTTATCGGACTTCTGTTATGCGTAGGTGTTACCGTGTTTGCACAACGTCTTGTGAACAAACATATACGTGAGGAAGAGGAGGACGAAAATGGCACAGATACCAAATAAGCCAAGAATTCTTGCGGTTGTTGGTCCGACTGCTTCCGGTAAGACTGCTCTCGGAGTTGAACTTGCAAAGCTTTACGGCGGAGAGATAATATCAGCCGATTCCATGCAGATATACAAGGGAATGGACATAGCCTCTGCAAAGCCGACGCAGGAAGAGATGCAGGGGATACCTCATCACCTCATTGATTTTCTCGAAAGGGATGTAGCATTCAGTACAGCAGATTACGTTCAGCTCGCAAACGATAAGATAGAGGAAGTTATCAGCCGCGGAAAGCTGCCGGTAATTGTTGGCGGAACAGGTCTGTATATAGATTCGCTGCTTGAAAATACGAGGTTCGCTGACGGCGGACGCGATGAGGCTTATCGCGAAGAATTGACTCTATTCGCGCGTGAGAATGGCTGTGAAGCGCTTCATGCAAGGCTCGCAGCAGTTGATCCGGAAGCAGCAGAAGCTATACATCCGAATAATCTTGTCAGAGTAATACGTGCTATGGAAGTATATCATGTTACCGGAAGGCGTTTCAGCGATCTCAAACGTGAAAGCAGAACTGTGGAGAGTCCATACGATTCGCTTATCATAGGGCTGAATTTCAGCGACAGAGCTGTGCTTTACCGCAGAATAGATCAGCGTGTGACGAAAATGGTAGACAAAGGCATTGTTGAAGAAGCGAGAGAACTCTGGAAAGAAGGCGGAATGAGTACATCTGCAAACGCCATTGGCTTCAAGGAGTTTATTCCGTATTTTAACGGTGAAGTTACTTTAGAGGAGGCAATAGCCAAAATCCAACAGGAAACACGCCGATATGCCAAAAGACAACTTACATGGTTTAGAAAAAATGACCGGATTCAGTGGATTATTTTAGACGAATTTGCTAAAATGAATGAAATTTTAGAAAAATGCAAAAAATGTATAGCAAATTATTGGAATATATGATATAATGTAATGTGTGTATTTTTAATGTGTTTCAGAATACATACAGACAAGATAAAAACAGTCGCGTGACTGCTAATATTTAAAGTCAGGAGAATGTGTATGAACAAGACTATTAATTTGCAGGATGTATTCCTCAATCAGTGCAGAAAGGACAAGATAATGGTAACTATCATCCTTACCAACGGCTTCCAGTTCAAGGGCATGGTAAGAGGTTTTGACAGCTATGTTGCCATTTTTGATTGCGACGGTAAACAGCAGCTCGTTTATAAACACGCTATTTCTACTATTATCCCTGCAAGAGCGGTTTCTATCCTCGACGCAGCTGAGAAAAGCGAATAAGGTGATCTGAATGCGCTTCGCAAGATCTGAAGGCAGCATTCTGGTCAAAGTTTTGCGCAATACGGTCCTTGTTCTGTTTCTGGTTATATTCATAAGTGTTATATATAACCAGAAAAACCGCGAAAGCGAGACCGAAAGCGCACTTATCTCTGAAGTTACGGCTTCTGCGGAGTTCAAAGGGGTTTTTATAAGAGATGAGAAACCGGTGCTTTACAGCGGCAGCGGAATCTTAAGTTATAAGGTCTCGGACGGCGGAAAGCTCGGTAATGGAAGCGTTATTGCCGAAGCCTATTCAAGCGGCGATGAGATAACCCGTAAACGTGAACAGGCTCAGCTTGAGAAGAAACTTGCGATACTGATGAAAATACAGAATCCGGGTACGCGCGAATCCGCGCAGCCGGCTGATCTTTCTGCAAGTATCGAAGAAAACTACCGAAATCTCATGCTCTGCCGTGATAAGCAGGACTTCAAGCAGATCAGTTCTCTTGAGGACGATCTTCTCGTTCAGATGAGTACCTATCAGATCATTACCAATGAGGTGAATGATTTTACTCAACAGATAATAGATCTGCAAACAGAGATAGATAAACTGAAAAAACAAGCACAGCAGCCTATCGAGACTGTTAAATCGCCGGAATCATGCTATTTTGTAAGCTACTGCGATGGCTATGAGGACAAGCTGAAAAGCGATATGCTCGATAGCCTTACCGTTGAACAGCTTAATGATGTTTACGACAGGCGTTCGGATGATCCTAAAGTCGTCGGAAAGCTTGTTGATGGATATAACTGGTATCTCGCCGGAGTTGTGGATAACACACATCAGGAGTACAAAATAGGAGAGTATGTCCGTATAAGACCGGAATCCTCGGAAGATATTTTTACTGCTGAGATCCTTGATGTCCGCGATGAAGGTGATCCGAAACAGACTATCCTTATACTTGCCTGCCGTGAATTCAGCAGCGAACTCGTTCAGCACAGAACTGAGAATATCGAACTGGTAAGAGGCAATTACCGCGGACTTAAAGTTCCGCGTGAGGCTATCAGATTCGTAACGGCTGAAGAAAAGAAGGGCGAGGGCGATACTACTGAAACTACCGAAGTTACCTATAAGGGCGTTTATGTTCTTAAGGGTGAGCAGGTGCTTTTCAAAAAGATAGATGTCATATACGAAGGAAGCGATTACGTGCTTTCATCTCTGGATCATCTCGGAGACGACAGCTACCTTCTTCTCTATGACGATATTATGATCGAAGGTGTTGATTGATATGGGGAACGAGTTTGATTATATCAGCGAGAACCTCAGAAGAATTAGGGCTGATATAGGTGAAGCCTGTGCGGCTGCCGGAAGAGCTCCGGAAAGCGTAAGGCTCATGGCTGTTACCAAAACAGTCGCGCCGGAAGCTGTGAATCATGCAATAGCTGAAGGCATAGATCTCCTCGGTGAGAACCGCGTTCAGGAATTCCTGTCGAAGAAGGAAAGCTATGATAAGTCAGCTGAGGTGCATATGATCGGTCACCTTCAGACAAATAAAGTTAAATACATCATCAATGATGTTAGTATGATACAGTCCGTAGACAGTGAGAAGCTGCTCGGAGAGATAAGTCGCCTTGCCGTTAAGAACGGCAGGATCATGGACATACTGTGTGAGGTCAATATCGGCGGAGAGGATTCCAAAAGCGGAGTTCATCCGGATGACCTTCACGGACTGCTCATGAAGGCTTCGCAGACCGAGGGCATCAGGCTCAGAGGACTTATGACCATTCCGCCGCCTTCTGAAAGCGATATTTTCCTCGGAAGGATGAGCGAACTGTTTGAAAGGTTTTCCGGAGAATTCTCAATGGACACCCTTTCAATGGGAATGACACACGATTATGCTGACGCTATAAGATTCGGTTCAACACTTGTAAGAGTCGGAACAGGTATGTTCGGAGCGCGCAGCTATAAATAAGTCGGTTCAGAGATAGTGCTCTGCGGCAGCATGATGCACGTACAGCGCAGAACAGCAGGCACTGTCTATATGAAAGTCCGCGGAAGCCCGCATTGCTTTCACGGCATAAATAAATAAAAAAATGCGGAGAAGGAGTATTCAAATGAAACTGTTTGAGAACATCAAGGAATTTTTCTTTGCTTCAGAGGATGAGGATTTTGATGAGGCTGATGTGCCGATGCGCGCAGGCAGCGAAAGACCAAGCTATTCACGTTCGGAATCAGAGGATTCTGCTTCCGGTTTATCTTCCGGCAGTGAGAGCGTTTCCACTGGCAGAAGAAATAAAGTTGTTAATATCCAGACTACTGCTCAGCTTCAGGTAGTTCTTGTAAAGCCTTCTGCTTTCACAGATGCTAAGCAGATCGCAGATCACCTTATCGCTAAGAAGACAGTAGTTCTTAACCTTGAAACAGCTTCTCCTGAGAACAAGAGAAGGATCATTGATTTCCTCGTTGGCGTTGCTTATGCTAATGGAGGAAGCCTTAAGCCAGTCGCTAACCTCACTTATATCATAACTCCTTATAATGTTGGATTCATCGGTGAGGATCTCGTCGGCGAACTGGAGAATAACGGCGTGTTTATCTGATGAACGATTCTGAGGACAAGCTCTTAGAAGCTAAACTCGGTGATATGGCAGACCGCTGTGAACGCTATGGATGTCCGGTATATTCATCGTTTCTTGATGAGCATGAATGTGTTGTTGCCGAAAAATGGTGCGGAGGACTCTCTTCTGACTTCGGCTGGATCCTGAACGGCGGCTTTGCGGACGCAAGAAGAAAAATGCTTGCGGTCTATCCGATATATTGTTCTTTGCCGGATGAAGATGATTTCCCTATGAAATGCCTTACTTTCACTTACAGGAAAGAGGATAAGCTTACCCACAGAGATTTTCTCGGAAGTTTTATGGGACAGCGTTTAAAACGTGAGGTGATAGGGGATATTATTGTCAGTGAGGGTGAAACCCAGACCTTCGTTACAGAGGTTGCAGCAAAAGCCATCCTGGATTCGGTAACAAAGATCGGAAGAGTCGGAGTTAAAATAACGGATGATGTGGATTTCAGGCTCGATGCTGAGCAGAAATACAAGGAGATAAGCGGAACTGTCGCTTCTCTGCGGCTTGACTGTATTGTCAGCCTTGCTGCGAATCTCAGCCGTGAAAAAGCGGCTGCACTTATCCGTTCGGACAGGGTGGAGATAAATCATTTTACTGCTGCTTCAGTCTCACAGGAACTGAAAGAGGGCGATATTCTTTCGGTAAGAGGCAGCGGAAGATATATTCTTTACGGTATAGACGGTCTGACTAAAAAAGGCCGCATACACATAAATCTTCGTAAATATATTTAGAGGTGAATAAAAATGATAACTTCAAAAGATGTCAGAAATAAGAGATTTGAAAAGGCTGCTTTCGGCTATAAGCAGGAAGAAATAGACGAATTTCTTTCTCAGCTCGAGGCTGAACTCGATGAGATGGAGCGTGAACGTGCCGAGGCAAACAATAAGATACAGATCCTTGCTGACAAGGTAAGAGAGTATATGAAGGATGAGGACGCTCTTAAGGACGCTCTCCTCGGCGCTCAGAGACAGGGCCATCAGGTCATCTCCGAGGCTAACGAAAAGGCTGAGTCTATCATCGCTGAGGCTGAGGCTAAGGCTGCTGCACTCGAGGATGAGGCTGTACGTCAGCACGCTGAAGCTATGGAGAAGAACCGCGAAGAGATCGCTAAGGAAAAGGAAGCTCTCATCGAGGCTCAGCAGCAGGTTGCTGATTTCAAGAAGAGTCTCTTCGATATGTATAAGAGCCACCTTGAACTTATCTCATCTATGCCTGAAACTGTTGAGGAAGCTTCTAATTACGAGCCTGAAACAGCTGAGGAGATCGCAGCCGCTGTTGCTGCTGAATAATCATATCGCTAAATATAACCGCAGACCGGCTTTCATGCTGTAAGCTTAGTCTGCTGTTTGTTTTGATAACGGGCTATGCCCAAAGGTAAGTATTTACCGTAAATCAGTTTGAAAGGAGGAGCTGGCGCTGCTGCGTCATGCTCGCATTAAAATGGCACAGGATTATAATAACACCCTGAATTTACCGTCAACAGAATTCCCGATGCGCGGAAATCTTCCGAAGAGAGAACCGGAAACTCTCGAAAAATGGGAGAAACAGAGACTTTACTACAAAATGATCGAGAAGAATAAGGGAAAGAAGTCCTATATTCTTCACGATGGCCCTCCGTATGCTAACGGAGAGATACACATGGGCCATGCTCTTAATAAGACACTTAAGGATATTATTGTAAAGTATAAGAATATGAGCGGATTCTGTGCCCCTTATGTTCCGGGCTGGGATACTCACGGACTTCCGATCGAACTGAAAGCAATGAAAGCTATCGGCGTCAAGGACGGCGCTATCCCTCCGACAGAACTCAGAAAGCACTGCCGTGAATATGCTATGGCACAGGTAGCAAACCAAATGAAGGGCTTCAAGAGACTCGGTTCGCTGGGAGATTATGATTATCCTTACCTCACACTTCGTCCGGCTTATGAAGCAAGACAGGTCGAGGTATTCGGCTCGATGGCTAAGAAGGGCTATATGTATAAGGGACTCAAGCCGGTTTACTGGTGTCCTGACTGTAATACAGCCCTCGCCGAGGCTGAGATAGAGTACTCAAACGATCCGTGCTACTCTATCTATGTTAAATTCAATGTAACTGATGACAAGGGTATTTTCAAGGGCATGGGACTTGACCTTTCCAAGATATACTTCGTTATCTGGACTACTACTACATGGACTATCCCCGGTAACCTTGCAATATGTCTCGGACCGGAGTATAATTATACACTTGTTCATGTTGGTGATGAATACTATGTGATGGCAGAAGAGCTTGTACGCACAACTATGGAAACTGCCGGTATCACTGAATATACAACAGAGGGCTGCTTCACAGGCGCTGAGCTTGAAGGTATGAAGACAAAGCACCCTCTCTATGATCGTCCGTCACCGATAATCGTCGGCGATCATGTAACCCTCGAAAGCGGTACAGGATGCGTACATACTGCTCCGGGCTACGGTGTCGAGGACTTTGAGGTCTGCAAGAAATATGATGACATCGGTATCATCGTATGTGTTGACGCCAAGGGTAAGCAGACTGCTGAAGCAGGCGAGTTCGAGGGAATGGACACCGATCAGGCTAACAAGGCAATTGCTGCCAAGCTTACAGAGCTCGGTGCAATGCTCGCTACACAGAAGATCGTTCACCAGTATCCGCACTGCTGGAGATGCAACAGCCCTATCATTTACAGAGCAACTGAACAGTGGTTCTGCTCAGTAAATGGCTTCAAGGACGAGGCTGTAAAGGCTATCGAGTCTGTAAAGTGGATCCCTGAATGGGGCGAGGACCGCATCAAGGGCATGGTTCGTGACAGAAGCGACTGGTGTATCTCACGTCAGAGAACATGGGGCGTTCCGATACCTGTTGTTTACTGCAAGGACTGCGGTAAGCCTATCTGCACTGATGAAACTATCGCTGCTATTGCTGATCTCTTCCGCAAGGAAGGCAGTGATGCATGGTGGACTAAGGACACTTCCGAATTTATTCCGTCAACAGTCAAGTGCGAATGCGGCTGCGGCGAATTCACCAAAGAATATGACATCATGGACGTTTGGTTCGACAGCGGTGTATCACACACCTCTGTTATGGACGGAGAGGACTTCCCGAGTCTTTCATGGCCTGCTGACCTCTACCTTGAAGGTGCAGACCAGTACAGAGGCTGGTTCCAGTCATCACTTCTTACATCCGTTGTATATAAGGGCTCTTCCCCGTATAAGGCTGTCTGCACACATGGCTGGGTAGTTGACGGCGAAGGCAAGGCTATGCACAAGTCTCTCGGAAACGGTATTGATCCGAGCGAGATCACAGACCAGTATGGCGCTGACATTCTCAGACTCTGGGTAGCTTCATCGGATTATCACAGCGACATCCGTATCTCAAAGACTATCCTCGGTCAGCTTTCAGATGCTTATAAGAAAATAAGAAATACTGCAAGATTTATCCTCGGAAACCTCGGCAACGGCAATGGTTTTGATCCTGATAAGGACAGTGTTTCCGATGAACAGCTCACAGAACTCGATAAATGGGCAATTATGCGCCTTGATGCTCTTGTTGACAAGGTCAAAGAGGGCTACGAAGCATTCGATTTCCACATTGCATTCCATGCGCTCCATAATTTCTGCGTAATTGATATGTCTAACTTCTACCTTGACATAATCAAGGACAGACTTTACTGCGAGAAGGAAGATTCAGTTGTACGCCGTGCTGCACAGACCACTATGTACCGCATTCTGAGCGCTATTGCAAGACTTGCTGCTCCTATAATCTCGTTCACAGCCGAAGAGATATGGCAGTTCATGCCGCACTCAGCTGATGACGATACTGAGAGCGTATTCCTTAACCAGATGCCAGAAAAGTCAGGTATTGCATTTGATGCTGAGTTCACAGATAAGTGGAGCTTCATTTACAGTACCCGAGAAGCAGTAAACAAGGTTCTTGAAGAAGCAAGAAATGCTAAGACTATTGGTAAGTCTCTTGAAGCTAAGATAATCATCAAGAGCAGCGATGCTGATTTTGACAGATATTCAGCACTTGCTGAGCAGTTTAAGGATATACTCATCGTATCAGGTGTTGAGGTTGAAAAGTCCGGCGCTGAGACTTCATTTGAGGTCGCAAAGGCAGACGGTGAGAAGTGCGAGCGCTGCTGGTGCTACTCCAAGTATGTGGGAACAAATCACGATCATCCTACACTCTGTGAGAGATGTGCTATTGCCATTGAAGCGTAATTAGGACAATATTGCCTGCTGTCCCGACGGACGGCGGGCGTATTCTTTGAAAGGAAGGATATATGCCAATACTTCTTGTTGCTGCTATCGTATTACTGATCGTTTCGGATCAGGCAGTTAAATACTGGGCTGTGCATTACCTTAAAGAAAAGGGAAGCATACGCTTCATACACTTTGGCGATTTCAAGATACTCGATCTTACCTACCTCGAAAACGATGGTGCTATGTTCGGAAGTATGTCCGGACAGCGGTGGTTTCTTATAGGCTTCACATCGCTTGTGATAGCTGCAGGATTGGTCATAATGTTCATAACGATGAAGCGCTCAAAGCTTCTTACAGCTATCATACTTCTCTTTCTGTCGGGTGGGATAGGTAATCTCATCGACCGCATCAGACAGGGATATGTTGTTGATATGTTTGAGGTGAAGCTGTTCAATTTTGCAATATTCAATGTTGCGGATATATATGTTACAGTAGCAGTTGCACTGCTTATGGTTTATGTGATTTTCGTTGAACCGAAGGAAAGCAAGCGTAAAAAGCAGGAAGCTTCGGTTGCTGTCAAAGAGGCAGAAAGCAATGAGTGAGACAGTAAAGCTCACACCCTCAGCGGAGGATCTTGGAGTACGTATTGACAAGTATGTTTCGGACAATATTGCTCTTACCCGTTCGGCTGTGCAGGGGCTGATTTCAAGAGGCGCAGTTACTGCCGATGGGAAGGCAGTAAGCAAGAACTACAAGCTTCGCGGCGGCGAGATGATAACAGTTGAGATACCCGAGCCAGAGCCAATGGATGCCGTTCCGGAAAATATACCGCTGAATATCGTCTATGAGGACGATGATCTGCTTGTAGTGAATAAACCGAAGGGAATGGTCGTTCATCCGGCACACGGAAATTATACCGGAACGCTTGTGAATGCGCTTCTTTATCACTGCGGTGAAAGTCTTTCAGGGATAAACGGCGTGATACGTCCCGGTATCGTTCATCGCATAGACAAGAACACAAGCGGACTGCTCATTGTTGCGAAGAATGATGCTTCTCATCTGAAGCTTGCAGAGCAGATAAAAGCCCACAGCTTTACGCGCGAGTATGAGGCTGTCGTTACAGGCACTCTTAAAAACACATCCGGTACTGTGGACGCTCCGATAGGACGTCATAAGACTGACCGCAAAAAAATGTGCGTAACTCCGGAGAATTCGCGGAATGCCATTACTCATTACGAGGTGCTGAAGCAATACGGCGGCTATGCTCATGTGAGACTTCGCCTTGAAACCGGACGTACTCATCAGATACGTGTCCACATGGCTTATATTGGACATCCTGTGCTTGGCGATGACGTTTATGGCAAGCCTTATAAAGGACTCGAAGGTCAGTGCCTTCATGCACGTAAAATAGGCTTCATTCACCCGTCAACAGATGAATATATGGAGTTTTCAAGTGAATTGCCCGAATATTTTCAGTCGGTTCTCAGAAAGCTTGAAAAAATGTAGGGGGAAAGCGATTGTTTGAGGATATTTCCAGAGTTATACTGCTGAGCGATCTCGACGGTACACTGCTCAACTCGCAAAAACAGATAACAGATAAGGACAGGAAGGCTATCGAACGCTTCATAGCGCTCGGCGGACATTTTACAGTGGCTACCGGACGTACTATCCAGTCGTTTGAGCAGTTCCTGAGTATAATTGATATAAAAGAGCCGGTCATAATGTATAATGGCGCTGCGATATATGACTATGAAAAAGGCGAGGCACTGTATACTCATCCTCTTCCTGACGGCTGCCGTGAAATGACAGCGGCACTGCTTGAAGCAATGCCGGAAGCCGGAGGCGAGGTCCTCAGGACTGACGGTACATATGTGTTTCGCAATACTGATTACCAGCAGCTCCATACAAGGCTCTGCGGCATCGTACCTGAGTATGCTGAACTCGAAAACATAGAGGATGGCGGCTGGCTGAAAGTATTGTTTTCGCTTGCGCCTGAAGACGTTACCCACCTCGAACTGCTTACAAGACAGTTCGGGTATGATAAAAATGTAAGCTTTGTGCGGTCAGCAGATATTTTCCTTGAAATGCTGCCGCTTGGAGTAAGCAAGGGCTCGGCTCTTGAACAATACAGAAAATTTCCGGGGTATGAGGGATATACCTTTGTAGCTGTCGGAGATTTTGATAACGACATAGAAATGATAAAGGCAGCAGATTACGGAGTTTGTCCGGCTAATGCTGAGGAAGATGTCAGAGCGGCTGCGGATCTTGTTCTTACTAAGACTAACAACGAGGGTGCGATCGCTGAACTGATCGAACATATAATATCCAAGTGCAAATAAGCGGCTCAGCCGTTAATTTATATTAAACCGGAGGTCATTATGGACGCAAAAATGAAAAAGGAATTGCAGAAGACTGCCTGCAAAGTCAGAATGGGCGTTATTGAGGGAACTTATAACGCAAAGTCAGGACATCCCGGCGGATCGCTATCAATAAGCGATACCCTGACATACCTCTATTATGTTGTAATGAACGCAGATCCGAAGAATGCTGAGTCTCCGGACAGAGACAGATTCGTGCTTTCAAAGGGACATACTGCTCCTGCACTCTATGCTGTCCTTGCACAGAAGGGGTACTTTCCGGAGGAAGAGATCAAGTCGCTCCGTCATATAGGTGCGCTTCTTCAGGGGCATCCGTGCATCCATACTCCGGGCGTAGATATGTCGAGCGGTTCTCTCGGACAGGGAATCTCTGCTGCCTGCGGAATGGCTCTTGCAGGAAAGCTTGATAAGAAGTCATACAAAGTTTATACTATCCTCGGCGATGGCGAGATAGAAGAAGGTCAGGTATGGGAGGCTGCTATGTTCGCAGCTCATTATAAGCTCGATAACCTCGTGGCTATCGTTGACAGCAACGGTCTTCAGATCGACGGACCTGTTGCAGAGGTATGCTCACCAGAACCTATCACAGACAAATTCGCTGCATTCGGCTGGCACGTTATAACTATGGACGCTCACGATTTTGACAGCATTGAAAAGGCTTTTGCAGAGGCTGCAACAGTTACCGGAAAGCCTGTT
>ONAI01000092.1 GCA_900315755.1 uncultured Ruminococcus sp.
CCGTGGGCGTTTTTGTAGTTGGGGTGCCCCCGCTGGCGTTCACGATGACGCTTGTTTCACGCGCTTACTTTGACAAAAAACGCTGCACGTACTCGCTCATGGCACAGAGAATGTACCGTGGGCGTTTTTGTAGTTGGGGTGCCCCACTGGCGTTCGCGATGATGCTTGTTTCAAAAACTCACGGTACAAATAATGCACCGTGAGTTTTTTTGTACATTGAAATAATCAGGCTGACCAGCCGGAGGGAAGTACCTTGCCTTGACATCGGCGCATCGGAAATGATATAATAATATTAACAATAACACTTCCGGGGGGAAAATATGAAAAGACTTCTTTTTATCGGAGACGTAGTTGGTGAAGCCGGATGCGACTTCCTTCGTAATAAATTAAGCCTTATAAAGCGGACTTATAATATAGATGTTACTGTCGTGAACGGTGAGAATTCAGCTCGCGGCAACGGTATTTCCAAAGCTTCGGCAGAAGCGATACTGAATGCCGGTGCAGATGTCATAACGACAGGAAATCATGCTTTCCGTCGCAAAGAATCGCTGGAAATTTTTAATAGCGATAATGTGATACGTCCGGCCAATTATCCTGATGGCGGCGTGGTCGGAAAGGGTGTTTATGTCCTTGATGCGGGTATGTATTCGGCGGCTTTTGTTAATATTATGGGAACAGCTTTCATGGAGCCGCTCGATAATCCGTTTGCTTGTATGGACGAGATCCTTGCTGAGATCGAAACACCGAACATTTTTGTGGATTTCCATGCCGAAGCAACCTCCGAGAAAAAGGCTATGGGGTACTATCTTGCAGAAAAGGTGACTGGCGTTTTCGGTACTCATACCCATGTTCAGACTGCGGATGAGTGTATTTTATCGGCGCATACTGCATATATTACTGATGTAGGTATGACAGGTCCTGAGGATTCCTGTCTTGGTGTTGAGAAGGAACCGGTCATAAATATGTTCCGTTATCGCGCTCCTGCGAGGTTCTCCGAGGCTTCCGGGCCTTGTTTCCTCTGTGGAATAGTAGTGGATTTTGACGAGAAATGCGGCAAATCGCACAAAATAGAAAGAATTATTGTAAGATAATGCACAAAATCACTTCACAACTATTGATTTTTTAGTCCACATAGTGTATAATATTGTCAAGCAGCCGAATGGCTTTTATCAACGCATATAAACAGCAATTACCGTAGAAAAATTTATATCAGGAGGTCATTACCATGGAGATCTTAAAAGTATCATCGCATTCATCACCTAATTCCGTAGCCGGTGCAATTGCCGGTGTTATCAGAGAACAGAAAGCCGTTGAAGTCCAGGCAGTAGGTGCAGGAGCTGCAAATCAGGCAATAAAGTCGATCGCTATTGCAAGAGGCTATCTCGCTCCTATCGGTATAGATCTCATCTGTATCCCGGCGTTTGCCAATATTCAGATCGAAGGCGAAGAGCGCACTGCTATCAAGCTCATCTGTGAACAGCGATAAATAGCTGTATTATACCTTATTTTACCATGAAAGTATACACTCACGGTGCTTGTTTTGTACCGTGAGTGTTTTTGTATATAGTCAGTGCCTGTTATGGGATATTGAGTATTGGCAGAATAGTTTATTGACAAATGCACGATTTCATGGTATTATTAAAAGTATTACCACAGAATTTGATGAAAGAGAGGTAACTCTATGGAATATGTGCTTGAAGTCAAAGAACTTACAAAGCAATATACAAAGGTGCTTGCAGTTGATAAAGTAAGCTTTACGATAGGAAAAGGTGAGATATTCGCGCTTATCGGTCCTAACGGAGCAGGCAAGACAAGCACCATACGCATGATCTCAACTCTGCTCACTCCCACTGCCGGAGATGCGATAGTAGGCGGACACAGTATCATCAAAGAACCAGAAAAGGTGCGTGAATCCATAACCTATCTGCCGGATGAAGCAGGTGCTTATAAGAATATGACAGGTCTGAAATACCTGCGCTTTATGGCGGGACTTTTTACTTCTGACCTTGATACGCTTAACGAATATGTTGAAAGAGCTAAGAAAATATGCGCTCTCGGTGACCGTCTTGAGGACAAGATAGGAAGTTACAGCCGAGGAATGATAAGAAAGCTTCTGCTTGCAAGAGCTGTTATGACCAAGCCTAAGCTTGCTATCCTCGATGAGCCTACGAGCGGACTTGATGTTCTTAACGCTATCGAGATAAGAAAGATGATAAAGCAGCTTGCAGCAGAGGAGGGAATGTCTTTCCTTCTTTCATCGCATAATATGCTTGAGATAGAGTTCGTTTCCGATCGTGTAGGCATAATAACCGGCGGACATCTTATGGTAACAGGAAACGGCAAAGAACTCAAAGAGCGCTATAACGCTGCAAATCTCGAAGAAGTATTTGAAAGGGTGGTGAATGAGCATGAAATTCATTAACCTTCTGAAAAAGGAGCTTTCTGAGCTGATAAACCTTCAGATGATACTTGGTCTTATCGTTTCGCTCGGAATATTCATGGCTCTCGGCGGTATCATGAACGTTACTATTGATGAGGCTGTTGAAAAGACATCAAATGTCACTCTCAGGATAAGTGACCGCGATGATACCGAATTTACAAAGACCATGCTTGAAACCATTAAGAAAGATGGAAATAAGATAGAGCTGTTCACAACATCCGGCGATGATTATGCTGATATTCTAAGTTCAAATTCTATCAACGATATTGTTGTCATCCCAAAAGGCTTTACCGAGGATTTCAATTCCGGAAAGCGTCCGCAGATCGTAACTGTTTCAAGAATGACTTCGGCTGCTACTATCTCTAATATCAACGCGGGACTTTCCAATTCAGTAACGCTTATCGAGAAATACCTTTCGGAGAAAAAGGCTGAAACAGGCGGTCTTGATTCAAAGCAGTATGATCTTGTAAAGAATCCTATCATTATTGCAGAGAACACGGTCGTAGATGATAAGTCCGCAGCTGTATCATCTGATAAGATAGTCGGAAAGATAAGCATTCAGAATATGATGCTGCCCCTTATCGTATTTGTACTCATTATACTTACTTCTCAGATGCTTATGAGTACCGTTGCCAACGAAAAGACCGATAAAACGCTTGAAACGCTTCTTTCTGCCCCTGTTTCAAGAGGTTCTGTTATCGGAGCAAAAATGCTTGCCGCAGGTCTTATCGCACTTATAAATGCTGCTGTTTATATGTTTGGTTTCAAGATATTCGTTGGTGATGCAACTTCAAAGATCACGGATTCGGCTGGTGAATACGTCAAGAGCAATCTCTCCGTTGACGAGGCTCTTAAACAGCTTGGTATGGAGCTTACAGGTATGGATTATTTCCTTGTTGGCTTACAGCTCTTCTTCACTATCATGATCTGTCTTTCGGTATCTCTGATACTCGGTGCGCTCGTAAATGACACCAAGAATACCCAAAGTATGATAATGCCTATCATGATGCTTGCTGTTATACCTTATATGATCTCAATGGTTGCAGATATCAACAGTCTTCCGACTGTATTCAAATACATTGTTTACGCTATACCGTTTACACATACTTTTTCCGCTATACCTAACATAATGTTTGGTAACAGAACACTGTTCTTCTTAGGTCTGGGATACCAGATAATAGTTTTTGCTATATGTATGTTCTTTGCACTCAGGCTCTTTATGTCTGATAAGATATTCACTATATCACTCAATTTCGGTCAGAAGACTAAATACAAGATAAAAAAGCGCAAAGCTGTTAAAGAAAACAAAACTAATTCCTGATAAAGAAACCACAAGGAGGTATTTTCTATGTCAACACCACATAACAGCGCTGTTAAAGGCGAGATCGCAGAAACTGTACTTATGCCGGGAGATCCGCTAAGAGCAAAATTCATCGCTGAGAATTACCTTGATTCTCCGGTATGCTACAATGAACTGCGCGGTATGCTCGGTTATACCGGAACTTACAAGGGCGTTCGTGTTTCCGTTCAGGGAAGCGGCATGGGTATGCCTTCGATCGGCGTTTATTCATGGGAGCTTTTCAACCACTATGATGTGAAAAACATCATAAGGACCGGTACTGCCGGTGCAATCGCTGATAATGTGAATCTCCGCGATATTGTCATAGCTATGAGTGCAAGCACAAACTCCGCTTATGCAGCGCAGTACGAGCTTCCGGGAACTTATGCACCGACTGCTTCGTGGGAACTTTTAAGTGCTGCTGTTGAGGCTTCAAAAGTCCGCGGAGGTGCTTACCATGTGGGAAATGTATTCTCAAGCGATATGTTCTATGATGATGCCGATAGTCTTGCAAAGTGGCAGAAGATGAATGTTCTTGCTATTGAAATGGAAGCCGCTTCGCTCTATATGAATGCTGCAAGGGCTGGAAAAAACGCTCTTGCAATACTTACAGTTTCAGATTGTCCGCTCAGAAATGAGTATACTACTCCCGAGGAAAGACAGAACACATTTTGCAGCATGATGGAGATCGCTCTCGAAACAGCTGTCAGGATCTCCTGAACTTAAAAACAGACTCCCCGTTGAGAAGATCTCTCAGCGGGGAATTTATCTGTATAAAAAAATTCTGAATAAATGTTAGTTTTTAAGACTATTTTAAGAATAAACGATTACAATAATAATCGGATCAAGTAATCCCCCAATTCCCCTTTTATATTTTTCATTTTTCTTAGCTATGCTTTTTGGCATAGCTTTTTGCTTTATATGGAACTCTCAGAGCTTAGCGTTCTCAAACAGCAGAACCGGATAACCCTCGTAATATGGCTTCACTATTTCGGGATGAGAGTCCGCATAGCTGAATATAGCTTCCGCAAGCCCTTCTTTAAGGAATCCGACAAGCTGCGAGAGCGGACGGTTATAGAGCTCATCACATATTGAGGCGATAGTGATCGCTCTCCTTCCTCCGACTTCCATTATTCGGTAAGGCCATATACGGCAGTCGAACGGCTTATCATCACCAAGCATACATCCGGTTTCAGTCAATGCCGGACAAGAAAACAGCTGATCTGCGCCTATATTGTCGGCCTTGAATATGTAGCCGCCGTCTTTAGTGACGAATTCAGTACCCGGACGAAGCTGCTTTATCCGGTTCTTTATTTCCTCGTTGAAAACCGGAGTCTCCCATATATCGTAGCGGTCAAATATACAGCATAAGCGGCATTCCGCACAGCTTTTTCCGCTGAGTATCTTCTTTAGCATTCAGCATCTCTCCTTGTTCATTTTATAATATTGTAGCATATCCGTCGTGAAATTTCAACCTTTACAGAGAGGTCTCAGTCGGCGTTTATATTGGTAGAGCGTATGTTTTCGCGTATTGACATTATGAGGCGGATTTGCTATACTTATTATAAGTGTATTTTTGCGGAAAGGGGGGAGTGTGTACGAAAAAAACAAGTCTTTTGGGAAGGCTGACTGCTTGTGCGGCAGCTTGTATAATGGCTTGCAGCGGTGCATTGAACG
>ONAI01000093.1 GCA_900315755.1 uncultured Ruminococcus sp.
ACAGATTGAGCAGAAGAAGCAGCAGCTGAAGAAGCAGTTAAGGAAGGCAAAAAGCCTGAAAACTGGACAGTAATTGAGTCAATGATCCATAAGCTCTATGGCGATGCTGTTTACCAGGTTGCTAATGCCCATGACAATGATATTATACTGGTAAATCCCATAATAAAGCCTAAGTCTATCAAGTCCGATGATGTGACTGTTGAATTCACAAACGGCAATACTGTTGTGCTTGATGAGAACGGCTTTGTAGAAGAGTCGAGTATAATCGTCAAGGATACCGGCATTCTCAATGATGACGGTGAGCCTACAGTCCTTCTCGCAGGCACAGACTATGAGCTGAACATCGAGAGCACAGCAACTGAGGGCGAGTATATCGTCGAGATCGTAGGTAAGGGCAACTACAGAGCTATCCGTAAGGTTACGTTTACGGCTATTACAGCGGCACAGGCGGCAACAAAGTTTGATATTGAGTTCGTTGAGACTTATGTTTCCAACAACAAGAACAGAATCAAGTTCAATGCAAGTGCAGCAGTCAAGGACGGTTACACTGTAAAGGAAACCGGTGATGGATAATGTTGACGGAACAAATATCAAGAAGGCTCGCAATCTTGCCGATTCTTACACAGTAGGTCTGCTGGACAACGGTAATGGCGTTTATGCAAGATTCTACACTATCGTAAATGACGGCACAAATGATTATGTTGTATATGCAACTGATGAAGCGGTCGTTTACAATTATGCTGAACTGTCTGCAATGGAGGTGTTTACCAATGGCAAAGTACGTTGAAGCTGAGCTGGAGATCATCGCTTTTGATGCAGAGGATGTTATCACAACATCTTGTACTGGTGATGCAGAGCCCGAATAAACTTGTTTTTACTCAAGTCTCAGTTAAAGCACTGACAGCGAAGGCTGTGCGGCGGTTATTGCCGTGCAGCCTTTTGCTGATATTACAAAGGCGGAAAACACTATGAAAATACTAAAACAAGGCGACAGCCGAGTTACTAAGATAATAAATAGGAAAAGCCTTGAAGAAGGCGCAAAATATAAGGTGTCACAGTTTGTTTATCCGTTCTCTGAGGACGGCAGACATCTTCTGTACAGCACATTTACTAAGGAGACTATTCAGCTGACCGATACTGAATGGAAAGCATTTCAGAAAATCAAAGCTGCACCAGTAAGCTATGACTATATCGCTGAAAACGGGCTTGAACAGCTCGCTCGGTCAAGATATATCGTTGAAGCGGACTATGATGAGATCGGACAATATAAGAGCGTGGTTTTTATCCTTAAAACTATGGCGAGAACAGATCCGGGATATAGCTCATATATCGTATGGCCGACATCGGGCTGCAACGCAAGGTGTATCTACTGCTTTGAGGAAGGTTTCAGAAGCAGGACTATGACCACTGAAACGGCTGACAGAGTAATAGAGTTTATCAAGGATACTAAACAAAACGGAAAGATCAAGATAAAGTGGTTCGGAGGCGAGCCGCTGCTGGGTCACAAGCTGATATCATATATGTGCCGGAAACTCAAAGAAAATGATATAGATTTTGAGTCAACGATGATAACCAATTGCAGCCTTGTCACAGAGGAGCTTGCCAAGGAGATAAGCGAACTCTGGAACATGAAGCGGATAC
Source organism: uncultured Ruminococcus sp. (assembly GCA_900315755.1). Lineage (GTDB taxonomy): Bacteria > Bacillota > Clostridia > Oscillospirales > Ruminococcaceae > Ruminococcus. Next base: position 1,642 of record ONAI01000093.1, read on the forward strand.
AGGTATCGTTAGACGGTGACAAAGCCGACTATGAAAAAAGAAAGCGCTATTACGCACCCGATAAGCATAACTATGAAACTGTAATAAGAGGGATACGCTTTCTTGCTGCACAGGGGCTAAAGATCAATCTCAGGTGCAATGTTGACGGTAATAATATTGACGGACTTGCAGCATTTGTGGATCAGTTGAAAGCGGATATCGGGAACATTGAAAATATAAACCTGTATCTTTCGCCTTTGTTTGGAGTGGATAAATGCAGACCGTCAGATGAGCTTTTTGCAAAAATGTCTGCCCTGACAGAATATTGCAGATCTATCGGCTTATCTAAGAGCAGTCATAATACTGATACAGAATTCAAGGTGAATTACTGTATGGCAGACTCTATGGATAAGTCAATTGGTATAGGACCTGACGGCGAGTTCAATAACTGCGATTCCCTTTTGGAAAAGAATGTATGGGGAAATATATTTGATGGAGTGACCGATCAGAAAAGGCTTGAAGAACTCAAAAGCCCTGCTGATATTGATGAAAAGTGCCGGAGCTGCTGTTTTCTTCCGAAATGTACTCCATTCTATCGTCAGAGATGTCCTCTTAATCTAAAGGAATGTTTTGAGTTCAATTCAATGAAAACGGAGAGTTATCTTCGCACTTTGCTGAAAGGAGTGAATACCGAAACAGACGATGATGACGAGGAAGTATAAGATCGCAGAAAAGATGATAGAGATAACCTCACTCTATCCCGATATCCACGAATACTGCAAGGATTATGCCGCAGACGTTATTCCCGACTTTTCGGTGAAGATCACGCCGAAGGATATAGCCTATGAGCGCGAAAAGACTGCTAAGGAATACGCTTATGAGGGAAAGCGTGCGCCAAATTACTCTGAGGGCGTTCTCGAAGAAACAGCGGTCTATCGCAAGATAGCAGAACAGATGCCGCTGTATGATACCTTTGTGTTTCACGGCTCCGTGATCGCTGTGGACGGCGCGGGGTATTTGTTTACAGCAAAATCGGGAACGGGCAAGTCCACGCATACCCGTCTATGGCGGGAGTACTTCGGCGACAAAGCAGTAATGATAAATGATGACAAGCCTCTGTTGAAAATAGCTGACATCGGAGTTATCGCCTATGGTACGCCATACAACGGAAAGCACAGGCTCGGATGCAATAAGTCAGTACCGCTGAAAGCAATATGCGTACTTGAACGTTCTGAGGAAAACCATATTGAGCGTGTTACAAAATCTCAGGTATACACAATGCTATTGCAGCAGGTTTACCGTCCGCAAGACCCTGTGCAAATGGCAAAAACTCTAAAGCTTGTGGACAAACTGGCAGAGCGTGTCGAGCTGTATCGGCTCGGCTGCAATATGGAACTTGAAGCGGCTAAGGTCGCTTACAACGGAATGAAAGGATAAGAATTATGAAACTGAATAGCGGATTTTTAACACACGATGACGGCGATCAGAAGCTCCTCGTTTCCACAGGAGCAAGCAAATTCTCTGGACTGGTACGCAGTAATGAGACGGCCGGATTCATCATATCCTGCCTTGAAAAGGATACCACAGAGGCTGAGATAGTTGCCAAGATGCAGAAGAAGTATGACGGTCCGAAAGAGGCTATGGAGCGCGATGTGAAGAAGATAATCGACCAGCTCAGAAAAATCGGAGCGATAGATGAATAAATCTACATTCGAGGAACAGCTTGCTAAAAACGGTAAGCTCATCTACACAAACAGGGGCGACAGTATGATGCCGCTCATAAAACAGGACAGGGATCTGCTGATTATCAAGCCTGTTCACGGCAGACTGAAAAAGTATGATGTTCCGCTTTACAAGCGTGACAGCGGACAGTACGTTTTACATCGTATTCTTCAGGTTCGTAAACACGATTACGTTATTTGCGGCGATAACCGCTGGGTCAAGGAGTACGGTATCCGTGACAGGCATATCATCGGCGTACTGACAGCGGTTGTCCGCAATGGCAAGGAAATTTCTGTGAACGATTGGAAGTACAGGCTATATGTTCACTTATGGTGCGACTTATTCCCTGTTCGAGAACTTTTTCTAAAAGCAAAGGCTTTTCCAAAATGGTTGAAGAGAAAAGTAAAAAGATGAAAAATAACGCAGTAAAGTGGCTTTATTCGGTCACTGGCAAGAAAAAATGGAATATCCTCTGGCTGATGATAGTGCAGGCGCTGAACGGTGCGAGCGGAGTTCTGTATGCTCTTCTGCTGAGAAACATCGTGGACAATGCAGTTGACGGTGACAGGAGCGGCTTCAAGCTGAACGTCCTCTACATCATTATTCTTGTACTTGCACAAGTCGCTATGAGGGCGGTAATTCGCTGGCTGGAAGAGCTATCAAGAGCCTCACTCGAAAACCTTTTCAAGCAGAGACTGCTCAACAATATCCTCACCAAAGACTTCGGAACGGTCAACGCGGTACACTCAGGCGAGTGGCTGAACCGTCTTACAAATGACACGGTAGTTGTTGCTCAGAACAGCGTAGAGATACTTCCCGGACTTGCCGGAATGATAGTGAAAATGGTCAGCGCAATGGTGATGATGATATTCCTCGATTACCGCTTTGCACTTGTTCTGCTGCCAGTCGGAATCGTCCTGTTTTTCGCCACATACGGCTTCCGAAAGGTGCTGAAAAAACTCCACAAGAATATTCAGGAGCGCGACGGAAAGCTCCGCGTATACTTGCAGGAACGGCTCGGAAGTATGATGATGATACGCTCCTTTGCGGCTGAAGAACAGACTGAAGCAGAGGCTCTTGATAAGATGTGTGACCACAAGGATACGCGAATGAAGCGTGTCCGCTTCTCGAATTTCTGCAATATCGGCTTTCAGACGGGTATGCAGGGAATGTATGTCGGCGGAGTTATCTACTGCGGCTATGGCATTCTCACAGGCGCTATCAGCTACGGAACGCTCACCGCAATAACACAGCTCATATCACAGATACAGTCCCCTTTTGCCAATATAACGGGCTATCTGCCTAAGTTCTATGCTATGACGGCGAGTGCAGAACGTCTTATGGAAATTGAAGCCTTCGAGAATGACAGCGACGTTCAGCCAATGGATATTGACGAAACTCTCGATTATTACCGCAGCAGCTTCAAGGCAATGGGACTGGACAACGCTGAGTTTGCCTACTTTCCGTCCGGCGACAGCGTTCGTCAGCTCAGCAAGGACGCGATGCCTGTTGTTCTTAAAGACATCAGCGTTGAGATTCAAAAGGGACAGTATGTGGCGTTCACCGGTCACAGCGGCTGCGGAAAAAGTACCGTCCTGAAGCTGCTTATGTGCATTTACAAACTTGACGGAGGCAGACGCTACATAACAGATAAATCAGGAAATACCGAAGTGCTCTCAGCTAAGTTCCATCGCCTGTTTGCATACGTCCCACAAGGCAATCAGCTAATGAGCGGTACTATCCGTGAGGTAGTTTGCTTTGCGGACAAGTCTGAACTCCATAATGATGAGCGTATAAATAGCGCACTGAAATTAGCCTGTGCGGACGAATTCGTGAGCGAGCTCGATGACGGAGTTGATACTCTGCTTGGCGAGCGCGGAACAGGTCTCTCCGAGGGCCAGATGCAGCGTATTGCTATCGCAAGGGCAGTATACTCAAAGTGTCCAATACTGCTGCTTGATGAGGCTACAAGCGCTCTCGATGAAGCTACCGAGCGAAAGGTTCTTGAAAACCTCAAGAATATGACCGACAAGACCGTAGTAATAGTTACCCACCGTCCTGCCGCACTTGACATCTGCGACAGGATACTGCAATTTACCGAAAACGGAGTGATAGAAAATGGAAAAGTGTGAATTCCGCAAAAACGCAACGGATATGATATATCTTACTGCCTGCGTAATAAACGGCAGAAAGCCAAAACAGGAACGGATCGAAGCTCTCGACCTCCCAAAGCTGTTCGAGGTCTGCCAGAAGCATATTCTCACAGCTTGCGTTGCGTATGCGCTTGAATCGGCAGGCGTTAAGGATAACGACTTCACACAGGCAAAGGAGAAGGCTATCCGCAAGAATATCCTCCTTGATG